>DBCR01000033.1 GCA_002293125.1 Opitutia bacterium UBA953
CGGGGGTTCGCATTGGCTCCTCTTATGCAATCCGACATTGGTCTCATCGGTCTGGCCGTCATGGGTCAGAACCTCGCCCTCAACATCGCCGACCACGGCTTCGCGATCTCGGTGTACAACCGCACGACCGCCAAGACCGACGAGTTCGTGAAAGAAAACCCGAAGACCCCGGGCAAGCTGACCGGCTGCCCGACCATCAAGGATTTCGCGGCCTCCCTCAAGAAGCCCCGCAAAGCCGTCATCCTCGTCAAGGCCGGCGGCCCGACCGACGCCGTGATCAACGAGCTCGCCGCGGCCTTCGAGCCGGGCGACATCATCATCGACGGCGGCAACGCCCTCTGGACGGACACCATCCGCCGCGAAAAGGAACTTAAGGCCAAGGGCCTCCGCTTCATCGGCTCCGGCGTGTCCGGTGGCGAAGAAGGCGCCCGCTTCGGTCCGTCCCTCATGCCTGGTGGCGATGCCGCCGCCTGGGCCGAGCTCAAGCCCATCTGGGAAGCCGTCGCTTCCAAGGTCGATGCCGTCACCGGCGTCGAACTCACCGGCGCGACCCCGGGCAAGCCCATCAAGGGCGGCGTCCCCTGCGTGGCCCATATCGGCCCCGACGGTGCCGGCCACTACGTGAAGATGGTCCACAACGGCATCGAGTACGGCGACATGCAGATGATCTGCGAAGCCTACGACCTCATGCGCGGCCTCCTCGGCATGACCCCGGACGAGATCGGCACCACCTTCGAAGAATGGAACAAGGGCGACCTGAATTCCTTCCTCATCGAGATCACCGCCAAGGTGCTCAAGCAGAAGGACCCTGAGACCGGCGTCCCGCTGGTCGACGTCATCCTCGACACCGCCGGCCAGAAGGGCACGGGCAAGTGGACGAGCGCCAACGCCCTCGACATGGGCGTCGCCGCCCCGACCATCGCCGAAGCCGTCTTCGCCCGTTGCCTCTCCGCCGTGAAGGATGAGCGCGTCGCCGCCGCCAAGGCCCTCCGTGGTCCGAAGCGCGCGATGACCAATCCCGACAAGGCTAAGATCATCGAACAGATCCGCGACGCCCTCTACTGCTCCAAGATCTGCTCCTACTCCCAAGGTTTCCAGCTCATGCGCGAAGCCCAGAACGAATACAAGTGGAAGCTCAACTTCGGCGAGATCGCCCAGATCTGGCGCGGCGGTTGCATCATCCGCGCCCGCTTCCTCCAGAAGATCACCGAGGCCTTCGGCAAGAAGCCTCGTCTGGCCAACCTTCTCCTCGACCCGTACTTCAAGAAGACCGTCAAGAAGGCGCAGAAGAACTGGCGCAAGGTCATCGCCCTCGCGGTGAAGCACGGCATCCCCGTGCCGACCCTCGGTTCGGCGCTCTCGTACTTCGACTCGTACCGCACCGAGAACCTCCCGCAGAACCTGCTCCAAGGTCAGCGCGACTTCTTCGGCGCCCACACCTACGAACGCAAGGACAAGCCCCGCGGCGAGTTCTTCCACATCGACTGGCCGGATCCTAAGCGTCCGCAGATCAAGGCCTAAGCGCTTGGAGAGAAACAGGAAGGGCGTCCGCAAGGACGCCCTTCTTCTTTGGCCAGTTACTCGGCGGACCAACCGCCGCCGGTGGCGGCGGCGAGACGGACCGCGACCTGGCGGCGCTCCCAGACGACCAGCGAGAGCGTGCGGGCGGCCGTGGCTTCGTCTCGACGCGCAACGAGGATCTCGGTCTCGGTCGCGAGGCCGGCCTGGCGGCGGGCCTCGGCATTGGTAAGCCGGACGCGCACCGCGGTGAGCACCCGGGCCGTCAGTTCCTCCTGCATGGCGAGCTCGCGCAGATCGGCGAGCGCATCCTCGACTTCGCGGAAGGCGCCAAGGACGGCCTTCGTCCATTCCGCTCCAGAGCCGTCGATGCGCGCGCGGGCGACCTCGAGGTTAGCTTCGCGCCGACCAGCGTCGAAGAGCGGCAAGTCTACCGACGGCGTCAGCATCCAGAAACTCGATGAGCCCCGGCCCACACGCGAAGCCGGATCAGCCTGCCAGCCAACCTGGCCATTGAGCGTGACGGAGGGATAGAAATCGGCGATGGCGGCACCTTCGCGCGCGAGCGCGGCATCGATCCGCTCGGCCGCTGCGGCGAGGTCGGGACGACGCAGCAAGAGGGCCGAGGGCACGCCCGCACCAAAGGTCGGCATCGCGGCGGATCCTTGGGCCACCGGCAGCGGGACGCCTGGGGTGGAACCAATCAGGGCGCGGAGAGCATTCTCGGCGGCGGCGAGGCGGCGGCGGCCGAGTCCTTCGTCGACCTTGGCCTGCGCGGCGGCGAGACGCGCGGAGGAAAGCGGATCGGAGTCGAGCAAGCCTGCGACGACGGTCTTCTCGATAATCTCCATCTCGCGCCGGCGCGTCGCGAATTCGGCTTCCAGGTGGGCGAGCTGCTCGCGAGCGCCGCGAACGGCGAACCATATCCGGGCGACTTCGGCAGACAGGGCGAGATCCGCCTGTTGGGTCGTGAACTTAGCCGCGCGCAAATCGGCTTCGGCGGCCTTGGACTTGGCTGCCTCGCGGCCCCAGATGTCGAGTTCCCAAGAAGCCTTCACGCCAGCGGCGCCGACGTCGGTGCGACGCGGGATGCCGACGCCGAGCGGCACGCGACCGGTCTCCAGCGAGATGCGGGATGATTCCAGGCCGGCGCCGACGGCAACGGCGGGCTGATCGCCGGCATTGGCGGAGGCAAGCAAGGCCACCGCTTCACGCTGACGCGCGCGAGCGATGGCGAGATCCGGGCTGTTCTTGCGTGCCTGCGCGATGAGTTCGAGCAAGGCCGAATCACCGAACGCTTCCGCCCACTTCGCGTCGGCGACGGCGCCAGCCTGCGAGAACGCCGGGGCCGTGACGCTGGTCACGGGCTTCGCCGTCGGATCATGGGCGCAACCTGCGAGGACCAGCGCCGCGAGGAGGAAGCTCTTATTTACCCGGAGCATTTTGAGAAGCGTCGATATAGACGTCCATCTGCTGGCCGACGAAGAGCACGCGGTCCGCGGGGCGATCGAACTGATAGATCACCTGCAGCACGCGGGTGTCGACGCGCTCGATGCTCGCGCCAGTGAGCGAGGTCTTCGGGATGACGAAGGGTTCGATGCGGACGAACTTCAAGGCGATGGACCGGTCCTTGCCGCCGGCGAGGGAGCTTTCGCCCTTCAGGTAACCCTTGGCGGGCAGGCCTTCGCGCATGCGCGTGGCCAACTGCTCATCGACGTCGCAACGGATCTGCAGGCGAGTGATGTCGCCGAGGACGACGGGGGCCTTGGCGCCGGCCGCCACGAATTCGCCGACCCGGACGCCGACCTGGAGCACGGTCGCGTCGATGGGCGTGCGAAGCACGAGACGATCGAGCAGGACCGCCGTCTGGTCGAGCTGGGCCTTGGCGAGGGCCAGCTTCGCCTTCGCCTCCTTGGCGGCCATCTGGTAAGAAAGGAGTTCGGACGCGGAGACCGCGCCGCTGTCCTTGATGCCAGTCCAGCGACGGGCCGCATCTTCGGCACGCTCGGCGGTGGCTTCGGCGGCGGAGACCGCGGCCTTCTGCACCGCGTGCTGGGCGCGGAGGTCACGCTCGTCGAGGGTCAGGATCGGGTCGCCGGCCTTCACCTTATCCCAGACCTTCACATGGACCTTCGCGACGGTACCGGACGTAGGCGAGCCGAGGAGCGTATTCTCGGCGGCCGCTTCAATGAGGCCGGCGGCGGCGATCAGGCCGTCCTTATCGCGCGTAGCGGGCTCATAGGGCGGCGGCTTGATCGGCGCCTCGTTGGCCGTGCCGCGGGTGAGCTGCAGGGCGGCGATCGCGCCGGCAAGGGCGAGGGCGAAGAGCAGGATGCGTTTCTTGAACATAAGGAGGATTAGAGATGGGTGGTGTCGAGCAGCTTGGGATCGTCGACCACGCGGCTGATCCGGCCGTCTTCCATCTCCGCGATGCGGTCAGCGAAGCGGAAGATGCGGTGGTCGTGGGTGACGACGACCACGCAGCGTTCGGGCGAACGGGAAAGGTCACGGACGAGCTGCATGATGTGGCCGCCGGTGTCCTTATCGAGGGCTGAGGTCGGTTCGTCGCAGATCAGGAGCGGCGGCTCGTGGACGAGCGCGCGGGCGATCGCGACGCGCTGCTGCTGACCGCCGGAGAGCGCGTTGGGGCGGCTTTCCTCGCGGCCCTTGAGGCCGACTTTATCGATGATGGCGAGCGTGCGGGCGTGGGCTTCGTCGTAAGGGCGACCCTGGATGAGCAGAGTCACCATCACGTTCTCCATCACGGTGAGCGTGGGGATGAGGTTGAACGACTGGAAGACGAAGCCGAGGTGCTTGCGGCGGAACGCCGTGAGCTCTTCCTGGCCGAGGCCATCGAGGCGCTGGCCGAAGACCTCGACCGAACCCGCCTGCGGGGTGAGGGTGCCGGCGATGACGGAGAGGAGCGTCGTCTTCCCGCAGCCCGAGGGCCCGACGAGCATGATGAGCTCTCCGCGGCGGGCTTCGAAGTCCGCCTGCCGGAGGGCGACGACCTGGTTCTCCTGCGTGCCGAAGAACATGTCGACGCCGGAGGCGCGGAGGGCGACGGTGTGGGCGAGGTGGCTCATCCGCGGAAGACGGAGGCGGCGTCGACGCGCGACACCTTGATGATGCCGATGAGGGCGGAGACGAAACTGATGCCCAGCACCAGGGCGAACGTCGCCCAGAGGATCTGCGGGTACATCACGAACGGCGGCATGCCCTTCTCGATCATCACGCGCCCGATGCCCTGCGCCATCCCGGCGCCGAGGCCGAAGCCGATGAGGCCGGCGGTGAAGGCCTGCACGAAGAGCATGCGGGCGATGACGCCCATGCCCGCGCCCATCGCCTTGATGGCCGCAAAATATTTCAGGTTTTCGAGGACGAAGGAATAGAACGTCTGACCCGAGATGGCGATGCCGACGAACAGGCCGAGCAGCACCGCCGTGCCGAAGGAGAACGGGATACCGGTGTTGGTCCAGAACCACCAGAAGGTATTACGCGCGAGGCTACGCTCGCCCCAACTCCAGATCACCGTGTCCGCCGTCCACGCCTTGAGGCCCGTATCGCGTTCGATGCGGTCGCAGAGCTCGGCGGGCGTCACGCCCTTCTGCGGCTCGACGAGCATGAAGCTGAGCGTGCGGCGGGCTCCGAGCGTATAGCCCTTCGCACGATCATAGGTCGTGTAGACGAACGGTCCGCCGGTGAAGGCGCGCTTCACTTTGCAGATGCCGACGATGCGCGCCTGGATGTCATTGATCTCGAAAGTGTCGCCGACCTGGAGCGGGATGGAGCGCGGCTTGCCGTCCGGACCGACGGTCATGCGTCCCATCAGCGCGGCGCCCCATTCGTCGACGATGACCGTATCAGGGAGGCGCAGGTCCTCGATGCGGCCCTGCGTGAGGACGGCCGGGGCGCCGGCGAAGGTGTCGGCGTCGATGCCGACGAGCGTGATCAGCTTGAAGTTGCCGTCCTCCATGCGCGCTTGGACGAAGGAAGTGTGGAGCGGGGCGGCCCAGGCGACCCCGTCGACCGAGCGGACGCGGCCGAGGTCGGTATCGCGGAGCGGCTTGGCATCATTAACCTGCTCGACCATCGGGTCGCTCACCCAGACCTGGGCGCGGATGTTGACCATCGGCGTATAGGTCCAGCTCATGATGCCGAAGAAGACCGAGCTCTGCTGGGCCATCAGCAAAGCCGAGAACGCCAGGCCACACAGGAGCATCGCGAGCTTGGCGCGGTCTCCGAAGAGCATGTTGAGGGCGAGGCGATACATCAGACGAGTTCCTTGAGTGTCGCTTCAACGAGCCTCGGGTCAATGGGAAGTCAAACGGCCTGGACGATGTCCGGGCCGCCGTAACCTGACCGTATCTTGCTAAACTTACTTGGCGATGACCGCTACGGCCGGCAGCTTCACGAAGTTGGTCTTGAACCATTCCGGGCCCCAAGAAGCGTTGACCGCCCAGGCGGCGATCAGGAGCACGAGCGCGATCGAGAAGCAGCGGACGACCTTGGCCTTGTCTTCGCTCTTCGAGGCGGCGTGCAGGAGGCCGACGGCGGCGAGGGCGAGGATCGGGTGGAACCAGGAGATCGGACGGACGGTCTGGAAGAAGGCGACGATGCCCACGACGAGATTGATGTCGACGAGCACGGTGACGATGCGCTGGAGCTTGGTGTGCGGTCCCTTGAAAAGGGCGACGAGAATCACGATCAGGATGAGCAGCAGGAGCAGGGAGCCGTAATGCTTATGGATGGCGAAGAGCGGGTTCATGCCCACACCTTGATAGGTGACTGGCCCGATTCAAGCCATCCTGCTGAAATTTACCGGTCTTCAGGGAAGAGCACCCGGAAGAACCAAGCCGCTAAGGCGGCGCCAACAAACTGGACGACGATCTCGGCCAAGATGCGCGGGGCGACCTTAGCCAAGAAGAGAGTTTCCGTGACGAAAGTCTTGGTGCCGATAAGCCCGTCGAGGAGCGCGGCGAGAACGCCCACCAGCGCCGACGCCAGCGAGACGGCCGGATTCATGGTCGGGTTGAAATCTCCAAACGTACCCGAGAGGCCAAGGACAGCCACCGCGATGGCTAGGCCGAAATAACTGTTGCCGGCCGTGAGGCGCGAGGTCCCGACCATCAGGATGATGAAGGCCAGCGCGAAAGTGCAGAGCAGCTCGATGACCGCGGTGACGCCGAATCCCGTGAAGGCGGACTCGCCAAAAGCATGGACCGCGGCCTTGGCATGATCACCGTCATGACCGAGGAGATAACCGGCGACATGTGCGGCGAGGACGGCAGCCGTCAGCTGGACGCCGACGTAGGACCAGAGGGCGCGGGAGCTGGAGCGGCCTCGCAGGCGGAAGGCGAGCGAGACGGCGGGGTTATAATGGGTAAGCGATACCGGGGCGCCCATGTAGATGAGGGCGCAAAGCAAAGCGGCGACCGGGAGCGCGTTGGACGAGACCAAGGCGGCAAGGCAGAGGAAGAAAGTCCCGACGGCCTCGATGAGCAGCTTATTGCGCATGGGGTCAATGTCGTCCGTCGGCGGGCAGGCTCAAGCGCGGAGACGTTCAGCGCGGCGCGCGGGCGTTGAGCCAGTTCTCGCTGAATGAGGCCATCTCCTCGAAACCAGGCAGGCGTCGGGTCCGCCCGCGCATTTCCCGGGCCGCTTCTTCCTGGGCGGCGAAAAGTTCCGTCAACGTCGCGTGGAGGGGGGTCTTGTTGTTCTTGTTGTCGACGAGCCAGAAGCCGACCTGCTCGCCGTCGACGACCTCGTTGTTATAATACTGCCAGAACAAGGCCATCGCCGGCTTCCAAGTCATGAACTTGGCGAGGATCTCGCGATTGCGTTGGTCGTGCTTCGCGCCGTCGGCGCCGCAGGCCTTCCAGGAAAGGCCGCACTCGCCGATGAAGACGCGCTTCGCAGGGAGGCCCGCCTTGGCGGGGAGCTGGGCGTTGACGTAGTCCAACGTGGCCCGGATCTCTTCCCCCGGGAGCAGCTGACAGTCGTAGGCGGAATAGGAGACGAAATCGACGTTCGCCTTGGGGAGCACTGCGTTCACGAGCCGCTTGCGGCCATCCTTCATCGCGTCGCGGACGCGGTTGACCTCAGCGTAGGTATACACGCGGCACTTGGCGTAGGACACTTCGGAGCGGGCGTCGTCGACGGCCTTCTGGCGGATGCTGAACCATTCGATCATCGCCGCGATAAGCTCGGGCGAGGCGTCCTTCTTGACGTCCTTATCCGGGAGGAGATACCAGTCGCCTTCCCAGTGACCGAGGAAGAAGGTCTTGCCCGCCGTATCATAGCGGGTGAGCAGGTCCTTCGTGAAGTGGTAGACGGCGTTGTATTCGCGGCGCTTGAGCTCGGGCGTGAATCCTTTCGTCCACTCGTTCGAGGAACGGTACCACAGCACGTAGTGCGTGAAGGGCATCGCGATATAGGGAGTCAGCTGCTGGCCGGAGACCGCGTTGATCTTAAGGATGCGCGAGCCCATCGCGCTGATGCCCTTGGCGGCCTCGAGCACCGCCTCGTCCTTGGTGAACTTGTAGGCCGGGCCGAACACCTGCGTGCCGATGACCTGGGGGAAGGCGTCGGGCATCGTCGGTACCGCGGGCAGGCGGGACATCTCCAGCGGCAGGTCGGGCCGCTTCTTACCCTGAGCCAGCAAAGCGAGCGGGAACAACAAAAGAGCTCCCAGAAGGAAGCGAGGGGTTGAACTCATGGGGTGAACCTCAGGGAGAGGGACTTGAATTGTTCTGTTACGACACGCTTCCTTCAAGCCCGTTCCCACCCAACACCATGATAAACATCAAAACCACCCTGGCCGCCGCGCTTCTCGCCGTCGGTCTTCACGCCCAGCTCGCCGCCGCTCCCGCCAAGGAGGTAGGCCCATCCACCGATCCGGAGCACTCCCGGCTTGTCGCCGCGCGCAAGGCGACGAACGCCCTGCCGGAGGTCATGGCCGCCGAACAGCAGGCCAAGGCCGACCGGGCTCTCACCACCAAAGCCTACGCTGAATACAAGGTCGCACGTAAACGCTCGACCGACTCCGAGGCGGCCTACCGCAACATCTTCGACGCCTCCCTCGCCACGGTGGACGAAGGCGCCCCGGCCCTGCAGGAGAAAGAGCGGGCCGCTTTCCGCGAGCGTATGCTCAAGGCCCGTACCGCCAAGAAAGCCGGGGCCAAGAAGCCTGTCGCGAAGGCTGACGAAGACGACGATGAGGATGCGGATGACGAGCCCGCGAGCCCGACCAAATCTTCGAACTGAAGATAACCGACCCGCCGCGAGGCGGGTCTTTTATTTGGCGAGCGCTGCTTCGAACGCCGTCCAGATCTCCTCGATCGGCTCGAGGCCGACGGAGATGCGCAAGAGATCGGGGTCGAGGCCGGCGGCACGGAGATGCGCCCTCCCCTGCTCATTCGTCACTTCTTCGAAATGCGCGAGCCAAAGGAACGGCGACGCGATGGTAAAGGCGAGGCCGAAGCTGGGACCCTTGACCACCGCCAGGCGATCGTAGACGCGGCGCATCGCGCCTTCGCGTAGCTCGACGGTGACCAGCGAGCCTGCGCCCGCGCCAGGACGCATGATCGCACGATAGTGGTCGGCGGTCGGGCCG
>DBCR01000035.1 GCA_002293125.1 Opitutia bacterium UBA953
CAGGAAGGCCGGCAGCTTGCCCTTCAGGGCTTCGGGATCGAGGCCCCAGAGTTTCTGACCGCTGCCGCGTACCCAAGCACGGTGGGTGTTGGTCGGCCCGAACCAATAAGCGAAGGGCTGGCCGGCGGTTTTCGCCGCGAGCATCGCCTTGAAATTACCGCGGACTTCTTCGAGGAGCTTGCCGCGGGCGGCCTCGGCCGTGGCGCCCTTCGCCACGAGGTCAGTCGCGTTCTCGGAGAAGTTGTTGAAGCGCCCGCCTGACTTCTCGAAGGCGTGCTGCTGGCCCCCGTATGGGGCATCATGCGGCGATCCAGGGCTCCAGACCTTATAAGACTTACCCAAGTGATAGCCGGCGTCGCGCAGGAGCAGGGGATAGGTCGGGATCGATTCGTCCCAAACCGCGCCTTGGAGGATGGCGCCGCGGCCGGTACGCCAGAAGTGCTGACCCGACAGCAAGGAACTGCGGCAGGGAGTGCAGGAGGGCGCGTTGACGTGGGCGTTGCGGAAGAGCACGCCTTCCTTGGCGAGACGATCGAGGTTCGGCGTGCGGAGCAGTCCGTTGGTGCCGGCCAGATTGCCATGTTCGGCGTAGATGCGCGCGAAGCGGCCCCAGTCATCGGCGAAGAAGAAGAGGATGTTCGGGCGTTCTGGCGTCGATGCGGCGAAGGCCGCGGCGGCGAAGAGGCTCAGGAGCAAGGCAGGAATTCGCATGAGATTATTTCAGGGGGGCTTTCTCGAAGTCATCTTTCTTGACCCAGCCTGCGTCGAGAAGTTCCCCGCCCATGTAGCGTTCGTAGAAACCCCGTCGACGTTGGTCTGGGTGGGGGAAGGCCTCGTATTCGGCGCCGCGGCCCAGCGCCCGGAGGTCGCCTTGGGCCTTGAGTTCAGCCCACATCTGCGTGCGCAGTTTCTCGACGTCGGCGGTGCGGATCTGGGCGAGGTTCTTCACGCAGTCCACGTCGTCGCTGAGGTCGTAGAGTTCTTGGCCGGGGCGCATGCCGAAGCAGAGTTCCCAGAAAGGATCCTTCCCGGCGGCGCGGCGCGCTTCGAGCAGGAAAGTCTTCGTCGGGCTCGCGTCGGTGTCGAGGTAGCCGGTCTCGGGATTGCAGGCCGGCCAGCGGGAAGGCTCGGCGTTCTCAAGGTAGAGCATGCCGCCCTTGGCGATGCCGCGGACCGGGTAGCCTTCGTCGTGCGGGCGACCGAGGTCGTTGCGTTCGCGGCCGATCAACGTGAAGTCACGTCCGGGCAGGGATTGGGCGCCATCAGACTTGAAAATATCGAAGAGGCTGCGACCCGACGCCGGGAGCAGGCCGGATTTTTCCCAGGTCAGGCCGGCGGCCTCGAGGAAGGTGGGCGCGAGGTCGGCGAAGCCTACGTAGTCGGAGACCTTGCGACCCGGGCGGGCGATGCCGGCGGGCCAGCGGATCGCGAAGGGCAGGTGGTTGGCGTTCTCGTAGGTCGAGCCCTTCACCCGGGGGAAAGGCATGCCGTTGTCGGAAGTCACGATGATCAGCGTGCGGTCCAGTTCGCCGCGGGCTTCGAGCTGAGCCAGCACCTTGCCGAGCTGGGCGTCGAGGTGTTCGACCTCCACTGCGTAATCAAGCATGTCACCGCGGACGGTCGCGTTGTCGGGCCAGTATTTGGGCACGCGGTCCACGTCGGCCAGCTTCTTGCCGAAGCGCGCATGGCTGCCTTCTTCGTAGGCGCGGTGGGGTTCCTGGAAGCCGAGCCAGAAGAGCCAAGGTTTATCGGCCGAGGTCTCTTGAAGGAAGTCGGCGAAGTTGGCCGCGTAGTCGTTGTTCGCGATGGCTTTGGCCGGCGGCGCGGCCTTGCGGCGGGCGAAGACCTTGCCCGTCATCGGGCGCGGCGTTCCATCGGCCTTGTGCGATTCGCCGGGTCCCCAGACCTTGCCGGTCGAAGCGTAGAAGTAGCCGGCCTTGTCGAGGGCTTCGGGGAGGATGCCGATCTCCGGCGGGAAGGTAGGCGTGTGGTTCGCCGCGGCGCCAAGGAGCCACGGGTGACGTCCGGTCATGATGCTTGAGCGCGAAGGGGCGCACTTGGCGGTGGGCGTGTAGGCGTTGAGAAAGAGCAGGCCTTCCTTGGCGACGCGGTCGAAGTTCGGGGTCTTGATCCAAGAGCAGCCATAGGCGCCCGCGTGACCGTTGCCCCAGTCGTCGGCGATGACGAAGAGGATGTTCGGCCGCTTCGGTTCGGCGGCGTTGAGTCCGGCGAAGGTGGCGCAGAGGGCGGCGAAGAGCAGAGTGGGGCGCATGGCTTGGGGTTGTGCCTACTAAGCCGAGCGTCGGGCGGCATGCAACGCCTCAGCCACTTGGCCAAAGAAAAGGCCGGGCGACTTATGTCGTCCGGCCTTCGCAGGAGCCTCAGGCCAGGCTTACTTCTTGGCCGGGGCGTCGGCCTTCTTGGCCGGAGCCTTCTTGCCACCCTTCGCGGCCGGCTTCGGAGCCGGGGCGAGGTCGCGGATCTTCACGTTCTTGAACCAGACTTCGTCGCCGTGTTCCTGCAGGAGGATGTGGCCGTCGGCCCACTCGCCGAAGTTCTTGCCGTACTTAGGATCGGCATACTTGGACTTCGCGACGAGGTCGCGGAACTCCTGGGTGCTACGGTCGTAAGAGATCACCAGGCGGCCGTTGAGCCAGTGTTCGACCTTGGTGCCCTTGGCGACGACGTAGGCGTTGTTCCAGTCGCCGATACGGTTGGCGCGCTTGTTCGTGGCGGTCTTCAGATCGTAGAGCGAGGAGACCGTGCGGTTGCCATCACGGCCGAGCTTGGCGTCCGGGTGGACGGCGTCGTCGAGCATCTGGAACTCCAGGCCGAAGGCCGAGCCGGCGCCCTGGTTGAGGTTCGGCTGCACGAAGTACTTCAGTCCGCTGTTGGCGCCCTTGGTCAGCTTGAAGTCGACGGAGACTTCGAACTCCTTGTAGCGATTGATCGTGATGATGTCGCCGGCATTGGCGGATTCCTTGCCGTCGCCCTTGGCGACATGGAGCATGCCTTTCTCGACGGACCAGCCGGCCTTCGGGAAATCCGGGCCCTTGGCGGAGCGCCAGCCCTTGCTGGAGCGGCCGTCGAAGAGGAGCTTCCAACCGTCGGCCTTCTCGGAGTCGGACAGGCTGTTGTCGTTGATCTTCGTCAGGGTGATGTTGCGCCATTCGACCGTCGTACCGGCCTTGGCGGCGTCCTTGCCGATGCCATGGACCTGGAAGGCGATGAAGCCGGTCTTGTAGCCGTCGTCACGGACATCGACGCGCTGCACGCCGTTGATCCAGGTGCGGATGCGGGGGCCGTTGGCTTCCACCTTCACGTGGTTCCATTCGCCGATCTTGGTGATCTCGCGGCCCTGCTTGGAGAAGGCGAGGGCGTCACCGCCGCCGAAACCGGGGAAGATCCAGCCGCGACGGCCTTCTTCGTAGAGGCCGGCGGACCACATGCGGGCCTCGGTGGCGTCTTTCTTTACGTTCTTCGGATCGGTATCGATTTCAGCCTGGTAGCCGTGGACGCGGCCGACCGGGACCTTGGCGGGTTTGCCGTCGCCGCCCTTGTAGGTGACTTCCTTGGCTTCGGAGCGGCTACGGAACTGCACGCCCGAGTTCAGGCGCGGGTCGTTCTTGAAGTCATACTCGAGCACGAAATTGCCGTAGTCCTTGTCGGTGGCGAGGAAGGTGTTCGGCGTATTGAGGGTGGAGGTGCCGACGAGGTGGCCTTCGGGGCTGACGGCGTAGGTGGCTTCGCCGCCGAGCTTCTTGAAGCCCGTGAGGTCCTTGCGGTTGAAGATCTCGACCTTGTTGGGGTTACCCTTCGGCGCGCCCGGGGCGGCCTTGGTGGCGGTGTTCTGGGCATCGTTGGCGCAGCCGACGATGAGGAGGGTGGCGGCCGTGAGGCTCAGGAGGAGCAGGTTCTTTTTCATGGGAGGGGTGATTTGGTCTGGAGATGAAAAAGCGGAGCGGCCTTGCGACCGCTCCGCTTCGTCGGTGGAGCTTAGAACGTGGTCGGGATCTCGAAGCCCTTGCGGCCGGTACGCTTGGCCACGAGGTCGCGGTTGGCGGCCTCGGCGTTGGCGCCGGTGAAGAGTTCGGTCTTCGTGTCCTGCGTGAGCGGAGACGCCGAGGACGGCCTTGGACTTCGTCGAGGTTCACGCCGTTGCGGCCGAGGTGATCGGCCATGCGACCGAAGGCTTCGGAGAGGCCGGAGCTGGCCTTGAGCGCGTCCTTGATCTCGCCGGCGCTCTTCTTCGC
>DBCR01000063.1 GCA_002293125.1 Opitutia bacterium UBA953
CGGAATTTTCCGTAGTTGTGACGGGTTGCTTTATCATAAGTGACAGGTGCGTGAAGTGAGCGGACTTCGCCACGCGGTTGACATATTCACGATATGAACACGGACGTCGTGTGACGATCCCGCACGGCGGTGTGTCGGTGGTATCGCTGCGGTCGTCACCATCCTGACACGAGGAAGCCCGACTCGGGTGAGTCGGGCCTCGTACGACGACTGGCGCGAAGATTACGGGAGCTCTGAAGATCCCATGAGGAACTTATCGCACTCGCGGGCGACGCCACGGCCTTCGTTGAAGGCCCAGACGACGAGGGACTGACCGCGACGGCAATCGCCCGCGGCGAAGACGCCCGGGACGTTGGTCACGTACTTCTCGTGGTCGGCCTTGACGTTGGAGCGGGCGTCGCGTTCGAGGCCGAAGGCTTCGATCAATGGCTGTTCTGGACCCATGAAGCCCATGGCGAGCAAGACGAGCTGCGCCGGACGGACCTTCTCGGTACCGGCGATCGGCTGAGGGCCGAAGACACCCTTCTCGTTCTTCTTCCATTCGACTTCGACCGTATGGACTTCCTTGAGGTTGCCCTGTTCGTCGGCGACGAACTTCGTGGCGGTGGTGAGGTAGACGCGAGGATCGGAGCCGAACTTGGCAGCGGCTTCTTCCTGGCCGTAGTCCACCTTGTAGGTCTTCGGCCATTCCGGCCAAGGATTGTCCTTGGCGCGGGTGAGCGGTGACTTCGCCATGATCTCGAGCTGGACGACGGACTTGCAGCCGTGGCGGAGCGAGGTGCCCACGCAGTCGGTGCCGGTATCGCCGCCGCCGATGATGACGACGTCCTTACCCTTGGCGGTGAAGGAGGCGTCAGGGGAATTACCATCCAGGAGGTTCTTCGTGTTGGCGGCGAGGAACTCCATCGCGAGATGCACGCCCTTGGCGTCGCGGCCGGTGAGGGGAAGGTCGCGACCCTTGGTGGCGCCCACGGTAAGGATGACGGCGTCGAAGTCCTTGCGGAGCTGTTCAGGCGAGATGTCGACGCCGACGTTGACGCCGCACTTGAAGGTGACGCCTTCGGCTTCGAGGAGCGAGATACGGCGAAGCACGACTTCGTTCTTATCGAGCTTCATGTTCGGGATGCCGTACATCAGCAGGCCGCCCGGACGGTCGGAACGTTCGAAGACGGTGACGTTGTGGCCGGCGTAGTTGAGCTGCGCGGCGGCGGAGAGGCCGGCGGGGCCGGAACCGATGACGGCGACCTTCTTGCCGGTGCGCTTGGTCGGCGCGCGGGGGATGATCCAGCCGTTGTCCCAGCCCTTGTCGACGATCGAGACCTCGATGTTCTTGATCGTGACGGCCGGCTTGTTCATGCCGAGCACGCACGAGCCTTCGCACGGGGCGGGGCAGACGCGGCCGGTGAATTCCGGGAAGTTGTTGGTCTTGTGGAGGCGTTCGAGCGCCTCATGCCAGAGGCCCTTGTAGACGAGGTCGTTCCACTCGGGGATCAGGTTGTTGATCGGGCAGCCGCTGGCCATCCCGCCGATGAGCTTGCCCGTGTGGCAGAACGGCACGCCGCAATCCATGCAGCGGGCGCCCTGTTTCTGGAGCTTCTCATCGGAGTGATGGTGGTGGATCTCTTTCCAGTCGCCGATGCGGGTGAGGGCATCGCGATCGGGCGGGAGTTCGCGCTGATATTCGACAAATCCGGTTGGTTTTCCCATGGTGCAGAAGGTGCTTGGTGTGGACGGGGTGGGTGCTCAGCCGCCGCCAACTCGGGCGAGGTCGCGGGAGTTGATCTCGAAGGCTTCGTTGAGGGCGGCGTCGCCGCTGAGTCCCTTGGCCTGCGCCGTGGCGATGGCCTGGAGGACGCGTTTATAGTCCTTGGGCATCACCTTCACGAATTGGGCGAGCGAGGCTTCCCAGTGGGCGAGGAGCTTCTTGGCTTTATGGCTGCCCGTGAGCTCGGCGTGGCGCTCGATGAGGCCGCGGAGTTCCAAGGCATCGTTCGCATCCGGCTTCTCAAGGCCGACCATCTGCTTGTTGCAGCGGACTGCAAAGTCACCCTTTTCATCGAGGACGTAAGCCACTCCACCGCTCATGCCGGCCGCGAAGTTACGACCTGTGAGACCGAGGACGACGACGCGCCCACCGGTCATGTATTCGCAGCCGTGGTCACCCACGCCTTCGACGACGGTGGTCGCACCCGAGTTGCGGACGCAGAAACGTTCGCCGGCCATACCGCGGAAGAATGCTTCGCCAGAGGTCGCGCCGTAGAGGGCGACGTTGCCGAGGATGATGTTATCTTCAGCCGGGAAGGTGGCCGTGGCGTCAGGGTAGACGATGACGCGACCGCCGCTGAGGCCCTTGCCGACGTAATCGTTGGCATCGCCTTCGAGCTCGATCGTCACGCCTACGGGAACGAAGGCGCCGAGGGACTGGCCCGCGCTACCCTTGAACTTCAGGTGGATGGTGCCGTCCGGGAGGCCGTCGATGTGCTTCTTGGTGATCTCGTTGCCGAGGATCGTGCCGACGACGCGATGGGTGTTCTTGATCTCGCCTTCGTAGCGGACCTTCTGGCCCTTATCGATGGCGGGCTGACAGGCGGCGAGGAGGACGGAGAGGTCGAGACCCTTCTCGAGGCCGTGGTCCTGCTTCTCGGTGCAGAAGCGACCCACTTCGGGGCCGGCCTTCGGCGAGTAGAGGAGCTTGGACAGGTCGATGCCCTTGGCCTTCCAGTGGTCGACGGCGTGACGCGCTTCGAGGGCGTCGGTACGGCCGACCATCTCGTTGAGCGTGCGGAAGCCGAGCTGGGCCATGATCTCGCGGACTTCCTGGGCGATGAAGCGCATGAAGTTCACGGTGTCTTCCGGACGGCCGGTGAAGTTCTTGCGGAGCTCAGGGTCCTGGGTGGCGACGCCGACCGGGCAGGTGTTGAGGTGACAGACGCGCATCATGATGCAACCGAGGGTCACCAGCGGAGCCGTGGCGAAGCCGAACTCTTCGGCGCCGAGGAGGGCGGCGATGACGACGTCACGGCCGGTCTTCAGCTGACCGTCGGTCTCGACGACGATGCGGGAGCGGAGGTTGTTGAGGACGAGGGTCTGGTGGGTTTCGGCGAGGCCGAGTTCCCAGGGCAGGCCGGCGTGCTTGATGGAGGTCTGGGGCGAAGCGCCCGTACCGCCGTCGAAGCCCGAGATGAGGACGACGTCCGCATGCGCCTTGGCGACACCGGTGGCGATGGTGCCCACGCCGACTTCCGAGACGAGCTTCACGCACACCCGCGCCGCGCGGTTGGCGTTCTTCAAGTCATGGATGAGTTCCGAAAGATCCTCGATCGAGTAGATGTCGTGGTGCGGGGGCGGTGAGATGAGGCCGACGCCGGGGGTCGAGTGACGCACCTTGGCGATGGGCGGGTAGACCTTGCCGCCGGGGAGCTGGCCGCCTTCGCCGGGCTTCGCGCCCTGGGCCATCTTGATCTGGATTTCCTTGGCGTTGGTCAGGTAGCGGCTCGTGACACCGAAGCGGCCGGAAGCGACCTGCTTGATGGCAGAGTTCTTCGAGTCGCCCTGTTCGTTGGTCCAAGTGAAGCGCGCAGGGTCTTCGCCACCTTCGCCGGTGTTGGACTTGCCGCCGATGCGGTTCATCGCGACGGCGAGGGTTTCGTGGGCCTCGGTGGAGATCGAGCCGTAGCTCATCGCGCCGGTCTTGAAGCGTTTCAAGATGCTTTCGACGGACTCGACTTCGCTGATGTCGACCGGGGTGCGGGACTTGAACTGGAGGAGGCCGCGCAGCGTGAAGATCTGCTGCATCTGGTCGTTCACCAGGCCGGAGTAGACCTTGAAGGTGTCGTAATTGTTCGTGCGGACGGCCTTCTGCAGCGAGTGGATGACCTGCGGGCTGAAGAGGTGGCCTTCGCCTTCGTTGCGCCACTGGTAGTCACCGCCGACCTCGAGGGTGGCAGGGGTATCGACCCGCTCAGGGAACGCGCGGTTATGACGCTCCAGCGTTTCTTCCGCGACGGCGGCGACGTCCGCGCCTTCGATGCGCGTGGCGGTGCCGGTGAAGTACTTGTCGACGACCTTCTGCTGGAGGCCGACGCATTCGAAGATCTGGGCGCCGAGGTAGCTCTGGATGGTCGAGATGCCGATCTTAGAGGCGACCTTGACGATACCCTTCGTGGCGGCCTTCACGTAGTTCTTGCAAGCCGTGTAGTGGTCGACGCCAACCAGGAGGCCCTGCTTGATCATGTCGTCGAGGGTCTCGAACGCCAGGTAGGGATTGATGCCCGCGCAACCGTAGCCGATGAGCGTACAGAAGTGGTGCACTTCGCGCGGTTCGCCAGACTCGAGGATGAGGCCGACCTTGGTGCGCTTGCCTTCGCGGATGAGGTAGTGGTGCAGGCCGGAGACGGCGAGCAGGGGCGGGATGGCGGCGTTGTGACGGTCGACGCCGCGGTCGCTCAGGATGATGAGATTGATGCCGGCGTCGATGTGCAGGCTGGCCTGGCGGCAGACTTCGTCCATGGCCTTCTCGAGGCCCTTGGCGCCGGACTTGGCGTCAAAGAGGGTCGGGATGGTGACGGACTTGAACTGGCCGTGGGCGACGTGACGGAGCTTGGCGAGTTCCTCGTTGGTGAGGATCGGCGACTGGAGTTCGATCAGGTGGCAGCTGGACGGCTTCGGGTCGAGCAGGTTGCGCTCCGGTCCGATCGTCGTGACGGAGGAGGTGACGATCTCTTCGCGGATACAGTCGATCGGTGGATTGGTGACCTGCGCGAAGAGCTGCTTGAAGTAGTCGTAGAGGAGCTTCGACTTGTTCGACAGCACGGCGAGCGGGATGTCCGTGCCCATCGAGCCCATGGCTTCGACGCCATCCTTGGCCATCGGGACGAGCAGCTTACGCTGGTCTTCGAAGGTGTACCCGAAGGCGAGCTGGCGCTGGACCGTGTTGCTGTGCGACGTCGGCGTGGTGTCCGGGGCGTCGGCGATGTCGGCGAGCTTGATGAGGTTCTTATCGAGCCACTCGCGGTAGGGCTTCTGGGAGGCGATCTTCTGCTTGATCTCCTCGTCGGCGACGATGCGGCCTTCTTCCATGTTCACGAGGAACATGCGGCCCGGCTGCAGGCGGCCCTTGGAGGCGATGTTGGCGGGGTCGATCGGGAGGACGCCGGCTTCGGAGCCCATGATGACGAAGTCATCTTTGGTCACGTAGTAGCGGGAAGGGCGGAG
>DBCR01000043.1 GCA_002293125.1 Opitutia bacterium UBA953
TCGTCGGCCTTGCGCACATCGAAAGCCATGCCGTATTCGAAGCCGGAGCAACCGCCGGTCTCCACGAGGACGCGGAGGACGGACTCGGGGTTGGCCTGGGCTTTCTGCAGCACCTGGATTTGCGCGGCGGCGGCTTCGGTGAGGTTGATCATGCCTCTAAGTTTAGGGGCAAACGGCGGGAGTCAAGGGGAGGCTCTGGTTCCGGCTCCCTGATTGTGCTCAGAGCGCGCAGCCCTGCTGCGTCTCGCGCGTGGGCCGAGCGATGAGGCCGCGGTGCGGTTCGTCGGGATAGGCTGCGCTGGCGCGTGCTCCCAACAGGTGCGCATCGCAGCACTTCAAGAGGTCGGGTAGGTTGTCGGTCCGGCGCATGTCGTGCAGGAACTTGCCTTCGGTATCCACGGCGAGCCCGACGAAGTTGAGGAATTTCTTCAGGCGGCCGGCCTGCTTGTCGGTGGCCTTGGCGGCATCGCAGCACTCGTCGGCGAGCTCCTGGACATAGGTCCGCACGTCGGTCAGCGTGGGTACGAACGGCTTCTGGCCCTGCTGGACTTCACGCCACTGGCGGAAAATCCACGGATTCCGGATGGCGTGGCGGCCCATCATCATGCCGTAGGCCTTCGTCTCGGACGCGAGCCGTTGGGCCTTGGCGGCGGAGGTGACGTCACCGTTGGCGATGACAGGGCAGGAGACGGCCGCCACGGCCTTGGTGATGGCGACGTAATCCACCTCTGACCAATAGAGTCCTTTGACGGTACGGCCGTGCACGGTAAGGAGATCGACCTGATGCTTGGCGACGATCGCGAGGATTTCGTCGAAGCGTTCCTGGCCATCGAAGCCGATGCGCATCTTGACGGTGAAGAGTCCGGGAATCTCCTGACGCATGGCGCCGATGAGTTCGTCGATCTTAGCGGGGTCGCGCAGGAGTCCGCCGCCCACGTTCTTGCGATATACCTTGGGCGCGGGGCAACCCATGTTGAGGTCGATGCCAGCGATAGGCAGCTTCCCCAACTCGCGGATGGTGCGGAGCATGTGCGGGGTGTCCTCACCGATGAGCTGCGCGAAGACCGGCCGGCCGGTGCCATGGTTCATGACCGAGTCGACGATGTGCTTCTCGGGCGTGGAACTCTCATGGACGCGGAAATATTCGGTCACGAACCAGTCAGGCGCGCCGCGGCGACCGATGACGCGCATGAAGCCGGTCGTGGTCACGTCCTGCATCGGCGCGAGCACCGAAGGGCGCGTGCCGGCGACGACGGGGACTGGCAGCGGGCCGCTCACGCCTGCTTGCGCAGGCGCGCGAGCATCTCCGCCATGTCGTCGCAGACGTCCAAGACGGCCTTGGCGATGAACACCGGGCGCTTGGCCTTCACGGCGAGCACGAGGGCGTCGCTGGGGCGCGCGTCGACTTCGGCAATCTTCCGGGCGACGGGGCCTTCCTGGCCGAGTAGGATACGGGCGAAGAAGACGCCATCCTTGACGTCGACAATCGCCACGTGCACGACCCCGGCGTCCAAGCCGAGGAGGAGGTGGAGCATGAGGTCGTGCGACTGGGGGCGATCAGGCACGCGGCCGTCCAAGGCACCTTGGAGGGCTTCACCGACGGACGGGTCGACCTGGATGACCATCGTCTTCGCGGCGGTCACGAGGAATACGGCGGTACCTCCCTTGACGGGGATGACCTCGATGCCGGTGACGGGCACTGCCTCCAACTTGCTCATGCCTCAAAGTGTGCCCGCCAAGGCCGTCCCGCAAGCCCTCGCTGCTGATAGGGCGTAGGGTTGCCTTGAAATCGGGCCCCGTTCCCGCAAGGTGAAGGCGTGCACCCCTTCCTTGCCGACGAGTTCCTTTTCGACTGGAGCAGCCTGAAGCCCGAACACGTCGAGCCGGATATCCGCGAGGCCTTGCGCCGCGCCCGCGCCAACGTCGACGCGTTCAAGCGCACGAAGGGCACCGACCTGACCTATGCTCAGGTACTGCCGGGCTTCGAGGCCACGACGAAGGAACTCTCCCGCGCTTGGGGCCTGGTCTCGCACCTCGACTCGGTCCTGAACTCGCCCGAACTCCGTAAGGCCTACAATGCGATGATGCCCGAGGTCACGGCGTTCTTTACCTCGCTGACGCTTGATCCGGAACTGTGGGCGGTCTTCAAGGCCTACGCGGCGACGGCCGACGCGAAAGCGCTCACGGGCGTACGCCGCCGTTTCCTTGAGGAGACGATGGCCGACTTCGAAGAGAACGGCGCCGATCTGCCGGTGGAAGGGAAGACGCGTCTGGCGACCCTCAACGCGCAGCTGGCGGAGAAGACGCAGAAGTATTCCGAGAACGTCCTGGATTCCACCAACGCGTGGGAACTCTTCATCGACGACGAGAAACGCCTCTCTGGCCTGCCCGCCGGCGCACTTGCCGCGGCCAAGCAATCGGCGACCGCCAAGGGTAGGCCGGAAGCTTGGCGTATCACGCTGCAGTCCCCCTCGGTCATCCCGGTGCTGCAATACGCCGATGACGAAGACCTGCGTCGCCAGTGCTGGGAAGGCCTCGGTCAGGTCGGCCTGAAGGACGCTTGGGACAACACCGCGCTCGTCGGCGAGATCCTCGCCCTACGTCACGAGAAGGCCCGCTTGCTGGGCAAGAAACACTTCGCCGATTTCACCACGGCCCGCCGCATGGCGCGCACGGGCGACACGGCATTGAAGTTCATCGAGGATATCGGCCTGCGTATCCGCCCGAAATTTCAGGCCGAAGGCGTCGAGCTCGAACAATACCGCGCCGCCAAGATCGGCGACGCCCTGCGTTCGCTGCACCCTTGGGAGTTCGGTTACTGGTCCGAGAAGATGCGCCGCGAGAAATATGATTTCGATGACGAGGCCTTGCGCCCGTGGTTTCCGGTCGACGGCGTGATCGCCGGCATGTTCCGCCTCTTCGGTGGGCTCTTCGGCATCCAGGTCGTCGCCCGCGATACCTATCATGTCGACCAGGCCACCGGCGCCAAGACGGTCGTCCGCGCCGCCGAACCGCGCGTTGAAGGCGCGCCGATCTGCGTCTGGCATCCTGAAGTCCGCTTCTACGAAGTACGCGACGGAGGCCGTCTACTGGGCTCTTTCTACACCGACTGGTTCCCGCGTGAATCGAAGAGGGGAGGGGCTTGGATGAACTTCTTCCGTACCGGTGGCCCTCGTCCCGACGGCTCGTTCGCTCCGCACCTCGGCCTGATGTGCGGCAACTTCACGCCGCCCGTCGCCGGCAAGGAGGCGCTGCTCAACCACGACGAAGTCACCACGGTCTTCCACGAGTTCGGTCATCTGCTCCATCACCTCCTCAGCGAAGTCGAAGTCGAATCCCTCTCCGGCGTACGCGTCGCCTGGGACTTCGTCGAGCTGCCTTCGCAGATCCTGGAGAACTGGTGCTGGGAGGAAGAGTCCCTCGCCGTCTTCGCCCGCCACCACGAGACTGGCGCTCCGTTGCCCTCCGACCTCCTCGCCAAACTCGATGCCGCCGCGAACTTCCGCGCCGCCTCGACGTGCATGCGCCAGCTCGCTTTCTCGAAACTCGACCTCGACCTGCACATCCGCGCGGAGGAGCTCCGCGGTCGCGACCTTGATTCCCATTGGAACGAGGACTTCGCCGACTGGCAGGCCCGGACCACCCGCCGGGGTCCGGCCATGGCCCGCCGGTTCAACCACCTCTTCTCGGACGCCACGGGCTACGCTGCGGGTTATTATTCTTACAAGTGGGCCGAAGCCCTCGAGGCCGACGCCTTCACCCGCTTCCTCAAGGAGGGGGTCCTCAACCCCCAGGTAGGGCGGGAGCTGAGGGCCAAGGTGCTCTCCAAGGGCAATTCCGAGCCAGCCGAGACACTCTTCCGGGACTTCATGGGCCGGGACCTCGATCCAGAGGCCCTTTTGGAGCGCGACGGGCTGGCCTAAGGCGGCTCCCCACCGTTGGGTGCCCAGAAACCCGCAATAATTGGGTAACGGTGGCTTATTCCCCTTGCACAAGGGCCTATTTTCCTATGCGTAAGGCCTTTACAGATGAATCTCCGTAACATCGCAGTCATTGCTCACGTCGACCATGGCAAAACGACCCTGACCGACCGACTTCTCTACCAGTCCGGCATGTTCCGTGCCGAGGACCTCGACAAGCTCGCCGGCGGCCAGCACGGCCTGATCATGGACTCGGGCGACCTCGAGCGCGAACG
>DBCR01000020.1 GCA_002293125.1 Opitutia bacterium UBA953
CTGAAGACCGCCCGCGGAGACCATGATTTCAAGGTCGGCGACGGCGTCAAGGTAGCCACCAAGGTTCGCGAAGGCGACAAGGAGCGCACCCAGACCTTCTCCGGCATCGTCATTCAGCGCAAGGGCGGAGGCATCCACGCCACCTTCACCGTTCGCCGCATCTCCTTCGGCGAAGGCGTCGAGCGCACCTTCCCGGTCCACTCCCCGAATATCGAGAAGATCGAAGTCGAACGCGTCTCGCAGGTCATGCGCGCCCGCCTCTTCTACCTCCGCGATCGCCAGGGTAAGTCGGCTACCAAGGTCAAAGAAAAGCGCTTCGACCCGACCGAGCACGCCGCCGCCGCTGCCGCGGCCGCCGCTGCCAAGTAAGCCCCTCGAGGCTTCCCCGAAACCCCGCCAACTGGCGGGGTTTTTTGTGCCCAGATTCGAAGCCAAGCCGGAAGCCGACCGAAAAGGCCTCCAAACCCCCTATACGCAAGATACAGCCTAACCCACTTATTAACAGTGGCTTGTTATGTGTGTTTTGACGATGGGCTCAGCGAGGGTGGGATGTTTTTTACTAAAACCTTCGGGGGAAGGCTTGACTCTCCCCCTCCCTCCTGCGTTTTTGCACATCCGTCTTTTGAGAACTCTCCTGAGACGATAACTCGCCACCTTCTCCCAATCCAATGCTACGCATCCGCCTCCAACGCTTCGGTACGAAAAACGAGCCGACCTATCGCCTCGTCGTCGCCGAACAAGCCATCCGCCGTGACGGCCGTTTTGTCGAAGTCCTCGGCAACTACAATCCCCGCGCCCGTGGTAAGACCCCGGGTCTGGTGATCAACGTCGAGCGCGTCGACCATTGGGTCAAGCTCGGCGCCCAGCCGTCCGACACCGCGAAGTCGCTCGTGAAGCGTGCCCGCGAAGAAGCGGCGGCTCCGGCCAAGGCCTAAGTAAATTTACACGGCGGAAACGCCCACCCTGACGATGCTTCACCCCGCCACCCGGCGGGGTGATTCATTTACAGAGGTCGCCGCGGGCCCGAGAACTCAGTTGAGCTTATTCCAGCCGCCCTTGCCGTCCTTCTCCAAGCGCTGGAAGCCGGCCTGGGCGAGTCGCTTGTCGCTCAAGCCCTGCTTAATGGCGCCCTCGCCGTACTTGGTCGTGAGCGTGGGTGATTCGAGGACGCGGCGGCACGGCTCCTTCGTCACAGGATGATGCGTGAAGTCGGGCGCCTCCGACGGAAGGTCGACTTCGAACTCATCCCCTTCGGCTCCGTCGGGCTTGATCACGATGTAACGGCGCAACGTCATGGCTTACTTGCGGGATGAGCGCGGATCGAAGGCATCGCGCAGGCCGTCGCCGAGGAAGTTCAGGGAAAGGAGCGTGAGCGCGAAGACGACCGAAGGAGAGATGAGCAGCCAAGGGCACTCCTCCATGATATCGGCCCCCTCCTTGATCATCAGGCCCCACGAGGTCATCGGCGCCTTCACCCCGAGTCCCAGGAAGCTGACGAAGGCCTCGAGGAGCATGACTCCGGGGACGGTGAGCGTCGCGCACACGGCGATGGTGCCGGCGAGGTTGGGCAGGTAATGCCGACTGAAAATACCCCAGCGAGACTGCCCCAGCGATTCGGCGGCCTGGACGAACTGCGAGGCCTTTAGCTCGCGAGTCTGATTACGGATGATGCGTGCCATGGTCAGCCAGGAGACGCCTCCCACGGCCAGGAAGATCATCGGCATATTCTGGCCGAAGACGACCGTGCACAGGATGACGATAAGCGTCAGCGGTAAGGTGCTCACGATGTCCACGAAGCGCATCAGGGCGTCTTCCGCCCGGCCTCCGACTTCCGCCGCGAGCACGCCGTAGCAGATCCCCACGGCCAGCGCGACGGCGGTGGCGATGAGGCCGACAAAGAGTGAAATCATGCCGCCTTGCAGCAGGCGCGAAAGGACGTCGCGACCGAGGAGGTCCGTCCCGAGCCAATGCGCGAGGGAAGGCGCCTCCGCGCTGTGCGCGAGGTCCTGCGCCATGTAAGGATACGGCGCGATCAGCGGCGACAGGAAGCAGACGGCGGCGATCGTCACAAGGAACCACCCGGACCAGACCGCGGCGCGGTCCTTCCGGAAACGCTGCCAGCCGCTTTCGGAGGCGAGGGACTCGACGACGGGCTCGCTCATCGGCTCCGGGCCACCTTGGGATTCAGCGCGGCGTTGGCCAGGTCGGCCGCGAGGTTGAGGAAGAGCAACGCCGCCGCGTACACGATCGTCGTGCCGAGGATCAGCATGACGTCGCGGTTGATGATGGCGGTGACGAAGAGACGGCCCATGCCCGGGACGTCGAAGAGCGATTCGATGACGAAGGAGCCCGACACCAGGCCGGCCGCGGCGGGCCCGAGGTACGTGACGACGGGGAGCAGCGCGTTACGCAAGGCGTGCACGAACCAGACGCGCAGCGGCGGCACGCCCTTGGCGCGCGCGGTGCGGACGTAATCCAGCGAGCGTACCTCCATCAACGAACCGCGGGTCAGTCGCGCCAGCGGCGCGGCGGTGATCAAGCCGAGCGTAGCGGCGGGCAGCACGAAGTGGATGGCCGAGCCCCAGCCGCAGGGCGGCAACCAACCCAAGCCCAGCGAAAAGATCAAAGCCAGGATGGGGCCGAGCACGAACGACGGCACGCAGATGCCCACGAGCGTGAAGCCCATCGGGACGCGATCGAGCCAGCTATTCGGCCGCGACGCGGCGAGCACGCCGACGGGGACGCCGATGAGTACGGCGAGCAGCAAAGAAACCAAGCCCAGCGAGGCCGAGACACCGATACGCGAGCCGATGACTTCGCGCACGGACCAGCCGGGGTATTTGATCGACGGACCAAGGTCACCCTGGGCGAGATTGACGACGTAATTACCGAGCTGGACAGGGAGCGGCTGATCGAGGCCGTAATACTGCTCGAGGCGCGCCTTCACTTCGGCTGGCAGCGGCCGGTCCTTATCGAAAGGCCCGCCCGGCACCGCGTGCGCCAGAAAGAAGGTCGCGGCGACCACGATGAGCAGCACCGGGATCATCTCCAGCAGGCGACGCAGGACGTAAGCCATCAGGGCGTCTTCTCGGCGGCCTTGACGCGCTTCTCGAGTTCTTCGGTCGTCGGCGGAGGCGGCAGACCCGGCGTCCCCTTGGTCGTCCAGCCCATCTTGATCGCCATGGCCTCGTATTCCTGCGGACTCAAGGTGCCGCGTGCGCGCAGGCGTGCCTTACGCTCATCGGTATCATCCAAGAGCCGCTCCTGCTGGGCGGCGGCGGTGTTCTTCGCGTTGGGAATCGAGCAACCCGCGCCGAGCAGCGCGCAGGCGAGCAGAAGAGCGCGGGGCAGTGACTTCATGGCGTTGTTTCTATTCCGCGAGGTGGTGCGGGCTCAAGCGCGTACAGGCGGCCGGCCCCGTGAACCGATGGCGACGGCGCGCGATCTGGTCGTACAGGAAATCGCGCAAGGTGACCGGGCAAAGGCAAGCCAACCAAGCCAGCAGTCGCCAGCCGCCGCCCAGCGTGCGCAAGAGGGCCAACACGGCGGCCGATCGCACCAGCCGACGGGACCCATCCCAAACGACGATCGTACCCATGTCACCGCCCGCTGGTTCGTCGGCGATACGGGCGACCTCGCCCCGGTTCGTCGCAAAGACCATGGCGCCGGCGACGTCCCGGCAGGCCAGCCAAGCGGCGGCACCATTGCACAAGGCGCAGGAGCCATCGATGAGCACGACCAGAGGCGTTTTCCGCATAGGCGGAGCCTAAGCGGTGCCTCGCAGGTGTGAAGGGGCAAAAAGGCCCCCTCGGTGGCCAGATAAAGGGCCATTAAGTCCAGCGAAAGCGCTTGTCATGCGCCGACGGCACTGCCAAGTTGCCCATCCTGTTGGCCGGAAGGGTATCCAAGTGGCTAAAGGTCGCGGACTGTAAATCCGTTCAGCTTCGCTGTTCGTGGGTTCGAATCCCACCCCTTCCACCAGCAGGACTCATGAGGCCCCTCAAAAAGGGGCCTCTCCGTGGCCGGAACCCTCAAATCCGCGTTGACTCCGAGGGCCGCCCACGGCTTCCCTACTAACTCACATGGCCAACATCAAAGCTAACAAGAAGAGCATCCGCCAGACCACCCGTCGCGCTGAGCATAACAAGATCGTCCGCACCCGTCTCAAGGGCCTCGTCAAGAGCCTGACCGGTGACAACGTCGCTGCTTCCGCCTCCCAGGTCGCTTCCGCCGCCGACAAGGCCGCGAAGACCGGCGTGATCCATCGCAACAAGGCGAACCGCATCAAGGCTCGCCTCGCGAAGAAGCTCGCTGCGGCCAAGAAGTAATGCCGGCTGGCCTCCTCACCGACCCCGTCGCCTAGGCGCCGGGGTTTTTTTGTCCCCGGAAATGTCCGACCTGCCTCCAGCCACCATCGGTTTCGCCGCCGGCCTGCTCGGCGAGGAAGCTATCCGCATGGCCGTCTTGGCCTACGGCCCGGGCTGGGTCGCGCTCGACAAGCCCAGCGGCGTCGCCCTGGAGGAACACCCTTGGCAGAAAGGCGCGCCCACCCTGCTCGGCCAGCTGCGCGCACAACTCGAAGCCGGCAAGTCGGAGATGGTCCGCCTCGGCCTCGCCGAACCCGCCGCGGTCTTCGGCCCCGAACCGGAATCCGCCGGCATCGCGATCATCGCCGACCGCGCGACCACGATGGCCGATTGGCGCGAAGCCCTCGGCTCTGGCGCCTTCCGTTTTGATTTCGAATTCATCGCGCGCACGGAGGACGCTCCTGAAGACGCCGGCATCTGCGACCTGCCCGTGGGCATGGACGACTCGCAGGAACGCGCCTTCGTCTCGCAACGCAACGGCAAGCACGCCCAGACCCGCTTCGAGCCCGGCCGCGCCTGCGGCCGCTGGCGCATCTGGACCGCGCACACGCCCTTCCCTCGCCGCGACCAAGTCCGCATCCACGCCACCGAATGCGGGATCCGCATCGCCGGCGAACTCAAGTACGGCCGCTCGGGCCGCGTGACGCTGACCGACACGACGCCGAAGGGCCGCCTCAACAAGGGCGAAGACAAGCCGTTGCACCGCGGGCTGCTCCTGCGCATCGCGCGCGTCACCGGCAAGGTCGCCGGCAAGGAATTTGAGGTCATCGCCCCCCGGCCGGATGACTTCGCGACGGTGGTGAAACGCCTGTCGAAAGGAATCTGATCAGCTTCCCGACGGGAACCGCAGCGTGAAACGATCCGTCGTGCGCGCATAACCGTCGGGGCTGTTGAGCCGGCCGATCGGCGCATACTGCGCATAGTCCACCTTCCAGGTCGCGGGGTCGGCGACGCCCTCACGCACATGGGCGAGCAAGATTTCCACGACGACCAGTCGGTTTTCGCCGTACTTACGGATGTCCAACAAGCGGCACTCCAGGGCCACCGGGCACTCGACCAGCCGCGGCACGCGCACGCGCTCCGACGGCGCCAGCGTGAAGCCTGCGCGCGGCACCTCGCTCACGCCGGGCGGCAACGAGCGGGCGCACTCGACCATCTTCGCCGCGACGGCCTCGTCGCAGAGATGAATGACGCATTCGGCATTAGCGGTCAGGTTGGCGGCGGTATCCTTGAGGGTGCCGTCATCGCGGTCCGCCGGCGCGAACACGGCGATGGCAGGCTCGGCGCCCATGACGTTGAAGAACGAGAATGGCGCGGCATTGACCACCCCGGCGGCATCAATCGTGGTGACGAGCGCGATGGGCCGAGGGACGACGAGCCCAGCGAGAAGCTTGTACGCCAGGGCGCCCGGATGGGCGGCGACGTCGAAGCGCAGGCTCATGTGCCGGCGGGCGGATCCTCGCCGCCGTGCGAGACGATGGCTTCGCGGAGCAGGCGATCATGCCGGTACGACATGATGATATAAAGACCCACCCCGACGCAGATGCAGGAGTCGGCCACGTTGAAGGCCGGGAACCGATAATACGGCAGGTGCACATCGATGAAGTCGATGACGTGATCGCCGAACAGCCGGTCCCGGACGTTGCCCAGGGTGCCGCCGACGAAGAGGCCGAAGGCCAGCTGGCCGCCCTGCAGTTCGCGCAGGAGCTGCTTACGCCAGCGCCAGACGAGCGCGAGCACCGCGAGCGCGAGGAGAATCAGGAAAGGGCGGACGTCATACTCGGCGCCCAGCCCCCAGGCGGCGCCTTTGTTGCCGACATGGACGATCCAGAACCAATCAAAGACCATGATCGGCGGACGGGACAGATCCTGGGAGAAGTAGGTGCCGAACGGGATGTGCCGTACGACGAGCAACTTGGTGGCGATGTCCACGACGATCGCGGCCACGCAGATCACCCAGAAGGACCGATAGGCGCGGAGGCGGGACAGCATGAACCTCAGCTCGCTCAGGTGTCGCTAGGCTCGTCGTCGCCGCCACCGCCGCCGGTACCAAAGCCGACTTCATCGCCGATCTCGCCGAGCGGGTTGCCGCCGCGGCGCCGATGGGCGCGACGGTTGCGCTCGAGGTCTTTCTGTCCTTCGAGGGAATAGCGGGTGAAAGGAACGGCGATCAGGCGCGCGGCCGGGATCGGCTTGTTGGTGATTTCGCACGTGCCGTAGGAGCCCTTCTTCATGCGGTCGATCGCATCGGCAATCTCCTTGAGGGCTTCCTGCTCGTTCGAGATGAGCGAGAGGGCGAAGTCGCGGTCGGCGGTGTCCGTGCCGGCGTCGGCGAGGTGCTGCGAGTAGCCAGAAAGGTCGCCGGCGTCGTCTTTGCCCGACTTCTTGAGGGCTGACTCGGAGTGGAAGGCGAGGCCCTTGTGCAGCGCATCGCGCATGTCGACCAAGAGGCGGTAGTAGCGGCGGAACTTCTCGGGGACCTGCTTGGATTCGTCGACGAAGCCCTCGCCCTTGCGGAAGGGGTTGGAACCGCCGAGGAGTTCGGAGATGGAAGCGGTGGCGATGTTGTTCGAACGGTTGCCCTGCGAGCGAGCGGCCGCGGCGGCCTTCTCGCGCGCCTTGCGCTCCTCGTCCGGAACCCAGACGTTGAGCTTGGTCTTGGTCTTGTTACGCTTCTCGAGGTAGACCTTCAGATCGCTGATCGTGTAGAATTGCAGCTTGGCCCGCGGCACGACCACCAGCGCATCGGACTGGTGATGCTCGTCGCGGTGCTTGTTCAGCATACCCTTCTGCAGGGCATGATCGACCTTGGGTGCCTTCGGAGCCTTGGCGGCTTTGACGGCCTTTCCAGGAACGACCGGGGCAGCCTTGGCACCCTTGCCCTTGGCAACTGGAGCCGCGATGAGCTTGGCGGCTTTGGCGGCTTTGACGGCCTTGACGGGAGCGGCGGGTTTGCCTTTGACGGGAGCCAACTTGGCGATCGGCTTCGGCGCAGGCTTGGCCACGGGCTTCGCCTTCGCCTTGGCCTTAGGGGCGGGCACGGGCTTCTTGGCGGACTTCTTGGAATCGTTTTTCTTGGACATCGGAAAGGAGGGTTAGAGTTGCGGGTACTTGGAAAGGAGCGCTTCGCGGCACCGTGGAGATACCATACCAAATCTGCCGGCTTCCACAAGAGCGGGGACCCATCGCCAAGAGCGGGGGCAGCGGACGCCTTCGGCTTTGTCGACGGCGAAGGCCAAGGTGGCGCCGGCCTGCGGCTTGAGCTGAACCGAGGAGACGATCCACAGCTCGGTCAGAAGCGCCTGCTGGGCAACCAATAGGGTAAAATCGGCATCCGCCGCATCACCCGTCACGACGACCGAGGCTTCGAGGGACTGGCCGATCTTCTTGTCCTGACGCAGGCGCTCCATGGGCACGTTGACCTGGGCGGCCAAGGCCTGGATACGGGCGACGGCGGCATGGGCAGCCAAACCGGCGGCATCCTCCCAGCGGGCGTCGATCGCCGGCCAATCCTGCAAGTGGACGCTGGACGCGTCCGTATACTCGGACTTGGCGTTGAGGTGCGACCAGGCTTCGTCCGCGGTGAACGGCACGAAGGGAGCGATGAGCTTCAGATAGGCGCGGAGGACGATGTCGATCGCGGTCTGGGTCGAGCGGCGCATCGGGTCGTCAGGCGCAGTGGTGTAAAGGCGATCCTTGACCACGTTATGGTAAGTAGCGGAGAGCGTCCCTGTCGTGAAGCCGGCGAGAGCCGATGCGGCGCGGTGGAATTCATTACGTTCGCAGGCGTCGGTGACCTCGCGGACGAGCTTGGCCGTCTCGACGAGCACCCAGCGGTCGATGGCGGTCATCTTCTCCACGGGCACGGCGTGCCGGGCGGCGTCGAAGTCGAAGAGGTTACCTAGCTGGTAGCGCAGCGAATTACGCATGCTGCGATACTGGTTTGAAATCGTCTCGAAGATCGCGTCGGAGAGCGGGATGTCGCTCTGGTAGTTCTCCGAAGCGACCCAGAGGCGCACGATGTCGGCGCCGTACTTCTTGACGGTGTCGTCGGCGGTCTGCGGCTTGCCGTCGGACTTCGAGATCTTCTGGCGCTTCTCGTTCACCACGAAGCCGTGGGTGAGGACGGCGCGATAGGGTGCCGAACCCTTGACGGCGATGGCGGTCCAGAGCGAGGACTGGAACCAGCCACGATGCTGGTCGGAGCCTTCGAGATAGAGGTCGGCCGGCCAGTGCAGGTCCTTGTGCTTGGCGCAGACGGCGAGATGGCTCGAGCCGGAGTCGATCCACACATCGAGCGTGTCGGTGCCCTTGCGGAGGTCCTTCGGCCAAGCGGCGGGAACCGGCGCACCGGCGAGGATCTCCTCGACGGAAGCGGCCCACCACCAATCGCCACCGCGGGTCGCGACCTGCTGGGCGACGTGACGCACGACGGCGCCGTCGAGATAGGATTCGCCCTTGGACGGAGAATAGAAAGCCGGGATCGGCACACCCCAGGCACGCTGACGCGAGATGCACCAATCCGGACGGCCTTCGAGCGCGGCACGGATACGGTTTTCGCCGGAGGCGGGAATCCAATTCACTTCGCCGACGGCGGCGAGGGCCTTCTGGCGCAAGTCGCCGCGATCGAGGCCGACGAACCACTGGTCGAGCGCGCGGAAGACGACGGGCGTCTTGGAGCGCCAACAATGCGGATAGGAGTGCTCGAAGCTCTGCGCCTTGAGCAACGCGCCCTTGGACTTAAGCAATTCAAGCACGGCGATGTTCGCGGGGTTCTTGCCGTCGGTCTCGAGGACGGTGATGCCCACGAGCGAAGCCGGGACCTTGCCGTCGTCGGCATAGGTACCGTCGTCTCGCACCGGACAATACGGCTCAAGGCCATACTTGTTGCCGGTCTGGTAGTCTTCGAGTCCGTGGCCGGGCGCGGTGTGCACGCAACCCGTGCCGGCGTCCGTCGTGACGTAGTCGGCGAGCACGATGGGCGCAGCGCGGTCGATGAAAGGATGCTGCGGCTGCAGGCCTTCGAGCGCGCGTCCTTGGACCTTGAAGCCATCGGTGGCGCCTTCGAGGACGCACGCGGCGACGAACGCCTCGCGCAGCGCGGAGGCCACGAGGAAGGAACGCTCGCCGTGACGGACCTCGACGTATTCGAGCTCGGGATGCACGGCGATGGCGAGGTTAGCCGGCAGCGTCCACGGCGTGGTGGTCCAGATGACGACGGAAAGCGGATGCGCCGGCGCGAGCTGCTTGGCGGCAGGATCAGGCACCGGGAACGCCACCCAGACGGAGTGCGAGCGCTTGTCCTTGTACTCGATTTCGGCTTCAGCGAGGGCGGTCTGGCAAGGGATGGACCAATACACCGGCTTCTTCGAACGGTAGACCAGGCCCTGCTCGACGAAGCAAGCGAAGCCGGCGAGGATCTCGGCTTCGTACGCCGGATCCATCGTGCGGTATTCGGACGACCAATCGGCAAGGATGCCCAGGCGCTTGAACTGGCCCCGCTGTTTCTCGATGAAGGCGGCGGAGAACTCCGCGCAGGCCTTGCGGACGCCAAGGGCGTCGAGCGACTGCTTCTTGGCCTGCAGTTCCTTCATCACCTTATGCTCGATGGGCAGACCATGGCAGTCCCAGCCGGGGACGTAAGGCGTCCGGAACCCGCGCATGGACTTATACCGGAGGATGGAGTCCTTGAGCAGCTTGTTGAGGGCGGTGCCGATGTGCACGTCGCCGTTGGTGAACGGCGGTCCGTCATGGAGCACGAAGGCCGGCTTGCCGGCGGCGCGGGCCTGAATCTGGCCATAGAGACCGTTGCGCTCCCAATGGGCGATGCGGACGGGTTCGCGTTCGGCCAGGCCGGCCCGCATGGGGAAGTCGGTCACCGGCAGGTTGAGGGTATCCTTGAGCTCTTCGGCCATTTTTGACGTGATAAAGTGGATCGGTGAAGGGCTTACGCACCCCTCGGGGCGGGCAGGGTGAACGGGTAAGCCTGCGTGGCAAGGGCGGAGATGGGGTCCCCACCCCCTTCAGGCGAGGCGGGATTGACAGGGCGGACGGGAAACGCACCAATGCAACCCCATGGATAACATGAAGCCCAAGCTCATCACCAAGCAGGCGGTCGTCATCGACCTCGTCCTGACGGTGGTCTTCTTCGTCTGGATCACCTCGATCCTCAAGAAGCATGTGCCCTGGTCCGAAGCCGGCGAAACCGCCGTCCTCCTGGGTGCCGCCTATTGTGGCCTTTGCCTCGCCGGCGTGTTCTGGATGGCCCTCAGCCTCTTCCGCGTGACCCTGGCCGACCAGATGCTGCCGAAGACGGTCGACGACAGGCAGTCGAACTGACCCGCCCTGCCCGCCTACTTGGCGGCCGGAACGACCACATTCATCGCGGCTTCTACTTCCCGACGCAGTTCGTCGGCCAGTTTCCGTTCCTGCTGATACTCCACCCACAAGGCGGCGAGTTCTTCTGGCTTGGCCTCGGGGAACCGCTCCAGCCAGGCTCCGAAAGTGCGCCATGAATTATGGAAGACGGGATTCTGCCGCAGGATCTCGCGACGCAGTCCCGCCAGCCGGGCTTTGATGACGGCCTGCACCGCCGGCAGGTCACGATACTTGGGGAGATCTTTACCGGAAATGAGTTCGTCGCCCCGGCCGACGTCGAAGACGAAGCGCGAGATGTCGTCGAGCGACTCCGCCGACTCGAACAACCCGAGGCTGACGGGGGCCCGGGAGAGGAGAAGTTCCGCGCGATGGACGAGCCACCATTCATCCGGAGACTTACCCGCCGCCGCCAATAACTTGAGCACCGACTCCCCGCGGGCGGAGGCGATCAGCACCTTCGACTGCTCGGCTGGCGAACCGAGCGTCGGGCGCAAGGCGCGCCAGAACAGGAAAGCCTCCCGCTCCGGCGCCTTGCCCGCCACGATCTCCGCCAACGTGGAAGGAATGGCCTGCCGCCCTTCGCGATACCAGTGATCATTCATCGACGGTCGCAGCTGCGCGCGCACCTCGCAGGCCAAGGCCTGCCGCGCCCACGGCTCACTGGCGTTCGCTGGCTTCCCCGCAACCAAGGCAACCCGGGCCAGCCAAGCGCCGGCCGCCGCTTCGGCGGCGCGACCAGGAGCCACCAGGCCATCACCCAATCGGACGACGACGAGCACCGTGCCGGCGGCGACCCTCGTCTCAAGCGGAGCGAAGCCAGGGATGTCCGCCACTTCAAGCCGCGCAAGCGGCGGCGGGGGTGGCGGAAGGTTCAGCGCAAATTCGAGATGACCCTGCAAGGCCGTGCAGTGCGCGGCCACGAAACTGACCTCCGACAGCTTCTCCCCGGCGACCAACGCGATGGGCGTGTCGTACGTGAAGACGTGCGCCGGCACCGGCGGCACGGGCTCGGCCGCGGCCAACCATGCGCAGGCAGCCAGGAGGCTCACCATGTCAGACGCCGCCGAAGTGGCCTTCGTCGACCTCCAGCGGTTCGCCGCCGGAAATATGCAGAGGTTCGCCCAGCGGAGACTGGTCGTTCTTCCAGACTTCGATGGTGGCCGGAGCCTCGGGGTCGGGCGAAATCCACTGCCAGCGTCCGATGCCAAGGAAACTCATGGGGACGCCCTTATCTTGGCTCAGGCCAGGGCCGGTGCCACGGACGAACGGCTTGTTGCCGATACCGATCATGAGGTTGACGATGAGCGCGGTGCCCGTGCCGGCGGCAGCCGACGCAGGGGCGGAAGGGGCGACGGGCTCCTCTTCTTCGATCTCCTCGATCACCTCGACCGCTTCCTCTTCTTCAGTCTCTTCGATTTCCGCAGGAGCCGAGGCCGCCGGAGGATTTACGCGGGCCTCACTCGCCACCGCGCGGATGGCTTCAAGGGATGCTTCGACCTTGTCGACAGACTGGGCGGCAGCCTTGGCGGCCTTCTTGATCTCGTCGCGGACGGACTTCAGTTCGCTTGCGAGCGTCTGCGCAAACTCGGCCTTCGTCTTGCCGGCGGCTTCGGCGGCCTCGTCAGCATCGGCGACCACGGCGCGGACGGTGGTGGCCAACGCGTCGACCTTCTCGGTCAACTCGTCAATCGCGTCGGTGGACGACGACGCGGCGGCGGCTTCTTGCAACTTCTTCTCCAGCGCAGCGAGGGCGGCCTTCAGGCTGTTGATCTCGGTGGAGGCACGCTGGGCGACGGCCACGGCGGAAGCCTCGGCGGCTTTTTGCGCGGACGTCTCCACCTCGGCGATGCGACGGTTGAGGGCTTCGTTGCCGGCACGGATGTTATCACGCTGGAGATCGATCTCCTCGGCGAGCTTGGCGCGGAGGCGGGCCTGCTCGGCTTGACGCTCGGCCTTGCTGCCACCGTCCTGAAGCACCGGGATCACCACGATCAGCGAGGCGGCGAGGATGGCGACCATGATCAGGAAGGTGTCCAGGCCGTCGCGCTTATCCGGCATCACGACCAGGATCGCCAGCACCGCGATCAGGTCGGCGGCGACCAGGAACCATTTTTCTTTGAGCAGTTTCTCGATTTCGCGGTTCATATTAGGGGTACGGGGTAAGGGGGTGTGATCAGCGCGGACGCTCGACGAAGCCGACCTTGCGGTTGACCTTGGAGAGCGTGCGGAACGCGGCGGCCTGGGCCTGTTCGGCGCCAGACTTGAAGATTCGGTCGAGCTCACCGCGGTCCTTGATGAGTTCGTCGTAGCGCAGGCGGACAGGGTCGAGCGTCGCGACGACGGCGTCGGCGACAGTCTTCTTGAAGTCGCCATAGCCCTTGCCGACGAACTCGGACTCGAGCGTGGCGACGGAGCGGCCCGTGCAGGCGGACATGATGGAAAGCAGGTTGGTGACGCCGGGCTTATCAGGGCCGGAACGGACATCGGCAGAGGAGTCCGTCACGGCCGACATGATCTTCTTCCGCACGTCCTCGGGGCGGTCGGTGATGAAGACCGTCGCGCTATGATTCGGGTCGGACTTCGACATCTTCGCCGTCGGATCCTGCAGCGACATGATGCGCGAGCCGACCTTGGAGATGAAGGCCTCGGGCACGTTGAAGGTATCGGAGTAACGGCTGTTGAACTTCTCCGCGAGGTCGCGGGCGAGCTCGAGGTGCTGCTTCTGGTCGTCGCCGACCGGGACGAGGGAAGCATTATAGAGCAGGATGTCCGCCGCCATCAGCACGGGGTAGAAGAGCAGACCCGCATCGATCGATTCCTGCTTGCGGGACTTATCCTTGAATTGGGTCATGCGCTCGAGCTGGCCGAGCGGGCAGAGGCAGCCAAGGATCCAGGCGAGCTCCGTGTGGCCGATGACGTGCGACTGGACGAAGAGCCGGCTCCGGGCCGGGTCCAGGCCGCAAGCCACATACTGGGCCAGGCAGGAATAGGTGTTCTCACGGAGCTGGGCGGGGACATACGGCACCGTGATGGCGTGCTGGTCGACGATGCCGAAATAGCACTCGTTATTGTCCTGCATCCGGCCCCAATTGAGCACGGCTCCGAGGTAATTGCCGAGGTGGAGACGGCCAGTCGGCTGGGCGCAGGTCAACACCACGGGCTTGGCGGGCTTTTTTTCGCTAGTTTCGCTCATTCCGGTCCCCCAGCGTGGCAAGGGGGGCGTCCCGCATCAAGCGGATTGGAGGCTCGGTGGCGCTTGAAATACGGACGCCGTCCGCCTAGATAGCCCTTCGTCTAAATCGACTCCGTCATGTTGCTTGCCCAATCTACCCCTCTCGCCACCCCCGCCCCCGTCGCCGTCCCCGTGGACCACTTCATCATCGGCGACCTGAGCAAGGTCATCGCCAAGGCCCCGGACGACTGGAGCAAGATCATCATCCACGCCATCGGCTTCATCGCCGTCGCCTATGTCATCGGCTGGGTGGCCGACAAACTGATGCGCTGGGTCTCGACGAAGTTCGGGAGCAGCCCGATCGCCGAGGCCACCGTCGCCGCCTTGGGCAAGTCACTCCCCTACATCCTCCCGGCCTATACCCTTCTTTTCCTCATCAAGGACTTCCAGGAGGCCCTCGCCTACATTGGCTGGCTGAATTTCGCCGTCACGAGCGGGACCTTCCTCTGCTCCTTGGCGCACACGGCCTCGATCTTCTACCTCGTCGCGATTCCGATCGCTTGGGCCCAGAAAATCGCCGACCAGTCGGACAACAAGTTGGATGATATCCTGGTCCCGATGTTCTCCACGGTCATCCGCATCGCGGTCCTCCTCGTCGGCACCTTCAAGGCCATCTCGATCATCGACCCGAAGTCCTCGGACGCGATCCTCGGCCTGCTGGCCGGTGCCGTCGTCGGCCTGGCCTTCGCCTCGCAAGACACGATCAAGAACGTCTTCGGCGCGGTCATGCTCATCATCGACCAGCCCTTCACGCTCGGCGACACGATCAACATCGGCAGCCATGAAGGCAAGGTGGAGTCCCTCGGCCTGCGCTCCACGACCATCATCATGCTCGACGGCCAGCGGCTCGCCATCCCCAACGGCGACCTCGCCACGCGCGCCATCGTCAACATCACGCGTCGCGACTTCATCCGCGCGCAGGACCTCGTCCACCTCGAGGCCAATACGCCGGCCGAGAAGGTCCGCGAGGCCGTCGCCATCGTCCACGAACTGTTGGTCAATCACGAAGGCTTCGAGCCCAGCCACCCGCCCCTCGTGCACGTGACGGAGTTCTCCGACTGGGCGGTCAATATCCGCCTGATGTACTGGTATCACCCCGCCGCTCCAGTGAAGCAGCTCGAGTTCAATCAGCAGCTGATCATCCGCATCGCGGAGCGCCTCCAACAGGCGGGCATCCGCCTCGCCGTCATGGGTACCCCGCAATCCCGCTGACTTTTCCGCCATGCCCCTCATCGAAGCCAAGAACTTGTCCAAATCCTACGGCGCCATCCGCGCCGTCCATGCCGTCTCCTTCTCCGTCGACCGCGGCGAAGTCGTGGGATTCCTCGGGCCCAACGGTGCCGGTAAATCGACCACGATGAAGATGCTCACGGGTCACCTCCGGGCCGATGAAGGCGCCGCGGTCATCGCGGGCTTCGACGTCGCCGACCAGGCGGTCCAAGCCAAGCAGCATCTGGGCTACTCGCCGGAAGGCGCGCCCGCTTACGGCGAGATGACCGTCCGCGAGTTCCTCCGCTTCGCCGCCGATCTCCGTGGCCTGGCCGATCCGGCCGAAAGCGTCCGGAAGACGCTCGCGCTCTGCCGCCTCGACGAAGTCGCCGCGCAGACGATCGACACCCTCTCCAAGGGCTACCGCATGCGCGTGGGCTTCGCCCAAGCAGTCATCCACGACCCCGAGGTGCTCATCCTCGACGAACCGACCGATGGCCTGGACCCGAACCAGAAGTTCGAGGTGCGTCGCATCCTGAAGGAGATGGCCGCCCGCAAGGCCGTCATCGTCTCGACCCACATCCTCGAGGAAGTCGGCGAGCTCTGCACCCGTGTCATCGTGATCGCGAAGGGCGAAGTCCGCTGCGACGAGTCCCGTGATAAGTTCCTCGCCCGGGGCACCGACCTCAACGCCGTCTTCCGCCAACTCACCGCCTGATCTTATCGTCATGACCTCTTCCGAAAAATCCCCTTCGCCCGGACTCAAGCCTTTCACGGCCATGGTCCGCCGCGAGTTCGCCGGCTATTTCCGCACGCCGCTGGCGTACGTCTTCCTCGCGGTGTTCAACGCGTTCGCGGTGTCCCTGGCGTTCTTCGTCGGCGGGCTCTACGAATCCGGCATCGCCAGCCTGGATCGTTTCTTCCTCTACCATCCGTGGCTCTGGGCGTTCCTCGCTCCTGCCGCCGGCGCTCGCCTCTGGGCCGAAGAACGCCGCCAAGGTACCATCGAGTTGCTCCTGACCTGGCCGATCACGGTCTGGCAGGCCGCCCTCGGCAAGTTCCTCGCCGCTTGGCTCTTCCTGGCGTGCGCGCTCCTGATGACGGTCCCGGTCGCCCTCACGGTCGGCTGGCTCGGCGACCCTGACTGGGGCGTGATCATCGCGGGCTACACGGGCTCGCTCCTCTGCGCCGGCGCCTGCCTCGGCATCGCCGCGATCGCCTCCGCCCTCACCCGTAGCCAAGTCATCGCCTTCGTGACCGGTTTCCTCGCCTGCTTCCTCCTCGTGCTCGTCGGCTACGGCGTGTTCGACGAACTCCTCGCCGGCCTCATCGGCTCCGCCGGCGTCGATGAGATCCGTCGCCTCGGCCTCTGGCGTAATCTCGAACCGTTCACGCTCGGCCTCGTCGACGTACGCCCCATCGCCTACTTCCTCTCCGTCGCCTTCGCCGGCCTCGGGTTGAGCACCATCATCGTCGAACGCCGCTAACCGGAAACCCCAGCCATGAACCGCTCCCAAGCCCTGCTCGCCACCTTCGCCGTCCTCGCGACGGCGTTCTTCGTCAACCTGATCTCCGGTGCCATCCCCGCCCGCGTCGACTTCACCGCCGACCGCACGTTCACGCTCTCACCAGGCTCGAAGCGGATCGTCACCAAGCTCGATGAAGCGGTGACGCTCGAACTCTTCGTCAGCCGCTCCGACGTGAAGCTCCGCCCATACCTCGAAAGCTACTCGCGCCGCGTCGAGACGCTCCTCCGCGAATACGTCGCGGCCTCCGGCGACAAAGTGAAGCTGATCGTCACCGACCCGCGCCCGGACACGAAGGAAGAACAGCGCGCCCAGCGTCACGGCATCGCCCCGATGCGCGCCGCGCAAGGCAGCGCTTACCTCGGCCTGACCGCCCAGCAGGCCGATACGGTGAAGGCCGTGCCGATGCTCGACCCGTCGCGCGAACGCTTCCTGGAGTTCGATCTTTCCAAGCTGATCGCCTCGGCCTCGCGCCTCGACCGCCCGAAACTCGCCTTCATTAGTTCGCTCCCGATCAGCAACCAGATCCCGCAGGGCGGAGAACAGCAGCCCGGCCCGGCCGACTTGCTCCTCGCCGAACTCAGCCAGTCTTACGAGGTGATCACGCTCAATACCACCGCCAGCGAACTGCCGAAGGACCTCGCCGTCGTGGCGCTCGTCCACGCCCACCATATCGACGAACAACTCGCCTACGCGATCGACCAGTTCCTGCTCCAGGGCGGGGCGGTCTTCGCGGCCGTCGACCCGCTCTCGCGCATCCAAAAGTTCTCGCAAGGCAACATGCCTTTCATGATGGCGCCGATGGCCCTCACTGCCGCCAGTGACCCCGCCCTGCTCCGCGCCTGGGGCGTCAACGTCGACCTCGACGCTGTCACGGGCGACTCCGCCAGCTCGGTCTCCATTCGCAGCTCCCGCGGCGATGCCGTGCAATACCAACCAGCCTTCGCCGCGGGTAATGCCGCATTCTCGAAGGACTCGCCGCTCACGTCGGACCTGCGCGAACTCGCCTTCATGGAAGCCGGCTCGATCGGACTGATCTCCGGAGCCGAAACCCGCCTGAAGTTCGAACCGCTCGTCACGATGAGCGGTCCCGGCATGGGCGCCGTCGATGTCGGCTCCGCCAACGCCGGGCCCTTCGAGAAGGTCGCCGTGGCCTTCAAGCCCGACGGCAAATCCCGCGTGGTCGTGGCTTCCGTCTTCGGCGAATTCGTCTCCGCTTTCCCCAAAGGTGCGCCGGCCCCCGGCAAGCCTGAGCCCACGCCGCCCGGCCAGCCGCCGAAGCCCGCCGCCAAGCCCCTCCCCGGACCGCACCTGGCGAAGAGCGCCAAGCCCGCCCGCCTGTTCGTGGTCGCCGACTCCGACTTCATGATGGACCCGTTCACGGTGCGCCAGCGCCAGGTCGGCGGTCAGGCCGCGATGGAGCCGATCAATGACAACCTGGGCTTCGTCGTCAGCGTGCTCGAGACCCTCGGCGGCAGCGACGAACTCGTCAGCCTCCGCTCCAAGGGCACCTCGCTGCGCCCCTTCAAGAAGGTCCAGGAGCTCGAACGCGTCGCCCAGCTCCGCTACCAGGCGAAGCTCGACGAGATCGAACGCCGCCTCGAGGAGGCCAACATGAAAATCACCGAGCTCTCCAAACAGACCGGCGCGACCGCCCAGGGCATCATCACGCCCGAGATACAGCGCGAGATCGAGAAGTTCCAGACGGTGGCCGATCAGCTCTCCGAAGAACGCCGCGTCATCCGCCGCGGTCTCAGCGAAGACGTCAATTCCCTCGGCCGTCGCCTGCAGGTGCTGAATCTGCTCGCCGGCCCGGCGCTGGCCCTGCTCTTCGGCCTGCTCTACACCTTGGCTCGCCGCCGCAAGCTTTCGTAATCCGCCATGCGCAACAAGAACCTGCTCATCGTCACCCTCGTCCTCGGGCTCATCGCCTTCGCGGCCGTCCGCCTCACCCGCGAAGCGCCCAAGAGCGAAGCCGGCAAACAACCGCTCGTCGCCGCCACCCTGCTCGAAGGCGCGAAGTCGCTGACGATCAAGGCCAATAACAAGAGCGTCACGGTCGAGAAGTCCGCCGACGGCTGGACGGTGAAGGAGAAACTCTCCCTCCCGGCCGACATCGAGAACCGCTTGCTGCCGCTCATCCGCGGCTTGCAGAAGGCGAATAACTTCGGCCAGCTTACCGCGAACCCCAAGCGCCTCGAGAAACTCGGCCTCACCGATACCTCGCTCACGCTGGTCGGACCCGACGGGAAACCGACGACCATCCAGTTCGGCAAGCAGACGGAAGACGGCCTCGGCGCCAGCGCCCGCCTCGCCGGGCAGGAATTCGCCATCCGCACCGACTTCACGGGCTACCTGGAGGGCGATCCGCTTTCCTGGGTCGACCTCAACCTGTTCGTCGCGAAGCCCGCCGAGATCAAGTCGATCGACTTCCTCTGGAAGGACGGGAAGGCGTCGTTCTCCCGCAAGGAACTCGGCGCTCTCTTCGACGGCAAGGAAGGTCCCGCGGTGGAGGACATCGTCATGACGCTGGCCACCGTCCGCGCCGCCGATGCCGTCGCGCTCGACGACAAGGACGTCGCCAAGGCCGCTCGCTCATCCCAGGTGAAGCTATCGCTGTTCGATGGCACGTCGGCGACGCTGACATTCGCGAAGCTCGCAGGCACGACGCCTAACGAACCGGGCAAGACCTTCGTGCGCGTCGAACATTCCGACCCGAAGCATAAGGCCAACGCGACCGCCAAGCTGGCCGCCTTCGTCGCCGCCCCCTGGCTCGCTGAACAGGTCCCCGGGTCGCTGGCCGACTTCAAGAAAGCCCAGCAGGCGCCCGCCGCCGAACCCGCGGCAACGTCCATCCAGATACCCGGCCCGGCTCCGTCGATCATCACTTCGCCGGAAGTTAAGATCAAATAAGGGTGATCCCGCAAAAGCCCTTGCCTCCCGAGGCGAGGGCTTTTTTGTGTCTATCTCCGATGGCCGCCGCCGAATCCCAGTCCCTCAGCACCTACCTGCCCGCCCTCGTGCAGATCGTCCTGGGTCTCTCGATCCCCGCGATCATCCTGATCGTCAGCCACGCCTTCGGCCAGCGCGCCAAGGGTAACTATATCAAGGACAAGGCCTACGAGTGCGGCCTGCCGATGGAAGGAAAGCCCCACCCGCGCTTCGCCGTGAAGTTCTACGTGACGGCGATGCTGTTCATTCTCTTCGACATCGAAGTCGTCTTCCTCGTGCCGTGGGCCCTGGTCTACCGCGAGTTCCTCGCCGCCGGCATCGCCATCACGGCCGCCACCGCCGTGTTCCTCGGCGTCCTCGTCCTCGGCCTCGCCTACGAATTCAAGCGCGGCGCCTTGGAGTGGGA
>DBCR01000061.1:0-35241 GCA_002293125.1 Opitutia bacterium UBA953
GGCCTTGGAGGCGTGCACGATCGAGGAGAAGGCGTCGACCGGCTCCTCGTTGACTCGGATGTCCATCTTCACGAGGTCCGAGGTGACGTATTCGCCGAGCTCGTAGTCCATCGAGCCGTAACCGCGGGTGATGGACTTCATGCGGTCGTTGAAGTCGACGAGGATCTCATTGAGCGGCAGGAGGCAGACGAGGACGACGCGGTCGCCATCGATGGTCTCGGTCCGTTCGCAGACGCCGCGCTTCTCTTGGACGAGCGTGAGCATGTCGCCGATCGAAGTGCCCGGAATATGGATATGGGCGCGGATGGTCGGCTCTTCGATGTGCTCGATGGCGGACGGATCCGGCATGACGACCGGGTTGTCGAGGATGTGCTCCACTCCGTCGGTGGTATAGACCTTATACACGACGGACGGGTAGGTCGAAAGGATGTCGAGGTCGTACTCGCGACGGAGACGCTCCTGGACGATCTCCATATGCAACAGGCCGAGGAAGCCGCAGCGGAAACCGAAGCCCAACGCGCTCGAACTCTCGGCGGTGTAGGTCAGCGAGGAGTCGTTGATGGCGAGTTTGGCGAGCGAGGTCTTGAGCTTCTCATAGTCGGCCGTGTCGAGCGGGTAGATGCCGCTGAAGACCATCGGGCTTACTTCCTTGAAGCCCGGGACGGGCTCCTTAGCGGGGTCATTGGCGAGCGTGATGGTGTCGCCGACCTTCACGTCCGCCACTTCGCGGATGTTGATGACGATGTAACCGACGCAACCCGGGCCAAGTTCGTCCTGTGGCTTCATCTTCGGAGAGAAGATGCCGACTTCCTTGATGACCGAGCGGACGCCGTTGTACATCAGCTCGATGGTCTGGCCGGCCTTGAAGGTACCCGAGAAGACGCGGACGTAACTGATGACGCCCTTGTAGGAGTCGAAGAGGGAGTCGAAGACCAGCGCGCGGTGGTGCGGGTATTCGGACCAGCGGGGCGGCGGGACGCGCTTGATGATCGCGGCGAAGATCTCGTCGATACCGATGCCGGACTTACCCGAAGCGAGGACGGCGTCCTGCGCAGGGATGGTGAGGATGTCTTCGACTTGGCGGCGGGCTTCTTCCGGGCGGGCGCTCGGGAGGTCGACCTTGTTGATGACCGGGACGATCTCGAGGCCCTGGTTCATCGCGAGGGTGGCGTTGGCGACCGTCTGGGCTTCCACGCCCTGGGAAGCGTCGATCAGGAGCACCGCGCCTTCGCAGGCGGCGAGGGAGCGGGAGACTTCGTAGGCGAAGTCGACGTGCCCCGGGGTGTCGATGAGATTGAGGATATACTGCTTACCGTCCGGCGCGGTGAAGTTCATCGTCACCGGGTGACACTTGATCGTGATGCCCTTTTCGCGCTCGAGGTCCATCGCGTCGAGGAGCTGCTCCTTCATCTGGCGCTTCTCGATCGTCTTCGTGTGCTCGAGCAGGCGGTCGGAAAGGGTCGTCTTGCCGTGGTCGACGTGCGCGATGATGCAGAAGTTGCGGATGTGGTCTAAGGACACGGTAAAGGGGGAAAGGGCTTAATAGGACTGCGGACGGGGCGCTTGTCCAGCGTTAGCCCCAGACGGAAGGGGTTTTAGGCGGGAATATCGGCGAACTCGTGCAACGAGGCCACCGGGGCCGTAGGTGCGGAGCGCTTCATCATGCCGGCCAGGACGCCGCCGGGGCCGCATTCGTAGAACTGGGCGATGCCGGTGTCGGCCGCGGCCTTACAATCGTCTTCCCAGAGGACCGAGGAGACCACCTGCTTGACCAGCGCGGCGCGCAGATCGGCCGGCTCGGCGAGCGTGCCGCCAGTGGTGTTCGAGTAGACGGTCACCTGGGGGCGCTTGAATTCGACGCCCTGCAGGAAGGCCTCGAAGGCTTGGCGGGCGGGCTCCATCAGGCGGCTGTGGTAGGCACCGGCCACGACGAGGGGCTTCACGAGCTTGAAGGCGCCGAACTCCTTGGCGCGGGCGACGGCCTGAGCGACCTTCTCGGCGTCGCCGGAGATCACGACCTGTCCGGGACAGTTGAAGTTCGCGGCGTCGATATCGAACGCGGCGCAGAGTTTGAAGATCTCGTCGCGCGTGCCGCCGATGACCGCAGCCATGCCGCCCCTGGTCTGGTCGCAAGCGAGCTGCATCAGGCGACCGCGTTCGGCGACGACCTTGAGGCCGGTCTCGAAATCCCAGACTCCGGCGAAAGCGTAGGCGGTCAGTTCGCCGAGGGACAGTCCCAGGCAGGCCTTGAGGTCGTTGAGCTTGCCTCGCTCCTTGAGGATCTGGGCGATGGCATACCCTTGGACGTAAAGGGCGGGCTGGCAGACCCGCGTCTCAGTCAGGAGCTCGGCCGGGCCTTCAAAGCAGGCCTGACGGAGGTCGAACGGCAGCACCTTGGCGGCGCGGTCGTAGAGGTCCTTGGCGGAGGGGGAGCCTTCATAGAGAGACTTGCCCATACCGACGACTTGGGCGCCTTGACCGGAGAACAGGAGAGCAGTGGACATTGGAAGGAGGGAGGGAAAAAGGGCGGGAGGGTCAATGGTGGATAGAAAGGCAAGGGGGCATGCTGGCAAGGGGACACGGGGACATGGAGAGATGCCAAAAGCATGATAAGAAAGAGATGAGGCATAACGGCCGTGCCCACGTGTCACCTTGCCCACGTGCCCCCTCATTCGCCCCTCCTTCCTTGACCACCCCACCCCCTACCCCTACCCCTAGCCCTTTCTTTCACCATGCCCATCGCCCTTCTCTCCGTCAGCGACAAGACCGGCCTCCTGCCCTTCGCCCAGGCCCTCGTCAAGGATCACGGCTACAAGCTCCTCTCGACCGGCGGCACCTCGAAGATGCTGCGCGACGCCGGCCTGCCGGTGACCGACGTCAGCGAACACACGGGCTTCCCGGAGATCATGGAAGGCCGCGTGAAGACCCTGCACCCGAAGGTCCATGGCGGCCTCCTCTGCCGTCGCGATTCGCATGAGCACCTCGACGAAGCCAAGAAGCACGGCATCGAGCTCATCGACCTCGTCGTCGTGAACCTCTACCCGTTCGAAGCCACCGTCGCGAAGCCCCACTGCTCGTTCGAGGACGCCATCGAGAACATCGACATCGGCGGCCCGTCCATGCTGCGCAGCGCGGCCAAGAACCACGCTTCGGTCTCCGTCGTCACCGACCCCGCCGACTACGAGCGCGTGCTCGCCGCGATGAAGGCGCCTGAGACCCTTGGCGAACTCCGCCGCGAACTCGCCCTCAAGGTCTTCCAGCGCACCTCCGCCTACGACGCCGCGATCGCCAACTACCTCGAATCCCAGGCTCAGCCCGGCGCCGGCAACGTCCTCGGCCTGCCCTCGCGCTTCACGTCGACCTTGCCGATCGCCCAGCGCCTCCGCTACGGCGAGAATCCGCACCAGCAGGCCGCGCTCTACGGTTCCTTCCACGAGGCCTTCGAACAGCTGCAAGGCAAGGAACTTAGCTATAACAACATCCTCGATATCACCGCGGCGACCTACCTCATCGGTGAGTTCGAGCGCCCGACGATCTGCATCCTCAAGCACACCAACCCTTGCGGCGTGGCTTCAGCTGACACCCTCCTCGAAGCCTGGCACAAGGCCTTCGAGACCGACAAGCAGGCCCCGTTCGGCGGCATCATCGTCGCCAACCGCACCGTCGACAAGGGCCTCGCCGAGGCCATCGCCGAAATCTTCTCCGAAGTCATCATCGCGCCGGAATTCGACGCCGACGCCCTCGCGATCTTCGGCAAGAAGAAGAACCTCCGCCTCATGCGCGCCAAGGTCGGCCTCCGCGCCGACACCCTCCGCGAAGTCCGCGCCGTCATCGGTGGCGTGCTCGTCCAGGACCGCGACCAGAAGCCCGCCAACCCACGCGACTTCAAGATCGTCACCAAGCGCCAGCCCACCGCCGATGAGATGACCGCGCTTCTCTTCGGCTGGCGCGTCGTCCGCCATGTGAAGTCCAACGCCATCGTCTATGCCGGCAAGGAACGCACGCTCAGCGTGGGCGCCGGCCAGATGTCACGCATCGACTCCTCGCGCATCGCGGTCTGGAAGGCCGGCGAAGCCAAGCTCTCGCTCCAAGGCTCGGCCATCGCGTCCGACGCCTTCTTCCCCTTCCCTGACGGCCTCCTCGCCGCGGCCGACGCCGGCGCGACCTGCGCGATTCAGCCAGGAGGCTCCGTGAAGGACGCCGATGTCATCGCCGCCGCTGACGCGCGTGGCATGGCGATGGTCTTCACCGGCATGCGCCACTTTAAGCACTGAGTTCCGCGCAGCGGAACTCAGCGCTTAAAGCGCAGGGGACACGCTGGCATGGTGACACGGGGACAAGGGGGTTGCCCCGCCAAGCGAGGCGGAAGTCTTCCTTTTATGGGCGGCAATGCCGCCGCATCACCCCATGTCACCGTGTCACCGTGCCCACTTGCCCACTCAGAGTTTGATTCCAATCTTCTCGAGCAAGCGCGCGAGTTCGTCGTCGCTGCTGAAGGGGATCGAGATGCTGCCCTTGGTGCCCTTACGGACGACGGAGACAGGCGAAGCAAAGTGGGAGGCGAGGCGCTTCTGGACGTCGGCGACGACGGTCTGGACGGCCTGCTTACGTTCGGTCTTCTTGGTCGAGGCGAGCTTCTTGACCTCGGCTTCGGTGGCGCGGACGGAAAGGCCCTTCTCGATCACGAGACGAGCGACCTGCACGCGATGGGCGATGTTCTCGATGCCGAGCAAGGCCTTGGCATGACCGGCGGAAAGCTGGCCCTTACGCACGTAACCCTGGAGCTCGTTGTCGAGGGCGAGGAGACGGACGCTGTTCGCGATGCTGGCGCGCGGCTTGCCGAGACGTTCCGCGACGGCTTCCTGGGTGAGGCTAAAGTCACGCATCAGCGAGGCGAAGCCGAGGGCTTCGTCGATGGCATTAAGATCGGCACGCTGCAGGTTCTCGATCAGCGCGAGCACGGCGCTCGAAGCGTCGCTGGCCTCAAGGATGCGCGCGGTGATGGTCTTTTCGCCGATCAGCTTGAAGGCGCGGAAGCGGCGTTCGCCAGCGATGAGTTCGTAGCCGTCCTTCAACTTGCGGACGACGATCGGCTGCATGAGGCCTTCGGAGCGGATGGAGTCCGCGAGTTCCTTCACCTGGGCGTCGTCGAAATCACGGCGCGGCTGACGAGGATTCGGGACGATCGAAGTGAGCAGCAGTTCCTGCAGCTGGAGAGCCGGCGCGACGGGAGAAGCGGCGGCAACGGTGACCGGAGCGGGCGCGGTGGGCTTGACCACGCCACCGCCGATGAGGGAACCGAGACCGCGACCGAGGGATTTCTTAGGAGGAGTGGCCATGGGGCTTGTTTGAAAGAGATCAGCGAGCCGGGGTTTCGGCCTGCGGGACGAAGACATCGACATCCGCTTTCAGGGCGGCAGGCGAGGAAAGGTTGTTCGCTTTCAGAATCCAATCGACCTTGGAGCCATTGCGCAGGGCGATCTTCGTGACGGTATCGCCCGATTTGACGCGATAGACGATGCCGGTCTGGGGGACGCCGGAAGAGCCACCCGCATCGGTTGTGGCGGGGGCTTCGGTCTGAGCGGCAGGAGCATTGGGCGACTTGCCAGCCTTCGTGGCAGGAGCGGGGCCGGTCTTACCGAGGGCCGCGTTCACTTGGCGAGTGAGCTCGGCGAGCGCCGCGTTCACTTCGTCGGTCTGTTGCTTCAAGCGACGATCCACCTCAGTCAAGGTTTCGGCTCGTGCCTTGGAGATCGCTTCACCTTGCGATACGGCCGGAGACTGGCTGGCCTTCTGGCGATTGAGGGCCGAGCGCAGGTCCGCGTTCTCGAGCTTCAGCTTCTCGACCTCGATCCGGAGCTCGGCGAGGTCCTGCTGCATGCCCGCGATTTGGGCGTTCTGAGCCGAGAGGGGAAGAAGACCGAGGAAAAGAAAAAGGATGCCGAGACGCATGGACGGAGGAAAACATGCCCAAGGCGGGAGAGCAAGCAAGGTAGGGCTGGGCACCCTCGCCCAGCCGCGGCTGACCAAGGTTGGTCAGCCCTACCCATTAACTACCCCCACCCCTGCCCCTACCCCTTCAATTAATCTGTATCCCCGCCCGTCCCCGCCCTACCTTGCCAGCCGATGTCCAAGGTCCTGGTAGCCCTCTCCGGTGGTGTTGATAGCGCCGTGGCGGCCCTTCTGCTCAAGCAGCAAGGGCATGAGGTGCATTCCGCCTACTTCCGGACCTGGATGAACGAGGAGGGCCTCCCCTTCCCCGGCGAATGCCCCTGGGAGGACGACGTCCGTAACGCCCAGGCGGTCGCCGAGCACCTGGGTCTCCCCTTCCGGATCATCGACCTCGTCCAGGACTACCGCGACACGGTCGTCCAATACCTCGTGGACGGGTACCGCCAAGGCCTGACCCCGAACCCCGACATCATCTGCAATCGCGAGATGAAGTTCGGCGTCTTCCTGCGCAAGGCGATCAAGGACGGCTATGACGTCATCGCGACCGGCCACTACGCGCGCCGACGTGAAAATACCGACGGCACGTTCGACCTGCTCGAAGGCCTCGACCCGAATAAAGACCAGTCTTACTTCCTCGCGCTGCTCCGGCAGGAACAGCTCGCGAAGGCGATCTTCCCGATCGGCGAACTGCTCAAGCCCGAAGTCCGTCAACTCGCGGCGGACGCGAAGCTGCCGAACGCGGAACGCAAGGACAGCCAAGGTATCTGCTTCCTCGGCCAGATTCCCGTGCAGGATTTCCTCGAGCGACACATCCCGGATTCACCCGGCCCGGTCGTCAACGCCGCCGGCAAGGAAATCGGCAGGCATCGCGGCCTCCATCGCTATACCGTCGGCCAGCGCAAGGGTATCGGCCTGCCCTCCAACACCGATAACGAATACTTCGTGGTCGTGAAGAAAGACTTTGCCACGAACACCCTGCACGTCGCCTTCGATAAACCGGACGCGCCGTGGCTCTACACCGGAGAAGCCATCGCACGTGATTTCACCTGGATCAACCAGCCCGTGGACGGCGAACAGGATATCCTCGCCCGTGTGCGTTACCGCGATAAAGCCACGCCAGCCCGCTTCATCCCGCATCCCGACGGTACCGTCCGCCTCCGCTTCGCCGAGACCCAGCGCGGCCTCGCCCCCGGCCAGGTCCTCGCCGTTTACCACGACCGCGTCCTCCTGGGCGGAGGAGTATTCGTTTAAAAGGTAGGGGCGGGACTGCGTCGCGTCCGTGGGCGGACGAACGTCGAATGGTCAAACAATCTTAACCGCCTCGATGAGAGCTAATCTGCGAGCGGACGCGACGCAGTCGCGCCCCTACCTCGTTACCTCGCAACCTTGACCTTATCCGGTTTGTCCAGACCTTAACCCCATGCCCGAAGGTTCCGCCGTCCAACGCATGTTCTCCGGGATCGCCTCCCGTTACGACTTCGCGAACCGCGTCCTGAGCCTCGGGCTGTGCGTGGGTTGGCGCGAACAGCTCGTCGCCGCGACTAAAGCCGCCCAGCCCAAGACCGTGGCCGACCTCGCCACCGGCAGTGGCGACGTCGCCTTCGCCCTGCGCCGCGACCTTCCTGGCGACTGCTCCATCGTCGGCTACGACTTCTGTGAACCGATGCTCGAGCTTGGCCGTGTCCGCGCGCAGAAAGAAGGCGTCACGCTTGAATTCAAGACCGGCGACTGCATGGCCCTGCCCATCGCCGACGCCTCGCAGGATGTGGTCACCATCGCCTATGGCGTGCGCAATTTCGAAGACCGCGTCAAAGGGCTCGGCGAGCTGCGCCGCATCCTGTGCGCGGACGGCACGTTGCTCATCCTCGAGTTCTCCCAGCCGAGCGCCTGGTTCGCGCCATTCCACTTCATCCACGTGCGCTGCGTCCTCCCCGTGCTCGCAGGCATCCTCACCGGAGACTTCGGTGCTTATAAATATCTCGGCACCAGCATCGCGGGCTTCCCGGATGCCGCGGGACTAGACGCAGAGCTCAAGGCCGCCGGATTCGCCAAGGTGAGCCATAAAAAGATGCTTTTCGGCACCGTGGCCCTCCATCAGGCGCAGGCCTGAAAAATTCCTTGCCTTAGGGGCATGAGGTCGTTTGCTCAAACCCCTCACTACGGGCTCGTGGTGAAATGGATATCATTTCTGACTACGGATCAGACGTTTGGGGTTCGAATCCCTACGAGCCCACCACTTTGAGCGCTAACCGGATTAAAACCCCGGTTAGTTGTGTTGGGCGGGATGGCGTAAGCCATCCAGCCCAAGAGCGGCTTGCGGTTGGCGGTAAGCGGATAGGAAAGGCCTCACAATCCCAACACCTGATTTGGGTAGGGTCGGGACCGCGTCACGACTTAGCCTGTTTTAGGCAGGGTTAAGCGCTCAGCTTAACCGCGGCAGACCTAGACGGACAGCCCACCCTAAGACAGACCCCCTGCCAATCATCCGGTCTCCGGTTTCCCTTTGAGCGAAGGGCACTCCCAGCCGCTAGCCGCTTACACCTTGTATACATCCGGCATCTTCGTGCCAGAAGGATACACATAAGCCCGGTCCTCGAAATTACGCAGTTCGACGATCCCGTCGTGGATGGCCTGGACGTATTCCGGGTTGATCGGGACCTTCCCGCCGCCGCCGGGGGTGTCGATGATCAGCTGAGGAACAGCATAGCCTGTCGTGTGACCGCGGAGGGCACGAATGATATCGATACCCTTCTGGATGGGCGCACGGAAATGGGTCGAGCCTTCAATCAGGTCGCAGGCGTAAAGGTAATACGGACGCACGCGCATCATCAGCAGGCGGTGCACGAGCGACTTCATCACTTCGACGTCGTCATTGATACCGGCGAGGAGCACCGACTGATTGCCGAGCGGCACGCCGGCAAAAGACAGGCGTTCGCACGCCGTCGCGAGCTCACGGGTAACTTCCTTCGGATGGTTTGTATGGATGCTCAACCAGATCGGGCCGTGCTTACGGAAGACTTCGGCGAGTTCGGGCGTGATGCGCTGCGGCAGGAAGACTGGGATGCGCGAGCCGATGCGGATAAACTCGACGTGCTTGATTGCGCGGAGGCGTCCGAGGAGCGCATCCAGCTTGGCGTCCGAGAGTAGCAACGGGTCGCCACCGGAGAGCAGCACGTCGCGGATCTCGGTATGCTCCTCGATATACTTCAGGCCGGCTTCGAGTTCGGGATGGAAGTCATAGGCCTGCGCGTTCGAGACTAGACGGCTACGGGTGCAATAACGGCAATACGAGGCGCAGCGGTCGGTGACCAAGAAGAGCACGCGATCGGGGTAGCGGTGGACGATACCAGGGACCGGCATCGTGCCCTCTTCCCCGACCGGATCCTCGGATTCACCCGGGGCGACGTAGGATTCCTCGATGCGCGGGATGACTTGCCGGCGGACCGGACAGTGCGGGTCCTTCGGGTCGATGAGGTTGAAGAAATGTGGCGTGATCGACAGGGACAACTTATGCTGAGCGAACAGGCACCCTTCCCGCTCCTCCTTCGTCAGCTCCAGCATCTCTTCCAGCTGGGCCAGCGTCGTGATGCGGTTGCGCAGCTGCCAATGCCAGTCGTTCCACTCCGCGGCGGGCACGTCCTTCCATCGGCCTTGGCCGGCATGCCAGTTTTCGCGTAGGTCCTGAGGATACATCAGCTAAAAACCACCCTAACGGTCGCGACGCCCAATGCAAACGGGGAAGCACATCGCCTCACCGCGATGGCGGCGGGCCCTTGCGCTTGAACCAACCTGCAAATGGGTGCCAGAGCTGGCCGAAATAGCCCGTCGGCACCTTTTCCGGGACGCCGAAGTCACAAGGCATCCGGTCGCGAGGCATGTAATAAGTACCGAAAATAATATCCCACAGCGGCAGGAGACCGGCGAAGTTCTTATCGATGGCCTGCGGGTCCTTCGAGTGATGCCAGCGATGGAAGACGGGCGTCGCGATAACGGAACGCAGCGGGCCGAAATCCCAATCGACGTCGGCATGCAGGAAGATCGCGTAGAAAGTCAGGAAGCCCGCCACTCCCATCGTGACCGTCGGATCGAAGCCCATCAGAAGCAAAGGCGTCGCCGGCACGATCTTGTTCACCGCCTCGTTCACCGGATGCACGCGTACGGCCGAAAGCCAGTCGAGGTCCTCGGAACTATGGTGCACCGCATGGAACGGCCACCAAGCCCCGGTGTGAAACAACCGATGGAGCCAGTAGTCGATGAAGTCTACCAGCAGGTAGATCTCGATGGCCTGCAGCCAGACCGGCTGGGCGGCCACGGGGCCGAAGCCGCGATACTGCTGGGCCTTCAGCTCCTCCCCCGTCGTGACTCCGGCCAAGACGAGCACGATGAACGGAGCGATCAGCAAGAAGCGGGAGGCCTGCTTGAAGAGCGCGATGGTAAAGAAATACGCCGTGTCGGTCAGCATGCCGGGCCGGAAGAATCCCGGACGCCGGCGGGCCCCCATGATTCGCTCGATGAAATAGAAGACCAGGCCCAGTAACAGCAGCGCGAGCAAGTGCTTGACCGTATGAGCCTGGATTCCCATCCGCTTACTTCTTCTCGACGATCCACATGTTGCGGAACTCGACGGCGTCGCCGTGCCACTGCAGGCCGAGCGGGAGTTTTTCCGCGTGCTTCACGTAAGGGGGATTCTTCTTATGGCTGCTTGGGCCGATATATTCGGTGCCGTCCTGCACCTTGACGCCGTTCATCACGACGGTGATGCGGGTCTTGCTCGCGACGGAGCCGTCGGCGTTGAAGCGCGGGGCGGTGAACTCGATGTCGTAGCTGTTCCAGCTGCGGGAAGGCAGGCAGGCGTTGAAGGCGGGCGGCTGCTGGCCGTAGATCGCGGCAGTCATGCCGTCGGCGTAGGTCTCGGTCTTGGAGCAATCGAGGACCTGGAGTTCGTAGGTCTTCATGAAGAAGATGCCGCTGTTCGAGTTGCCCTGGCTCTTCTTCTTCGGGTCGGTGTCGTAACCGGCGGCGGAGCGCCATTCGACGTGCAAGGTGACGTCGCCAAAGGTCCGCTTGGTGCGGATGCCGTTAGTGCGGGCGATCATCACGCCGTCCTTGATCTCCCAGGTCACCGGGGTCTTGAGTTTGGCGTTCGGGACGGCATCGGCCTCCCATTCGCCGGCCGAGTCGGCACCGCCGACGAGCACGATGGCTCCGGCGGGGGCGGCGGCCTCGTTGCACTTAAGCTTGGAAGCCTCGGCACGGGGCGGCTGCGGACGCGCGGAGTCATGCACGCGCCACTGGGTGCCCGGGATGAAAGGGGTGTCGGTGTAGCCTTCGGCGGCGATTAGGCCGCTGGCGGCCACAAGGGAGAGGAAGGAAGCGAGGCGCATGGGGTGTAGGGGTAGAGACAGGCTGGCGGGAGAGAGGTTCGGGGAAAAGGGTAATTGGGGGAGAACTAGGGCTGGGGCTAGGGCTGGGGCTTGGCTCGACTCCCGGCACCTGCTCATAGGTAGGATTGAGCGCCCTCGCTCAACCGAGCGGCTGACCAAGGGTGGTCAGCCCTACCCCCACCCCTACCCCAATTTAGTGGCATTTTTCTTCATTCTAGCCCTGTCCCTGGCCCTGGCCCTACCCCCGCTTGGGCCCTATTCCATTGCCCTCCCCCTCCCGTTTCTCCAACTTACGGCCCATGTCCGCGCCCAAGGCCCGCTTCACCCTCGAATTTGAAAAGCCCCTCCGGGAACTCGAGGACAAGATCAACTCCCTCCGGGCCTCCTCCGAGTCCGCCGGGATGGACGTATCCAAGGAGGTCAAGTCCCTTGAGGTCAAGATGGAGCAGACCCGCCGCGAGGTCTACGGTAACCTGAATCCCTGGCAACGCGTCCAGTTGGCCCGCCACCCCCGTCGTCCCTACTCCCTAGACTACATCGGGATGCTGTTCGACGACTTCCAAGAGCTGCACGGTGACCGCCTCTACATGGACGACGAGTCCATCGTCGGCGGCACGGCTTTCTTCGAAGGTCGGCCGGTCATGGTCCTCGGCCAGCAGAAGGGCCGCGACACGAAGGAGAACCTCCGCCGTAACTTTGGCTGCCCGAATCCGGAAGGCTACCGCAAGGCCCTTCGCCTGATGAAGATGGCCCACACCTTCGGCCTCCCGATCGTCACCCTCGTCGACACCCCCGGCGCCTTCCCGGGCATCGGCTCGGAAGAGCGCCACGTCGCCGAAGCCATCGCCGTCAATCTCCGCGAGATGAGCCAGTTCGGCGTGCCGATCATCACCTTCGTCATCGGCGAAGGCGGTTCCGGCGGCGCCCTCGGCATCGCCGTCTCGAACAAGGTCTACATCCTCGAGAACGCCTACTACTCCGTCATCTCGCCCGAAGGTTGCGCCGCGATCCTCTTCAAGGACCGCGCCCACGCCCCGAAGGCCGCCGAAGCCCTGCGCCTCGACGCGCCTAATCTGCTCAAGCTCGGCGTCGTCGACGGCGTCGTGAAGGAACCGCTCGGCGGTGCCCAGGAAGATCCGGCCGCCACCGGTTCCGCCATCCGCAAGACCCTACGCGACTCGCTCGCCGACCTCTCCAAGGCCTCGCCGGAGAAGCTCATTGCGATGCGCTACGCCAAGTTCCGCGCAATGGGCGTCTACGCGGAGTAAGTTCTCCCACCAGGCTAAACGAAAAGGGGCGCCCATCGGCGCCCCTTTCTTTTGGCCAGTCGGCCGGCCGCTCAACCGCCGTTCGACAGCACGCGGATGTAGCGCGTGTAGTTGCGGCCGTACATGTAGACGATGCGCTTGAAGTCAGCTTCGGGCACCTTCTGATTATTGTTGAGCATCTGGAGGCCGCGCAGCTCCTTGGAACCTTCGGGGGTCAAGACGGTGATGGAGACCTCGACGGCCTTGAGCGAGTAAGGCAAGTAAGGTAACCAGGTCGTAGCCGTGGGCTTGAGCGGGAGGTTATCTGGATACATGCGATCGGCATAAACGCGGAGCCGCGAGCTGTAGTAATCGTAAGGATGGAACTTCTTGCCGCTGCCCGTCGGCAGAGGATTAGGGATAGTGGGAGCGCTGTTCGGGGCATAACGCAGGGGAGCGGTCGCGATGTCGCCGTGGCCGTCGGCGTCCTTGAACATGGCACGGTAGCCCCCCTTGGAAGACGCCATGTCGGATTTATCATCCTTTGCGGAGACTAGCACAACGGGACGGAGAGTCTGCGGCATGCGGGCACAGGGGTCAGGGAGCGCCGGCGCCGTCGCGGTCGCCGAGAGCGACGAGGAAGACCAGAAGACCAAGTTCATCGCGACGACGTTCGAAGCGATGAAGTTATTTTCGTCCATGGTCCAGCAGGGCGTCTTGCTGACGATGTCGCTATCGATCAGCGCGCGGGTCTCGTAACCTGGACTTGGCGTCTTGGAGTAGTTAGCGAACTGACGGGGGGCGCCGGACCAATAATTCCAAGGTGACTGCGGGGCATCGATGTTGGAATTGAGAATCAGCGGGAGTGCGTCGACGAACGTGTTCTCGGGGTCGATGATCGTGCGGTAGACGCCGTAAACCTGCTGAATCATGTCACCGGGAGCGTCGAAAGGAGAGCGCTGACCGATTCGGTAGGCGATGGCGCACACGTCACCACGGAGCGCACTTCGGCCGACCCCGGGCGTCCAGCGTGGGCGATCGGGCGGAGCACCGAAGAGCATCACAATCGGATGGTCAATGGACTGGAGGTTACCGACCTCTCCGGGGACGCCGGGGGGCGCGCCATCGGCCGTCTTCGCCCCCGGGACGACGATCTCCATCCAGCAGCGTCCGTCGGCGCGAAGCATCGCTGTCGAGAAATCATTCTCCATCGCATCCAAGGCGCCACGCGCCTCCGACTGGGTCGAGAGGTCGGCGACGGCGCGATCATAGACACGCAACGTGTCGGAAGCGATGGTGACGACGGTCAGGACGATGATGACCATGATGGCCGTGGAGACCAACACCTCGAGCAAGGTGAAGCCGGCCCGGGCTTGGCGGAGGAGGGTGTTCATCGGCTGATGACGATATTCTGGACGAGCAGGGGAGTTTCGGACTTCGTCTTGAACGAGTCGTAAGGACTGTAGTCGTGAGAGAAGAATTCCGCGACGATCGGGAGATAGGCCAGCGCGTAGTCCTTGGGCAACGCGGGGATCGGCGACGTCCCCCACGGCGGCGCAGCGACCTTGGTGGTTTCTGGCTCGAAGGTCGTGGTGTTGATGGTGGCGCGCTGCCCGACAAGCAGCTTGGAAAGCGAAAGACGGACGCGCATGGGCGTGCCGATGATGTTACGACCGGAGAAGGCGTCCAATGAGAGATTCTTCCCATTGCAATAGGCCACCTCGATCATCGAAGGATTCGAGAATAAGGCGTAGGCATTGGCGCCCGTCTTGTCGTTATCGAAGCTGACGATCTTGCGCTCGTAGACGTAGAGCCACACCGCGTTGTCTCCGTTGTCGCGGGCGCCCTGCAGCAGGCGGTAGGCGATATCGAAGTTGGAGACCGACGGATTGCCCCCGTCCAACGCGAGCCCGGCATCCATCAGGTACTTGCTGTTGTTCGGCTCCTTCTCACCGGCGGCGTCAAGGTAGACGATCGAACGGGGATTATCCAAGGCGCCGATGAGACGGGTCACGCCGGCAAGGGCGCGATTGGTCTGCATGATTTCGTCGACCTGCTGGAAGGTGGAACCGAGGATGCCGACGAGCGAGAGGATCGCGACGCCGACGATGCCGATGGCGAGCGTCACCTCGACCAGGGAGAAACCTGGGCGGACGGACGAAGGATTGCGGGGAGGGTTCATCGGAAGAAGATTATTTGGCCTTATCCATCTCGTCGGCGTCGAGGGTCATCGTGACGTCGCCGTTAGGGCGGAGGGAGAGTGCCGCGAACTGGTTTTCCGACGTGATATCGATCATGGCCTTACCCGTGCCGGTATTACGGACCACGCCCTTAGCGAGGACGAGCAGCACGCGACCCAGATGATTGGAAGAACCGGTTCCCTGCAGCTCAACGTAGAACCACTTTTTGGGGTTCAAGTCGGTCATGTCGGCGAGTGTCACCGGCTGGTTGGTCGGGGCGTAAATCATCCAGGGCGGAGAACTCGCCGGAGAGTCCGTCGTATTGGTGGTAGCATTGTCCGCGAGCGGACCGATCAAACTGCGCCGCGTGTTGGCGGGGACGGCCATCGACAGTGTCGTCTGCGTATCGGTGGCGGGCGGGACAAACACCACGCCCGTGGGCAGCAGCTGCGCGGGTTCGGGAGAGAACCACTTATAGGGAGAAACCGAGGTGTTGGTGATGGTGGACGGATCGACGGTCCCTAAGTCGGCCGAGCTGACGCCACCAACGGCGATGACGAACTGGCGGAGGTGATTCACATCGTCGTCCGGATCGTTCAAGATGAGCAGGCGATAGCGATTGGCGTAGGTGACGCCGGTCGTGCCAGGTCCACGGTTCATCAAGGCCATCGCCCGCACCGTGCGGATGGATGAAGCGATGAAGCGCTGCCCGGCAGGCAGACCGCCACCGTCACCGGGCGAGAGGCCGAGGAACAGCGAGGAGATGAGCAGGATGATCGTGATGACGACCAGCAGCTCGACCAGCGTGAAGCCCTTCCGGGCGATGGAACGGACGGTCATTATTGAATGGCGAGCACCTGGGCGTAATCACTGGGATCCACGCTGGTCTCGGCGTTGGAAAAATCGTCAAGGAGGTCAGTGGTGAAGATGATGACTCGGGCCGGGATGCCGCTGGTTTCCGCGATGGCGCGAATGTCTTCCGGCATGGAGTCCTTGCCCTTGGGGACGACGATGTTGCGGATATTGGTGTTATTATCCGTGTCGAAAATGACGCGGATGTTCCTGTTGCCGAAGCGGTCCACCAGAAGACTGGTGTCCGTCAGGTTGGCCGGGTCTTCAAAATCATCCTTACCGAAGGAGCAGAACTCTTCCCCGGTCTTATTGAGCGACTTACGGTCGGCAGGCGGGAGGGCCGTGCCAGTCGGGAGGCGGCCGGACATGGCCTTGACGAAATTGAGGTTAACCGCGGGGTCTTCGAGGAGATGTAGACTGTCCTTGGACGAATCGTAGGAGGCGGTGCCGATATTGGGATAGAAACCGTAGACCTGCTTGTAGCGGGTGATGCCGCCGGCCCACTGGGTGAAGGCGGTCGTGGCGGACGATTGCTGGGCCTTCTTACGGACTCCGCGGATCGCCGGGAATAAGGCGGCCGACAGGATGCCGATGATGGCGATGACCGTCAGGAGTTCGATCAGGGTGAAACCGGCACGACGACGAGGAGTCATGGAAAATCGGGGTAGGATTGAGGAGTTTCCATTGTAGGCGTTACCACACCCTGTTGAACAGTCAAAAAGGCCCCCTCCCTCCCGGCTTAGCGGATGAAAACAAAGCAGGCCAGCGCCAGCAAAGTGGGCCCCAAGGCCCAAAGGGCCAATTTCATCGGCGAAACCCCGTCGCCGAAATGACCGGCCAGAATCGACTGGCCGGCCGGATTCGGAGCATTGGCGATCACCGTCATGCCTCCTCCGGCCAAGGCGCCCGCAAGGACCGAGTGACGGAGCGCGTCCGCGATCGGTCCGGAGACCGATAGCGCCGGAACCTGGGCCGCCAGATAGGTGATGGCCGCATTGTCGTTGAAAGCGGTGAGGAAGACCGAGACCGCCATCAAGGCCTTCTCATCGAGCCTCACCAAAACCGGCGAGATCCACCATCCCTGCGTCCCCCCCAGCACGACCAGCCCCGCCAGGAAGAAACCGACCAAGAGCGGACCACGAAGGCGAATCTGGTCCTGCCACTGCGGCGTCGCCACGGTGAAAGCCAGGAACACCAGGAAACCGCCCACCATCAGGATGGGGTGATGCCCGGCGAGCATGGCGACCGTCCATACCATCAGCAGCAGGTGAACGGAAGTGACCCACACGGGGATCGAAGCAGGCGACCCCTCGTCCGTGGAAGCGCTCGGCCGGAGGGCCATCAGTTCCTTCCGAAACACCAGCAGGTAAGCTACGTTGGAAAGCAGGATCGAGGCGATGGCGGCCTCCCCGAACTGACGGAACACGTCCGCGCTGCTCCAACCCCACTTGGCCGCGACCATCACGACCGGAGGCGCGGCGAAATTGGTCAAGGCGCCGCCGACCGAGACGTTGACGAACAGCAGGGCCAGCGTCGCGTACTTGAGCCGTTCGGACGGCTTCAGGGCATAGAACTGGGTCGAGAGCAACAAGGCGCCGATCGTCATCGCGGCCGGCTCCGTGATCAGCGAACCGAACAACGGTGGCAAGGTAAGGATGACGAACCAGCGGGCGACCGGCGTATCTCCCAGCAGGCGGGCGACGGCGCCGACAAAGCGCGCAGCCAGGGCCATGATCGGCCGAGCGGAAGCCAAGGCCATGATGACAAAGACAAAAAGGGGTTCGATGAACTTGGAAGGGCCGACCGGAGCCAACCCCGCTTGCACGGCCGCATAATCGCCCGATTCGACATAGCGGCAGGCGAATTCCCAACCCTTGCCAGGCCAAGCGATGAGCAGTCCGAACAGCACGAAGGTCCAGATTCCGAACACCGCCTCCACCTCACCGAGCAGATGCAGCAACGATGCCCGGAAATCCGAAGACTGCCCCCGTTCGTTGACGGGCACCCGGCCCGCCTTCACGGCCTCTTCGTGGGCCGTCTCCAACCGATGCGACGCGCGGGCGAACATCGGCGCCACGAAAGCATGAACGACAGCGAGAGCGAACACGATGCTCGCGGCGAACAGGAACGCGTCCTTCTCGACGACGGCGACCAGCTGCGGCCAGAGTTCGGGCTGAGGGGACATGCCTCACCTCAGTCCATCCGGAGCCGGTTGGCAATCCTAGGCGAACGGCTACTTGGCAGCCGGCACGACATCGGGCCGGGCACCACCGAGCGCCTTTACGAGGTCGACCTGCGCAGCCAGGCGATCCTGGCGCACCTTGGCCACGGCCACCTGGGATTCGGCCCGTAGACGGCGGGCAGCGAGCAGCTCCATCGGGCTGGTCTGCCCCTGCCGGGCACGCTCGGTGGCAATGCGATAAGCCTCGTCGGCCGCCTTGGCGCGACGCGCGGCGGCGGTGGCCGATGCCGCGGTCTCCCGGACGTCGACCAAGGCGTCGCGGACCTCACGACAAGCGCTGAGGAAAGCCTTCTCATAGGCGGCGGCCGCCTGGTGCTGCTCAGCGACGGCCCCTTCGACCCGTGCCGCACCGCGACCAAAATCAAACAAGGGATAACGCAGGTCGACGCCGAGCGAATTAGTCGCAGTCGCCCCGTCAAACAAGGCGTTGAGCTCCCGGCTTTCGGAGCCGATCGCTCCGGTCAGAGTAAAGTTAGGGAGAAGCGCGGCTTGGACGTAGCCAATGCGCGCGTTGGCGGCGACGAGCGCCTGCTCCGCGGCAACGACGTCGGGACGACTGGCCAAAAGATCGGCGGGCAGGCCCGGTGCCACGGGAGCAGGAAGGCGGAGGCCCTCCTGACGGCGCACCGCGATGGTCAGCGCCGGCTGGGCCGTCAGCGTTCCGATCAGGTGCTCGGCGGCGGCACGCGTCCGACGGGCGTCGGCCAGCCCGGCGACCGCCGCGGAGCGGGCGACTTCGGCCTGGGCGACCTCGTTCGGCCCAGCGGCGCCGACAGTGGCACGCTTGGTAATGATGGCGGCTTCCTCATCGCGCGCGGCGAAGACTTCTTGGGCGGCCAATGATTGCACATCTGCGGCACGGAGGGCGGCATAAGCCCGCACGACGGCAGCCCCGACGGAAAGTTCGACCATGCGCCTGGCCTCGCGTGCGCCTAACAACTGCGCGCGCGCCGACTCCTCCGCGCGGCGGAGCTTACCCCAGAAATCCAGCTCGAACGACGTGGTGAGACCACCGCGCGCGGTGGTACGGTGCCGGCCGGTCGTAGCCAGGTTCTGATTGTAAGCCCCTTCGCTTAGCTTGCTCGAATTGATCCCGCCCGCGGCGTCGATCTGCGGGATGCCAGCGCCTTCGGTTTCCCCTAAGACGGCAGCCGCCTGTTCGACGCGGCCCACGGCGATGCGCAGATCCGCGTTGGCGACCAACGCCTTCGCCACCAAGGCGTCGAGTTCCGGGTCACCGAGCGACTTCCACCATTCTGGGCGGATGGCCGCGCCACCCTTCCCTGCTTCCGGGAAGACGTCAGCCTTGGGCAGCTCAGGCCGGACGTAATCCGGACCAAGGGTACAGCCACCGAGGAGGATGGCGGACAGGAGGACGAGGCGAGGCATCATGGCTGGACGGGAGTCGGCTTTTCCTTCCGGCCCGAAAGCAGATGGAAGAACCACGGGATGAATAAGGTAGCGACGAAAGTGTCGATCAACATGCCGCCGAGCACGCCCGTGCCCATGGACTGGCGGGCCGCAGCGCCCGCGCCACTGGCGAAGGCAAGCGGGACGACGCCGAGCACGAAGGCCATCGAGGTCATGACGAGCGGCCGCAGGCGCATGCGCGCGGCTTCGATGGCCGCATCGGCCGCCGAACGGCCCGCCCGACGAGCCGTCTCCGCAAACTCGACGATCAAGATGGCGTTCTTGGCCGCGAGACCGATGAGCGTCACGAGCCCGATCTGGAAGTAGATATCGTTCGGCATCCCGCGTACGAGTACAGCGAGCAGCGCGCCGAGGAGCGCGAACGGTACGGTGAGCAGCACACCTAAGGGCAACGCAAGGTCTTCGTACAGGGCCGCAAGGATCAGGAAGACCATCAAGAGCGCCAGCAGGAACGCCGGCAAGGCGGAGGTCGCCGCACGCTTCTCCTGTAACGCTTGCGCAGTCCAGTCGATGCCGTAACCGACGGGCAGGATATCCTCCGCGATCTCTTCGACGAGCGCGATGGCCTGGCTGGAACTCACGCCCGGGGCGGCCGCACAAATGAGGCGGGCGGACAGGAAGCCCATGTGCCGCTCGAGCTGCTCCGGCCCCGAGGAGGGCTTGAATTTCACGAAGCTGGAGAGCGGGATCATCGCACCGTTCGCGGCGCGGACATGCACGCGGCCAGCGGCGGCGGCGTCCATGCGATCAGCCGCCTCCGACTGGACAAGCACGCGGTAGGTGCGGCCTGATAACGTGAAGTCGTTGGCGTAGACGACGCCGATGGTGGCCTGTAGGGCTTCGTGAAGGTCAGGCAACGTCACCCCAAGGGCGGCGGCGCGGACGTCGTCGACCTCGGCGAGGAACTGCGGCACCGCCGGTCGCAGGAAGACGCGGATACCGGTGAGCTCGGGGCGAGCGCGGAGCGCAGCCTCCAGCTTCTCGATATTCGCCGCGAGCCGGGCGGGGTCATCATCATCCTTCGCTTGGAGATAGAATTCAAAGCCGCCAGCGCTACCGATGCCACGGATGGCGGGAGGGTTTACCACGAGGCACATGCCATCAGGCTGGGTCATCCCGATCGCGTTGAGCTGACGGGCGAGGGCCTCGCCGCCTGGCGGACGAGCGCCGAAATCCTTCAACGGAAGGAAGATCGTGCCGGAGTTCGTGCGCTCGCCGCCGCCGAGGAGGTCGAAGCCGCTGATCGCGAAGGTATGACGGACGGCGGGGTTCTCGCGCAACTTCGGCGTGATGTCGTCCATGAAGGCCTTGGTGCGATTGATGCCGGAGCCGTCCGGCAACGCCACCATGGCGAGCAGATAGCCTTGGTCTTCGGCGGGCAGGAAGCTGCGCGGAATCTTCGCGACGAGCACGATGTTCGCGATGACGATCGCCAGGAAGGCACCCGCCGCCGAACGCGGGTGATCAAGCAGCCAGCGGACCACGCGGCCATGCCAGGCGGCCACGGCGTCAAAGCCGCGACCAAAACCCGCGACGACGCCAGCCAGCCAGCCGGTCGGTGCGCCGGGCACATGCGGCTTGAGCAGCAGGGCGCAAAGGGTCGGCGTGAGCGTCAGGGCGACGAAGCCGGAAAGGATGACGGAAAACGCGACGGTGACCGCGAACTGGCGATAAAGCACGCCGGCGATACCGCCGAGGAAGGCGACCGGGAGGAAGACGCAGACGAGCACGCAGACGATCGCGACGATCGCGCCAGCGACCTCGCGCACGGATTCCTTGGCGGCCTCGAACGGACTGAGCCCCTTCTCGCGCATGAGGCGTTCCGTATTCTCAAGCACGACGATGGCGTCGTCGACCACGATGCCGATCGCGATGACCATCGCGAAGAGGGTCAGGATGTTGATGCCGTAGCCCATGATCCACAGCCCGGCGCAGGCGCCGATGAGCGAGACGGGCACCGCGATCATGGGGATGAGGGTGGCACGCCACGAACCCAGGAAGAGGAAGACGACAAGCGCGACCAGGAAGGCGGCCTCAAGGAGCGTGGTGCGTACCTCGCCGATGGCGGAACGCACGAAGCGGGTGGTATCGAACGGGATGCTGTACTCGACGTCCGGCGGAAACTGCTTGGTCAGCTCATCCATCCGCGCACGGATGCGGTCGGCGGTCTCGAGGGCGTTCGAGCCGGTCTGCAGGAAGACGCGGATACCGGCGACCGGCTTGCCATCCAGCATGCTGAGCTGCTCGTAACTCTGGGAACCGAGTTCCACGCGGGCGACGTCCTTGAGGCGGAGCACGCCGTCGGCGGAGCTGGAGCGCAGCACGATATCGCCAAACTGCTCGGGGGTCGAAAGGCGCCCGCGGGCCACGACGGGCACCACGAAGGCGGCGTCCACCGACGGCTCCTGGCCGAGGCGGCCGACGGCGTACTGGGTGTTCGTGGCACGGATCGCACGGACGACCTCAGCGGAAGTGACACCGAGCGCAGCCATGCGGTCCGGCCTTAGCCAGACACGCATCGCGTAGTCGCGGGAACCGAAGACGCCCGCATCGCCGACGCCGGGGAGGCGTTTGATTTCCTCCACGACCACCGAGGAGGCGAAGTTGCTGAGAAAGACGGAGTCACGCGTGGCCTTGGGCGAGACGATCGACACTGACATGAGGATGTCGTTCGAGCGCTTCTTGGTGATCACGCCGAGACGGCGGACCTCCTCCGGCAGGCGCGGCTCAGCGAGCTTGACGCGGTTGGCCACGAGGATGGTCGCCATGTCCGGGTCGACGCCGTTCTCGAAGGTGACGGTGATGCTGAGCGCACCGCTGGAGGACGAGTTGGACGAATAATAAAGGAGGCCTTCGACGCCGTTGATCTGCTCCTCCAGGGGGGCGGCTACATTATTGACGAGCGACTCCGGCGAGGCGCCCGGGTAGCTCGCCACGACCGTCACGGTGGGCGGCGCGATCTGCGGATACTGCGACAACGGCAGGTTCTGCAGCGCCAGGCCGCCGACCAAGACGATGATGAGCGAGAGGACGGCCGAGAAAATCGGCCGCTTGATGAAAAAGTCCCAGCCCATTTACTTCTTGGCCGGAGCGACGACGACCGGGGAGCCCGGGCGCAGCTTATGCAGCTGGTTGAGGATGACGCGGTCGCCGGGACGCAAGCCAGTGAGGATGACGATATTCGAACCCTGGGCCTCGCCCAAGGTGACCGGACGGGCCTCGGCGCGATCACCCGCGCCAACGACGAAGACCGAACGTCCCGACGGTGCTTGGACGAGCGCGAGCTGCGGTACGAGGGTGGCGTCCTGGGCCTTACCACCGGTCACGCGAACGCGGACAAACTGGCCCGCGAGCAAACCGCCGTCGGCGTTGGCGAAACGGGCGCGGAGCTGCACCGTCCCGAGACGGGTGTCGACCTGGGGCGAGGCAAAGTCGATCTTGCCGCGGACGGGATAAGCGGAGCCGTTAGGGAGCAGGAGCGTGACCTCAGCGCCCTGGGCGGATTTGCCCCCGGCGGGGAAGAGGCGATGGAAATCATCTTCGGAAAGACCGAAGCGCGCCCAAACTTCATCCGCGTTCACGATCGTGGTGAGCAGGCCGTCCGGTCCGGTCGGAGTGACCAAAGTGCCTTCGGTAAGCAGGCGACGACCCGCGATGCCGGCGACCGGCGAACGAACTTCGCAATAATCTAAGTCGAGTTTAGCGAGGCTGGCCCTCGCGGCGGCGGCATCGCGCGCGCCCTTTGCGGCGTCGGCCAAGGCCTTTGCGTCATCGGCTTCCTTACGACTCGCGGCCTTCTGGCGGAAAAGCTCGGCCTGACGGACGGCCTCATCGGTCGCCTGCTGCGCCCGCGCATTCTCTTGCGCGAGTTGCGCCACGGCCAACGCATGGGCGGCGACATAAGTCGACGGATCGATCCGGAAAAGAAGGTCGCCGGCTTTCACCTGGGCGCCCTCGGCGTAATTGACCGTCTGCAAGATACCCGTCACGCGGGCACGCACTTCCACCTCGCGCACCCCTTCGGTCTGCGCCGGCGCAATCGCCGTCTGAGCGAGGTCGGTCGGAGTGACCGTAAGTACCGCCACCGGCAATGGCCCGGAAGGCGGCATGGCCGACTCCTGGCGACAACCGAACAGGCTGAGCACTAGGACCGCACAAAGAAGACCCTCGACAGGGCGAGATTTACATACAGACATGTATGTAAATCTATTTGCCCGACCATGGCTCGCAAGACCAAAGCAGAAGCCGCCCTCACCCGTGACCGAATCGTTACCTGTGCCCGGCAGGTTTTCAGCCGCGAAGGGGTCACGAACACGTCCTTGGAAACGGTCGCCAAGGAGGCCGGCGTCACCCGCGGCGCGGTCTACTGGCACTTCCGCGACAAGGCCGACCTCTTCATGGCGGTCCGACAACAGACGGGAACGCTCCTGCGCTTCGACGACTTTCGGACGGGGGACGCCCTGGAGCGGCTCGAGGCCGGCCTGCAGGCGGCCCTTGATCGCCTGCGCACCGACCGGCAGGCGCTAGAGACCTACGAGGTCATGCTCTGGAAATGCGAATACGTCGGCGCCTTCGCCAGCGTCCGTAAAGACCTGATGTCAGCCAGCTCGCTCTTCCTGACCGAAGTGACGGAATTCTACGGGGAAGCCGTCCGGATGAAACTGGCATCCGCCGATCTCGACCCGGCCTTAGCCGCCCGCGAGACGTTGTGCTTCTACGCCGGCTTACTCAAATTGTGGCTAGCCGATGAAAATGGCGTGACGGTCCGTGCCGAGGTTCGCCAGCTGATTACGCAACACGTCGCCAGGCGACGCCTGCAGAAGGCGGTTTGACTGCCCCCGCGATGCGGGCTATCCCTAAGGCGTGAAGGCCCTCCCCGCCCTGCTCTACCTCCTCCTGCTCGGGATAGTCCCGGCGCAGGCCGCCGAACCGGACGCGCCCCAGACGTTACCGATCATCTACGACCAGCCAGGTGAGAAATATATCCTGCGCATCGATAATCGCCGCTACCAGCTCTCCTACGTGACGAAGGAAGGCGTGGTCGGTCTGATGTCCGCCGCCAACTACCCGCGCACGAAGCTGCGCTTCGACGAATATAAGCGCTCGCTCGAGGACAAGGCGAAGGCCGAGACGCTCGTCAACCGCGCGCAGTCCAACGTCACCCGTGAGTCAGACCGCGTGACCCGCCTCCGCCGTAGCCTCGAATCGCTCCGCTCCCAACTCGCCTTGCTCCGCTCCCAACCGAATATCGACATCCGCGAACTGCAGTTCCTCCAGGAACAGATCCGCATCACCTCGGCTTCGCTCGCCTCCGCCGAGGACATGGAAGCGAAAGCCCAGTCGAACCTCGACAAGACCAAGTCCTCCACGGAGTCGGCGTTCCAGCGCGCGGATAAGGCCCGCGAAGACTACATCGCCGCGCTGGACGAGTACGAGAAGCCGCTCGCCGCGATCCGCACCATCGCCCTGACGCACGGCAGCGCCCTGTGATTTCCAAGACCATGAAGACCACCGCCCTCCTCGTCGCCCTGCTCTGCGCCAGCTCCGCCGGCTTCGCTCAGCAGACCAAGCCCGCCGCGAAAGCCCCGGCCGCTAAGGCCGCGCCGAGACCTGTGGACCGTTTCGCCATCCCCACGGACGAGAAGGTCTCCTGGCATGACGTCCGTGAGACCGACCTCGAAGGCCGCGCCTTTCCCGACGCGGTGCGTAAGAGCTACTTCGACCGCCTGCCCGCCGAAGCCGACGGCAAGGTCACGCCGGCCGTCTGGAGCCTGAGCCGCGACAGCGTGGGCCAGATGTTCCGCTTCCGTACCGACGCCACGACGATCTACGCGCATTACAAGGTAACCAAGGCTCAGCTTGCGATGCCGCACATGCCCGCCACCGGCGTCAGCGGCCTCGACCTCTACGCCCGCGATCGGGACGGCAAGTGGCGCTGGGTGCAAGTCGCCCGCCCCGGTGCGCAGGAGATGAAAATCCGCCTCGCCGACGGCCTCGACGCCGGTGAACGCGAATACGCGATCTACCTGCCGCTCTTCAACGGCGTCGAATTCCTCCACGTCGGCGTGCCCGAAGGCAAAAAATTCGTCGGCCTCAAGCCGCGTGCGAAGCCCGTCGTCTTCTACGGCACCTCGATCACGCACGGTGCCTGCGCCAGCCGCCCAGGCATGGTGCACACGGCCATCCTCGGTCGCCGCTTCGACGTGCCGGTCGTGAACCTGGGCTTCTCCGGCAACGGCCGCATGGACCAGGCCGTCGGCGAATTCCTCACGCGTATCGACGCCGCCGCCTACGTCATCGACTGTCTCCCGAACATGAACGCGGCGGCCGTCACCGAGAAATGCGTGCCCCTCGTCAAGCAGCTGCGCGCCGCCCGCCCCGGCACCCCGATCATCCTCGTCGAGGACCGACGCAACACCGACGCCTGGCTCAAGGCCTCGCTGCGCAAGCACCACGATGATAACCATGCCGCGCTCAAGGCTGCCTATGAGCAGCTCGTGAAGGAAGGCGTCAAAGGCCTGTCCTACGTGCCCGGCGACCACCTCTACGGCGACGACAGCGATGGCGCCACGGACGGTTCGCACGCGAGCGACCTGGGCTTCCATCGCCAGGCCGACATCTTCGAGCCCTTCCTCAAGGCCGCCCTCGGCCGCTGATTTTTCGCGCCCCCGCTGGCGAACGGGCCTGTTCCTTTCACCCTAAGCGACGATGACCCGCAGCTTCCGCTACTACGACCTCATCCTCGGCGCGTTCGTCGCGGTGCTGCTCTGCTCGAACCTCATCGGCCCGGCGAAGGTCGTGCAGCTCGACCTGCCTTTCTTCGGTAAGACCGACTTCGGCGCGGGCAACCTGTTCTTCCCGTTGTCGTATATCTTCGGCGACATCCTCACGGAAGTCTACGGCTACGCCCTCGCGCGTCGCGTGATCTGGGCCGGCTTCGGTGCCATGCTCTTCGCGACGGTCATGACCTGGGTCGTCCTCGCGATGCCGGCCAGCCCGAACGAGCCCTTCAGCGCACAGCTACAGCCCGCGCTCGAGACGTGTTTCGGCGGCGGTTGGCGGATCGCACTCGGCTCGATCGTCGCGTTCTTCGTCGGCGACTTCCTCAACTCGTACGTCCTCGCGAAGATGAAGGTGCGCATGGGCGGCAAGCATCCGTGGGCCCGCTTCATCGGCTCGACCTTCGTCGGCCAGGGCGTCGACAGCCTGATCTTCTACCCGCTCGCCTTCATCGGTATCTGGAGCCCGCAGACACTCCTCGCCGTCATGTTCGCCAACTGGGTCTTCAAGGTGCTCGTCGAGGTGGTGATGACGCCGGTCACCACGGTCGTCTGCGCCAAGCTTAAGCAGGCCGAGGGCGTCGATGCGTTCGACACCGACACCGATTTCACGCCTTTCAGCCTCAAGCGCTGACCGGCGGCACCCCCTTTTAAAGGCCTTTATCGGCCTCCAATCGGCTTTTCTGTCATATTTTCGGGGTTTTCGACGAATCCGTTGACAACCCCCTGAGGGATGAGCACAACACGGTCAGTCAATTTCACTCAGGTAAGAGCCTCCCTTATAAAGGACGCATCAGTCGCGAGGGCGACTAACGGAATCAGGATTCAAACTCTCCGTACCCGACCCCAGAGTCCCGTAGCTAGGACTCTGGACTTATTTGTCCCGGAAACGGGAAGACAGGCCGCACCATCCGTGCGGCCTGTTTCGTGTCGTCGTACCCAAGACCGGACTCGAACCGGTAAGCCTTTCGGCGGCAGATTTTAAGTCTGATGTGTATACCGTTCCACCACTTGGGCCGACAGCTCCAAGGTGCGGACGCGCCTCGGATTGGCAACCCGGGAAAGCGGGCGGCGTTCGCCTTCGCCTTGCCCTCGGGACCAAACCCGGCTTCCTTCCGCGCATGGATCGCTTAGCCCAGACGTTCGCCCGCTGCAAAGCCGAAGGCCGCCCGGCCTTCGTGAGCTATGTCTGCGCCGGCGACCCCGACGTCGAGACGTCCAAGGCCGTCCTTCTTTCCCTGGCGCAGAACGGCGCCGATGTGCTCGAAGTGGGCGTGCCCTTCTCCGACCCGCTCGCCGATGGCCTCACGAACCAGCTCGCCGCCCAGCGCGCCCTCGAAGGCGGCATGACCTACGACGGCCTGCTCGACGTGCTCCGGGCGGTGCGCGCCGGCACGGACAAGCCGATCGTGCTCTATTGCTATTATAACCTGCTGTTCTCGTTCGGCCTCGACAGCTACTGCGCCAAGGTCCGCGCCGCCGGTGCGGACGGCATGCTCGTCCTCGACTGCCCGCCCGAAGAAGCCGAGGAGCTGATCGCAGCCTCGAAGAAACACGGCCTCGCTAACATCTTCATCGTGGCGCCGACCACGCCGCCCGCCCGCATCGGCCTCATCGCCAAGCACGCCTCCGGCTTCATCTACTACGTCTCGCGCGAAGGCGTGACCGGCGAGCGCTCCGAACTGGCCGCCAATCTTTCGGCTTCGGTCGCCGAGATCCGTAAGCACACCGCCCTGCCCATCTGCGTCGGCTTCGGTGTCTCCACCGCCGCCCACGTCCAAGCCATCGCCAAGGTCGCTGATGGCGTGGTCGTCGGCAGCGCCCTCGTGAACGTCGTCGCCGCCCATAAGGACAAGAAGGGCGAAGCCGCCGCCGCCATCGGCGCCAAGGTGCGGGAACTACTCGCGAAGTAAGTCCCGAGGGCCAGAGGGCACGTTGGCCCGAGGATTCGAGGCAAAGCCACAGGGAAATCTGAGGGGCACCTATCTCCCGAAGTGCCTTACTCGGGTCCTCGTGTCCTCAGTCCCTCGTGCCCTCATATTCTTGGGTCCTCGTGCCCTCCGGCCCTCCTGCCCTCGTGTCCTCCAGGCTTCCTTTGACGCTAATCCCTTGACCAAGAGCCCTCCCTCCCCACTTTCCCCATGGTCCTAACCTCGTTAGGGCCACCGGAACCTCACCGCATGGCCTCACAAGACACCTGGACGAAAAAAGACCTGACCGGCATCGAGGAGCTTTCCCGCCCCGAGATCGAACTGCTCTTCCGCCAGGCCGACCAGTTCCTGCCCGCGCTCGCGCCGGGCAAGGGCCTCGACCTGATGAAAGGTCGCACGGTCGTGAACCTCTTCCTCGAACCGAGCACGCGCACCCGCACGGCCTTCGAGATCTCGGCCAAGAAGCTCGGCGCCGAAGTGGTCTCGATCAACACGACGGGCTCCTCCCTGGTGAAGGGCGAGACCCTCCGCGACACGGCCGAGAATATCCGCGCGATGGGCGTCGACGCCATCGTGATGCGCCACTCCTCCGCCGGTTCGGCCCGCTACCTGGGCTCGGTCCTCGATATCTCGGTCATCAACGCCGGCGACGGCGCCCACGAACACCCGACGCAGGCCCTGCTCGACGCGTTCACGCTCCGCCGCCGCTTCGGCAAGGTCGAAGGGCTCAAGGTCACGATCCTCGGCGACATCCTCTTCAGCCGCGTCGCCCGCTCCAACATCCTCTGCCTCTCGAAACTCGGCGCGCAGGTCACCCTCGCGGGTCCCGCGACGCTTGTCCCGGCCTCGCTGAAGGAAGCCTACCCGCAGGTCCGCATCGTCCATGACCTGAAGGAAGCCCTCAAAGACTGCGACGCAGTGATGCTCCTGCGCATCCAGCATGAGCGCCAGACGACCACCCACTTCCCCTCGCTCGGCGAATACACCTCGCAGTTCGGACTCAACGCCGAACGCGCCGCCTGGCTCAAGCCCGAGGCGATCGTGATGCACCCAGGCCCCATCAACCGAGGCGTCGAAGTCGAAAGCGAAGTCGCCGACGGCCCCCGCTCGGTCATCCTCGAACAAGTCCGGAACGGCGTCGCCGTCCGCATGGCCGTCCTTCACCTCTGCACTGGAGCCATCAGCCGATGAACCCTGCCGACAACTCCCCCCTCTGGATCCGCGGCGCCCGCGTGATCGATCCCTCTGCCAAGCGCGATGAAGCCAAAGGCGACATCTTCGCCCTCGACGGCAAGTTCGTCGACCAGCTCTCCGCCGCCGACCAGGCCAAGGCCCGCGTCATCGACGGAGCGGGTCTCTTGGTCGCCCCGGGCTTTGTCGACCTGAACTGCCGCCTCGGCGAACCGGGCCTGACACCCCGCGAGACGATCCGCACCGGCACCCGCGCGGCCGCCGCCGGCGGTTTCACCACTGTCGTCACGATGCCCGACTCGCTGCCCGCGGCGGATAACGTCGGCACGATTCAACTCCTCCGCGAAATCTGCACGCGCGACGCCGCCGTGCGCGTGCTGCCCACGGGGACTCTCACCAAAGGCCATGAAGGCAAGGCCCTCGCTCCGCTCGGCACGATGAAGAAGGCCGGTGTGGTCGCCGTCACCGACACGACCTCGGGCGTCCAGAACAACGAGATCATGCGTCGCGCGCTGGAATACGCCGCGATGTTCGACCTGGTGGTCCTCGATCATTGTCAGGACAGCAGCATGACCGAAGGCGGCCAGATGCACGAAGGCGCTTGGTCCCTCCGCCTCGGCCTCCGCGGCCTGCCCCGCGCCGCCGAAGAAGTCGTGGTCTCAAGCGACTGCCTGCTCGCCGAACTCACGAAGGCCCGCATCCACCTGCAGCACCTTTCCTCCGGCGGCTCCGCCGACATCGTCCGCCGTGCCAAGGCGAAGCAGCTCGCGGTCACGGCTGAAGTCTCCGCCCTGCACCTGCTCCTCACCGACGCCGCGCTGGCCCACTACGGCACGAGCCTGAAGACGAATCCGCCTCTCCGTGAAGAAGCCGATCGCCTCGCCCTCATCGCCGCACTGGTCGACGGCACGATCGACGCGATCTGCTCCGACCACTCGCCCTGCACGGCCACCGAGAAGGACTGCGAGTTCGACCTGGCCCCCTTCGGCGCCGCGACGCTCGAGACGGCCTTCGCGGCCGCCCACACGGCGCTTGTCACCGGCGGCCACGCCGACCTCGCCCTCCTCATCGCGCGCCTGACCCACGGACCGGCCAAGGCCCTCGGGCTCTCCGCTGGCACGCTCAAAGCCGGGGCCCTCGCCGACCTGGTCCTCCTTGACCCTAAGGCCGCCTGGACGCCGACGTCCGCCGACCTCTCCTCGAAGTCCGGCAACAACCCGCTCGTCGGTCGCGCGCTGACGGGTCGCGTCCGCGCGACGTTCGTCGGCGGTCGTCAGGCCTTCGGCGCCTAAGCGACGATGGACCAGCTCACGGAGTCCCTTTATGCCTTCGGGCCTTGGGACTGGGCGTGCGTGATCGTCAGTCTCTTGGCGGCTTTCATCGGCGTGTATGCGCTGAAGTGCTGGCGGGGCCTTCCGGGCAAGGTCGCAGCGCCGACGATTTCCGCCAGCGATGCGATCATGGGCCTTTGCACCGGCCTGCTCGCCTTCGGCATTCTCTTCGGCTTGGTGACGCAGATGGTGGCGCAAAGCTTTTCCACCCACTTCGGCTTCTCCCAGGCGCATGTCTTCACCGCTGCGTTCAGCGGGCAGCTCGCCGCGGCCTTGGCGATGCTCGGCATGGGCGCGGTCGCACCCCGAACGCTCGACTGGGCGCCGTCTGTCGAGACCGATGAGCCCAAGACCGATGGCTCGCCCATCCTTCAGGCGCTCCGCTCTTTCAGCGTTCCCCGCGTCCTGCTCGGACTACTCTCCATCTTCGCCCTGGGCCTCGCCACCACGCTCGTCTGGAAAGGCTTCCACGTCGCCTGGGAGCAGCTCTTCCTCAGCGGTTGGGCCGGCCTGCCGCCCGCCGATGAACCCCAGGAGATCGTCGACGCGGTATTAAAGACCGACGTCGATACTTGGCGCTTCCTGACGATCGCGTTGGCGGTGACGATTGGTGCCCCCATCATGGAAGAACTCGCCTTCCGCGGAATGATCTACCCAGGCCTGCGCCGCCTTGGCGCCGTTTCCCAAACCCACGGCCGCTGGATCGCCATCGTTGTGACCGGCGCCCTCTTTAGCGCCGCGCATCTGAGCCCTTCCGCCGCCCTGCCCTTGTTCGCCTTCGGGGCGTTCATGTGCCTCGTCCGCGACCGTTACGGGCTGATCACCTGCATGGCGATTCACTGCTGTTTCAACGGTTGGAACTTACTCTGGTTGAAACTGGCCCCCAACGCCTCCACGCTCTGAGGCCATGGGAGCCCTCACCACCGCCGCGGACCGTTCGGTCGCCAAGCTGACCGAGGAAGAGCTCATCCGTCGCGTGGTACAGTCGCTCGCCGAAGCCGCCCCGGCCTTCCCCGAAGGACCCGGCGGCGATTGCGCGCATCTGCCGACCACCGGTGGCCGCTCCATCCGTGCGAGCACGATCGACTCGGTGATCCTGGGCCGACACTTCGACGCCGCGTGCGACGGCATCCGCGCCGGCGCCAAACTGGTAAATCGTAACCTCAGCGACCTCGCTGCGGCCGGAGCCGTGCCTTCCGACGCTTTGCTTTCCCTCGTGATCGGCGCCGACGTCGACGCGAGCTGGCTCACCGACTTCGCCCACGGCGCCGGGCGCGCCGCCGCCAAGGCCGGCCTTCGCGTCGTCGGCGGCGACATTTGCCGCGGACCCAACGGCGCCTTCATCGGCACACTCGCCGTCCAAGGTTTCGCCCATCGTATCCTGACGCGCAAGCTGTGCGCCGCGGGTGATGTACTCTTCGTCACCGGCCAGCTCGGCGGCTCGCTCTACGGCAAGCACCTCGATTTCTCCCCGCGCCTCGCCGAAGGCGAATGGCTCTGCGGGCATGGCGAAGTCACCGCCTGCACCGACCTCTCCGACGGACTCGCCAAAGACCTGCCCGGCCTGATCGGAACCAAGTTCGACGGGCGGATTAGCGTGGCCCATCTACCCATCGCCGACGCGGCCGCCGTGCTCGCCAAATCCGACGGCAAACCCACCCTCGAACACGCCTTGCAAGACGGTGAGGACTACGAACTGCTTTTCAGCGTGAGCGCTGACCGTGCAGACCTAATCGAAGCGCATTTCCGTAAAGCCTTCCCGCTCACGCCGCTCACCCGCATCGGCGTCGTCGAAGCCGGCACGGGCCTCGCCCGCGACGTCGCGGACGGCGAGCCCATCAAGGTCCGCGGCTTCGGCCACTTCGCCTAAGCCACGCTCCGCTTACATGCGGAACCGACGGATGGCCACGAAGAGCGCGAAGATCAGCGCGGAGGCGCCGAAGGTCACCGTGACGGTCTCATAGGTGGCGAGAAGTTCAATGACCTGGTCGAGCAGCTTGATGGACTGCTTGGTATCGCGTTCGGCGACTTCCAAGGCACTGGTCGCCGCGGTCGCGGTCACTTCGACGTTCTTATTATCCGACTTCGTACCTTGGTCGGTGAAGAGCACGACCCCCGTATCAGCGGACTTCATGGCGCTCTTATAGGCTTCGAAGGAAGACTGGATACTGATGGTGGTGTCCTTCACGCGCTTGGTGGTGTCGCGCAGTTCATGGCTGAACCAGAGGCCGGCCAGGGAGACGAGCAACGTCACGACGGCCATGCCGACGATGCCGATCTCGGCTTGGATGAGGTTGTTCTTGGCGGATCGACCGCGGCTACGCTGGGCACACATGGTGGTTTTTGTTTAAAGATTGAGGGTGGACTGACCGTCGTCGGGCTTCTTGGCGGGCGGCTTCTTTTCGGCCGGTGCCTTCTTGGCGGCAGGCTTCTTGGCGGCGGGTTTCTTAGCGGCGAGTTTCTTGGTGCCCTTCTTAGGCGCAGCCTTCGCCGGCGAGCCCTTCTTCGCCGGGACGGCCGTCTTGGCGGTCGTGCGACGTCGACGCTTGGGTTTCTTCTTGCGCGAGAAAAGGCTCTTCCAGGCAGGCGTCTTCTGCTTGTCCTTGAAACCGAGTTTCTTGCGGATGGTCGTCGAAAGCCAGTCCACGAGTTCCGGCGCGACGGCACCGCAAAGACCCTGGACGATGGCTTTGTTCAGCGCCGAGAGTTCCCACTGGAACGTGACGAAATAGGCGATGACCGCGAAGATCGCGGCGGCGATGACGTGCCGGAGCGAGCGCTGCCAGCTGGCATCGGCGGCCTCATCGACGAGCAGACGACCGACCATCGCGGCGGCGCCGATGAGCGCGACAATCCAGCCACCCGACTTGAAAGCCAGTAAAGCGATTTGGAAATTATTCACGATGGCCGGCGACGCTTTCGCCACCGCCGGAGCCTGTTCGGCCACCTGGGCCAAGACCAGTGACAGGATCATGCGCGTCCCTCCCCGGTCCGAAGACCGTTCCCCGTCGGACGGGGCGTTGATGTGAGAAGGCGACGCAAAGCGAAGAAGTATCGGCAAAGATACGGTTCGTAAAAAGGGGAGGGTCAGCCTTGGGCTGGCCGCCTCCCCTCTCAACCCCTAATTATAAGGTTATTCTGAAAAACCCGCCTTAAAGCGCCGCTTTTCGTGCCGGGCGACCTTCATCGACCTCGATGTAGTCGAACATCGTGTCGACGCCGGCGTCGGCGGGGAGACCGTTCTCCTTGAGCCGACGCACGAGCACTTCGTTGGCTTCGTCGCGCCAGCCGCGCTTGGTCATGAAGCCATTCCAGATTTCGATCTCGTTCGTGGAAAGTTTGCGACCCTTGGCTTCGGCCCACGCGAGGACCTCGTCCTGCGTCGCCGTGGGATTCTGCAGCACCCACACGCGCAGCTCGTCGTATTTGATCCCGAGATATTGGCAGCAACGGTCGTCGAAGGCCTTACCGAGGTTATTCACGAAGTCGGCATGCAGCTGACCCGCCGCGTGCAGGCGGATCTTCGAGACCAGGCGGGGGAGATACACGAAGCCGCGCACGGCTTCATAGGGACTGAGGAGACCAGGGACGAGGGGCATGGGAGGGAAGATAGAGGAAAGATGACGGATGACAGATGGCAGAGGAAAGCCAAAACCAGAGATGGGTGTCAGCGGATAGCGGTTGGCGGTCAATTTCGCGAGGGCTCGAGGACCGGAGGTGACGAGGGCCAGAGAGCGCAGGTGGCAGTTTCAGGATTTCTGCCCAACGACCGCCTTACCCTCACCTTTGCACCTCTTCTTCTGGCCAACCTGCCCACGGATCAACTGATCAACTGCGTGTCCTCTTTCCCTCCGATCCTCATCTCCTCTGGCCCTCCGGCCCTCCTGTCCTCATGTCCTCCGGCCCACGTGCCAACGTGTCCTCAGGCCCTCGCTAGTATTGCCCTCCTCCCCTCCCTGCCTTTCCTTCCCCTACCCCAACCCCTTCCCCTTCAAAAATGAAACTCCTCCTCGCCCTCCTGCTCGCTGTGACCGGGTTCGCCGCCGATAAGCCTGCGGTCTTCTCATCGGCCAAATACGACAAGGACATCGCGGCCTACGAAGCCGCGGACAAGGCCACGCCTCCGCCTCAGGGCGCGTTGCTCCTCTCGGGTGCCAGCACGCTGCGCCTGTGGAAGACGGCCGCCCGCGACTTCGCCCCTTACCCGCTCATCAACCGTGGCTTCGGCGGCTCGAAGACCACGGAAGTCCTCGGCTACATGGATCGCATCGTACTGCCCTACCACCCGCGCGTGGTCGTCTTCCACTGCGGCAGCAACGACATCAACGCCGGTGATGCCGCCGAGGCCGTGATCGCCCGCGTGACCGAATACCATCGTCGCCTCCGCGCGGAAAATCCGCACGCCCAGCTCGTGCTCCTCTCGACCACCCAGGCTCCCTCGCGCCGGGCGAAGTGGGCTGAGATGAAGAAAGCCGACGAAGGTTTCCGCGCCCTCGCCGCCGCCCATCCGGAGATCCGGTTCGTGGACATCAACCCCGCGCTCAACCTCCCCGACGGCGAGCCCCGCCCCGACGTCTATCTCAAGGACAACCTGCACCCCTCCGAAGCCGGCTACGCCGCGATGCTCAAGGTCATCCGCCCCGCCGTCGATGCGGCCTGGAAGGCGACTGAGGCGGCGTTTAAGAAGTAGGAGCGGCTAGGTAGGGTTGAGCGCCCTCGCT
>DBCR01000061.1:35260-41521 GCA_002293125.1 Opitutia bacterium UBA953
ACCAAGGGTGGTCAGCCCTACCCCGCGTTCTTTTCCTATACTCCATACTCGATACTCCATACTCTCAGCCGCCCAATGCACGAATCCTCCACCAGTCCTACCGCTGAACGTTTCCCGAACGGCCCGTTCACGCGCTACATGGTCGGCGAAGGGATCTCCATGACGGGCACCTGGATGCAGGGCATGGCGCTCGGCTGGGTGATGACCGAAGTCGTCGTCCGCGACGGACTCCAGAAATACGAAGGATTGCTGCAGGCGGCACCGCACCTCGCAACCGGAGTGGTCATGCTCGCACTCTTCCGCTTCGGCGGGGCGTGCGCCGACCGTCACGACAAACGGTTCATCCTGCAAGTCTGCCAGATCGCGCAGATCGGTTTCGCCCTCGCGATCGGTCAGCTCATCGCCCACGGCTCCTTGCACACCTGGCATCTCATCTTGGCTGCGGCCCTGCTGGGCGTCTCCAGCTCGTTCGAGATGCCCGCCGCCGCGGCAATCGTGCCGGAACTCGTCTCCAAGGAGAACGTCGCCAAGGCCATCTCAGTGGACCGCGCGGTCTTCCACGCCACCCGTCTCGTCGGCCCGGCCGCCGCGGGCTATCTCGTCGGTCGCTACGGGGCCGAATGGGCCTTCTATCTGAACGCAGCCTCCTTTTTGGCGCTGATGGCCGCGCTGGCCACTTTGCCCAGACGACCACAGGGGACCATCGAGGAAGAACAGAAGCGCCAAGGCGGCGCGGGCGAAGGCTTCCGCCATGTCCGTCAGGACAAGCCCAGCCTCGCGATGGTCGCGCTCCTCGCCACCAATACCCTCTTCGTCTTCCCGGTCATCATCGTACTGCTGCCGCTCTACGCGAAGAACGACCTCCACGCCACGGCGGAGCAGATGGGCCTGCTCATGCTTTGCTCGGGCCTTGGCTCGGTGTCCGGCTCGCTCCTCATCATGGCCCTACGCCCGAACCTGCGTCGCCTCGCCATTCTCATCGGCATGGTCCTCGCCTGCGGCGCGCTCGTCAGCCTCAGCCAGTCGCACGAACTGATCTGGGCGGGTGTCTCGCTCGTCTGCCTTGCGGTCGGCGTCTCGACGCTGGTCGGCCTGGCCAACACCATCGTCCAAGAACGTTCGCCCGCGGAACTACGCGGCCGCGTCTCGGCCGTCGCCGGCCTGAGCTTCTTTGGCTTCCTGCCTTTCGCCGCGATCATCATGGGCGTGATGACGGACCTCTTCGAGCTACGTAACGTGCTGCTCGGCTCGTCGATCTGCTACGCCGTCATCGGCTTCATCGTCATGCTCACCGTCGGTAGTAAGGTGACGGGTGAGCAGGAGCCGGATACAGCGGGAAATTAAAGCAAAGGGAGACCGGAAACCGGAAAGGATGCTGTGGTCCTGCACCCCAGCCAATCATCCGGTCTCCGGTTTCCCTTTGTGTTCTGTCTCGAGGTAGGGCTGACCATCCTTGGTCGGCCGCGGTCGAGCAGGGATGCTCGACCCTACCAATATTACCCAGCCCTACCCCTGTCCCTATCCCTCGCGAGCTTTGCTCGCTTCAAAGTGGTGCTCCCGTTGGGAGTCGAACCCAAATCGCCGGCTTCGGAGGCTAGCATTCTATCCATTGAAATACAGGAGCGTGAGGTTCTAAAATCCCTTTAAACGGGGGTTAGTCAACCCTTCCCGCCCCCACAGGCAGTCCTGGCCTTATTTCGCAGGCATCACGCGGTCGGCGAAATCGGCGTAGTTCTTCCAGTCCTCGAGCAGGATGTCGTGCTTACCGGGGCGGAGATGATACCCGATGGTCTGGCCGACGGACTTGCTGACGGGCGGCTGTTCTTTGACGCCGAGGCCAGGCTGGCCCAGCACGCGATAGACGGGGTCGGCATGCACGGCGCCGAGGAATTCGCCGAGGGGATCAGCCCAACTATCTTCGGAAGCGCTGGCAACGTAGAGCGGGCGCGGGGCGGCGAGCGCGAGCAGGTAATGGGCGTCGAGCGGCAGCTGGTCTTCCTTCTCCGAGAAAGTCGCAAAGCGCGCGGTGAACCAATGCGGGAAACCACGGCCTTTGTAGTGACCGGTGATGACGCCGACGGTCTCGCCGAAGATGCGCTTGTTGAGCGCGGCGCCACCGCACCCGGAGTTGTTGGAGATCACGAAAGCAAAGCGTTGATCCTGGGCGCCGGCCCAGAGCGAGGCCTTACCGAGACGCGAGTGGCCGTGCACCGCGGCCCGCTTAGCATCGACGGAAGGGACTTTCTCAAGGACGTCGAGCATGCGGGACAGGCCCCACGCCCAGCAGCCGATGGCGGCCCACTCGCCGTCCTTCCACTGCGCATTTACGCCGTCAGACGAGATTGCCGCACGGTAACCATGCTTCCAGCCCTCGGGGTGATCGGGCTCGAAATCGCCGTAGTAGACCGTCGCCGAAGCGTAGCCGCGGTCGATGAGAGTCTCAAACTCCCAGCGGCGGGCCTGCCCGCCACGTAAGGCCGGATCGGCCTGCGTGGACCCTTTCAAGGCCCACTGCTTGGACACCCAACTTGCAGCGACGAAGACCGCCGGATCTTCAGTGGTGGTGTGGTTGCTACCGAAATTAAGCCCGACGAAGACCGGAGCCGGACGCTTCGCCGCATTGGGGACATAGAGTAACATGTCGAACGATGGGCCCTTCTTACCGATCGGCCAAACTTTGAACTGCGTGCGCGTGGCCTTGCCGCCGAAGGCGTCCTTGGATTGCTCGCGGACCTCGACCACCGCATCGGCATGCAGTTTAGACGTATCCGGCGTACGGCCGAACATGTTCTCTTCGACCAGACGGAAGACTTCCGGACGGCGTACCTCGTTCCACGTCTTCGCGTCCGTCACCTTGCGGCCATCGGCGCACACGAGCGGATCGGGTAACGTATACGGCGGCACCTTCGACTCTTCGGAAATCGTCGGCGGAATCGCAGCCAATAGGAGCAGGGGAAGCAGCATAGCGCGACTATGCTTGATTTGGCGGTCCATGGGAGCCAAATCACGCATAGTCGCGAGGAGACAAGGGTTTCGCTGGCACGGGGACAAGGCAGGGTCGGGACCGCGTCACGACAGTGCTGCATCGGGTAGGGTCGAGCATCCCTGCTCGACCGCGGCCGACCAAGGATGGTCAGCCCTACCTCGAGACAAAACTCAAAGGGAAACCGGAGACCAGATAGTTAGCTGGGGAAACGTCCGCAGCATACATTCCGGTCTCCGCCCCCTTGAGTTAAGCCTTCCCCATGTCCCCGTGTCACCTTGCCCACGTGCACCCTCGCGGCGTCAGCCACGCTTACCGTTCCCAGATTTCAAACGCATACCCCAATCCCTGATACTCGCCCTTCTTCGACGACACCAGTTTCGTGAAAACCTTCTGCCAGTCGGCGGGGAAGAAACGGTCGCCATCGAAGTCGCGATCGATGCGCGTGATGAGCAGGCGCTCACAGAGCGGCATCCCTTCGGCGTAGATGCGTTGGCCACCGGTGATCCACGTCGGCCCCTTCCACTGGTCCATGCGCTCGGCGATGACGATGGCCTCAGCCAAGGAGGTCGTCCGCTCAGCACCGGGGAAGGACTTGGCGGGGTCGCGGGAGACCACCACGGTACCCCGGCCCGGTAGGGCCTTGCCCAGTTCGGCATAACAGGCCGGCCCTTCGATCATGACACCCCCGGCGGTCTGGTCCAAGAACCAGGCTAGGTCCTCGGGAATATGCCAAGGAAGCCTACCTCCCATGCCGATGACCCCATTACGGGCCACGGCGACGATGCAATGGAGGGGTTTAGTCACGGCCCCAAGGGATGTTAATAACCCCGCCAAATGCAAGCACCGGGGAGGGCTTGGACTGATTGACACCCGCCGAAAGACTGGGGTAAGTTGCCCGAATGATTACCTGGCTCCAGAACGCCACCGCAAAGCAGCACCGTCTAATCTTCGGATCCCTGCTCTTGGTTATTGTCGTTTCTTTCGTCTTCTTCCCGGTCGTCCAAAGCGTGGGGGGCGGGCAAGCCACCACCTCCGTCTACCAGGGCGTCGACCTCAACGACCCCACCGTCCGCGCTCGCTTCCGTGACGCGACTTTCTTCGCCCAGATGACCGGCCAGCGCATGAACGAAAACGGCTTGGTCCAGCGCGTCGCCGAACTCAGCCTCGCCGACTCCCTCGGCATCCCCGCCCCCTCCGTCGTCGAGATCCGTCGCGTCGCCCGCGAGATGACCACCTCCCCCGACGGTAAGAACGCCGACGGCCTCAACAAGTTCCTGGAGTTCGCCGCCAAGCAGCTCAACATCTCCGACGAAGAGACCCGCGCCCGCTTCGAGAACTACATCAAGGACACTTGGCGCATCCAGAAAGCCATCAGCACCCTCGCCGGTTCCGGCCACGCCACCGCCAGCCAGATCAAGCGTATCCTCGACCGCGAACGCACCCAGTGGACCGTCGACGTCGCCACCTTCGCCGCCGCTGGCTTCAAACCCGAGATCAAGGTCGACGAAGCCAAAGTGAAGGAAGCCTTCACGGCCAACATCGAGAACTACCGCCTCCCCCCGCAGGTCGCCGTCACGGCTGTCACCATTTCCGCTTCGGCCACCGACACCGCACCAGTCTCCGACGACGAGATCATCAACATGGGCTATAATCAGGCAGAGAAGTTCAAGTTCGAGACCGGCAAGGTCAAGGAACAGGCCCTCGCCAAGCGCACCGAGCTTGAGAAGCTCGTCCGTGCCGACCGCGCGATCACCAACCTCGCTGGCCAGGTCTCCGACGAGCTCGCCGAGAAGTTCGCCATCGATACCGCCAAGTCCGACAGCAAGGAACTCGCCGCCTGGATCAAGGCCAAGAACGCCAAGGTAACGGTAATCCCTTCCTTCGAAGTCATCAATCCTCCCACCGTCGCCAAGGTCCCCGCCGAAGCCCTGCGTGTCGCCGCCGAGCTCACCGAAAAGGAATGGCGCACCGAAGTCTACCGCTCCGAAGAAGGTGCGACGTTCATCTTCCTGAACAAGCGCACGGACGACCGCCTTCCGACCTACGACGAAGCGAAGACTAAGGCCGTCGAGAACTGGAAGAAGTCCCAGCTCAACCGCCTCCTCGCCGAGGAAGTCGCCAAGGTCGGCAAGGCCCTCCAGGCCGACATCGCCGCTGGCAAGACCTTCACCGATAGCGCCAAGGCCCAAAAACTCGCGCTGGCTTCTCCGGCAGCCTTCTCGATCTACTCCGTTCCCGAAACGCTTAACGGCGTCAACGAGAACACCGGCCTCCTTATCGAAGCCGCTGGCGTCGGTAAGCTGACCTCCGCCATCCGCACCGCCAACGGCGACTACGTCTTCATCCGCCCGGCCAAGAAGGACCTGACCGAAGACAAGACCGGCGCCGAAGAAGCCCGCCTGTTCGTCCAGCGCGTCTCCCAGCGAAACGCCTACTTCACCGGCATCGGCCTCGTCCAAGACGTCGTCCCAGCCCCCGCCCAAGCCAAGTAAGGCCTACCTCGAGGCCGACGAAAGGACAGGTTCACCCCTGTCCTTTTTTGTGCCCGTCGGCCTAAGCACGCCCTCCCTTCTTGCCCTGCCCCCCTGACCCCTTTACGCCTTCCCTTCTGGCCCGCCTGCCCTCAGGCCCTCCTCCGGTCCTCCGGCCCTCCAGCCCTCCATCCCTCTATTTCGCCCATGTCCCAGGTCCGCGTCCGCTTCGCTCCCAGCCCCACCGGCTTCTTCCACATCGGAAGCGCCCGGACGGCCCTATTTAACTGGCTCTACGCCCGTCACACGGGCGGTAAATTCATCCTCCGCATCGAGGACACGGACAAGGAGCGCAACTCTGAGGCCTTCCTGAAGGTGATCTTCGACTCGATGCGCTGGCTCGGCATGGATTGGGACGAAGGCCCCGAGGCCGGCGGCGACTACGGTCCCTACTTCCAGTCGCAGCGCACGGAACTCTACAAGGCCAAGCTCCAGGAGCTCGCCGCCAAGGGCCGCGCCTACGAGAAGGACGGCGCCTGGTGGCTCCGCCTCGAAGGCGCCCGCACCGCCGCCTACGACGACCACCTGAAGAAGGATTACGAGAAGGTCGACGCCGCGCCGATGGTGCTGCACGACATGGTCCGCGGCCAGGTCGCCCGCGTCGAAGACCGCGACTTCGTGATCTTTCGCTCCAACGGCGAACCGGTCTTCCACTTCGTCAACGTCGTCGACGACATCGAGATGAAGATCACGCACGTGATCCGCGGCGAGGACCACCTTTCCAACACCTCGAAGCACCTCGAG
>DBCR01000028.1:0-9119 GCA_002293125.1 Opitutia bacterium UBA953
ATCAACTGGGGCGCCGGCTTCCTGCCCGCGATCCACCAGGGCACGACGCTGAACAGCGACCCTTCGCAGCCGCCGCTCCAAGACCTCTTCCCGGCGAAGGAATTCTCCCACCTCCGCGGCAATGCGGAGAAATCCTCCCGCGATTTCCTCGGAGCGCTCAACCGCGCCCATGCCGAGACCCGGGGAGCCAATTCCGAACTCGAAGCCCGCATCGGCGCCTACGAACTCGCCGCCCGACTGCAGCTCAGCGCCCCGGAAGCGACGGACCTCACCGGCGAGACCGAGGCCACCAAGCAGCTCTACCGGCTCGACCACGAAGACATCGGGACCTTCGGCCGCCAATGCCTGCTCGCCCGACGCCTGGTCGAGCGCGGCGTCCGCTTCGTGCAGATCTACTGCGGCGCCGAGAACACCGGCGCGAAGAAGATCCGTCCCAACTGGGACAGCCACGAGGACCTCGTGCGCGACCACGGCTACTGGGGGCCGATCCTGGACAACGGCGCGGCCGCGCTCCTGACCGACCTGAAGTCGCGCGGGCTACTGGACAGCACGCTCGTCATCTGCACCAGCGAGTTCGGCCGCCAGCCCGCGGCGCAGGGCAAGGGACGCGACCACAACGCCGGCGCCTTCACCGCCTGGATGGCCGGCGGCGGCGTCAAGGGCGGCGTCGCCTACGGCAGCACCGACGAGCTCGGAGCCAAGGTCGCCGACAAGCCTGCCTACTGCTACGACCTCCACGCCACCGCCCTGCACCTGCTCGGCGTCGACCACGAGAAGCTGACCTATTACAACAACGGGGCCAGACGCCGCCTGACCGACGTCCACGGCCACGTGATCAAGGAATTGCTGGCCTGAGCGAGACAATAGTGCCGCCCGGTGAAACATCGGGCGTAGTAGTCTGTCGAAAGAGGGGTAGAATAGACGGACCCCATGAGCGACCCCCTCGAGCTGACCCGCCGCCGCTTCCTCGGCCAGATGACCACTGGCATGACGGGGTTGGCTTTATCGCGCCTGCTCATGAGCGACCTCGGTGCGGCCGTGCCTCCCGGCGCCCACTTCGCCCCGAAGGCTAAGCAGGTGCTCCAGATCTTCTGTCCGGGCGCGGCTTCGCACATCGACCTCTGGGATCATAAGCCGCTCCTCGAGAAGTATGACGGCACGCCCCTGCCCGGCCCGGTCGAGGTGACCTTCCAAGGCAAGAACGGTAATCTCATGAAGTCCCCCTGGGCCTTCAAGCCGGCCGGCAAGAGCGGCAAGATGATCAGCTCGAACCTGCCGCACATGGCGCAGCACGTGGACGACATCGCGTTCATCCATTCGATGACGTCGCGCAGCAACACCCACGGTCCAGGCTGCATCGCGATGAACACCTGCTTCACCCGTGAAGGCTATCCGAGCGGCGGCGCCTGGATCAGCCACGCGCTCGGTTCGCTCAACCAGAACCTCCCGACCTACGTCTCCGTCCAAGACGTCCGCGGCGAGCCGCCGAACGGCAAGGCCAACTGGGGCAACGGCTTCCTACCCGCTCGCCACCAAGGCGTGAGCATGACCGCCCAGCAAGCGCTGCGTAATCTCGATCGCCCGTCCGGCATCTCTCCGGCTGAGGACGAGGCCACCCGCGAATTCCTCCGCGCCACGAATCTCGAGCACGCCGAAGCCCACGCGGGGAACGACGAGCTCCGCGCCCGCATCGCGGCCTACGAACTCGCCGCGAAGATGCAGCTGGCCGCCCCGGAGGTCAGCGACCTCTCCCGCGAACCGGAGCACGTCCATGCGCTCTATGGCACGAAGGACGCCAACCCGCTCAAGGCGGCCTACGCCAAGAACTGCCTGCTGACCCGCCGCTTCCTCGAACAGGGAGTGCGCTACGTCAGCCTCTACTGCGCCTCCCGCGCCAGCGGGGTCGACGGTCTGCTCAACTGGGACGCCCACCGCACGCTCAAGGCCGACTACGACCGTCACTGCCCGGTCTTTGACCAGCCCACCGCCGCCCTGCTCGCCGACATGAAACAGCGCGGGATGCTCGATGACGTGTTGATTATCTGGTGCACGGAATTCGGGCGCATGCCCACCCACCAGGTCGGTACCACCGGCCGCGACCACAACCCCGACGCTTACACGACCTGGATGATGGGCGCCGGCGTCAAGGGCGGCGTCTCCTACGGAGCGACCGATGACTTCGGCCGCCGCAGCGTCACCGACGTCACGACCTGCTACGACTTCTACGCGACCGTCCTGCACCTCCTCGGCCTCGATCACGAGAAGCTGACCTATTATCACAACGGCGTAGACCGCCGCCTCACCGACGTCCACGGCCACGTGATCAAACCGGTCCTCGCATGAGCCGCCTGAGCCTCACCCTCGCCCTGCTCGCCGCTGGGCCCGTCGTCGCCGCCGACGATCCTGGCAGCGTCGCTTTCTTCGAACAGAAGATCCGCCCGGCCCTCGCCGAGCACTGCTACGAATGCCATAGTGCCAAGGCCAAGAAAATCAAGGGTGGCCTGGCCCTTGATTCGAAGTCCGGCTGGCAGAAAGGCGGTGATTCCGGTACTCCGACGATCGTCCCGGGCAAACCCGACGAAGGCTTGTTCCTCCGTTACGTCCGCCATCTCGAGCCGGACATGGAGATGCCCCCGAAGAAGCCGAAGCTACCTGACGCGCTCATCGCCGACTTCGCCACCTGGATCAAGGCCGGGGCCGTCGATCCACGCGACCAGGCGACCGTCGAGATCAAACGGGCCGACAAGTCCTGGTGGTCTCTCCAGCCGCTCGCCAAGGAGTTCAAGCACACCGAGATCGACGGCTTCATCGACGCCAAGCTCGCTGAGCAGAAGCTCTCCCGCAACGCCCCCGCCAAGCCTCAGGCCTTGATCCGCCGCCTCAGCTACGACCTCACGGGACTCCCGCCCACGCAGGCGGAAGTCGATACCTTTGTCGTTGCCCACCAGGCCAATGCCCGCCAAGCGACCGAAGCCCTCGTCGATCGCCTGCTCATCTCTCCTCGCTACGGTGAGCGCTGGGGCCGTCACTGGCTCGACGTCGTCCGCTTCGGCGAGAGCAACGGCTTCGAACGTAACCTCGTCATCGATGACCTCTATCCGTTCCGCGACTACGTCATCCGCTCGCTCAACGACGACAAACCCTTCGACCAGTTCATGCGGGAACACCTCGCCGGCGACGTGCTCGGCAAGTTCGATCCTGCGGTCGAGATCGGCAGCGCCTTCCTCGTGGCCGGCCCATATGACGATGTCGGCAATCAAGACAAGGACGCCCAGAAGGTCATCCGTTCCGCCACCCTCGACGACATGGTCACTGCGACCGGCAGCGCCTTCCTGGGCCTGACGATCAACTGCGCGAAATGCCATCACCATAAGTTCGATCCCATCCCGACTGAAGACTACTACCGAGTTCGGGCGGCCTTCGAAGGGGTCGTCCACGGCCGCCGTCCGCTCGCCACCAAGGAGCAGACTCAGGCCTACAATGCCGCCATGGGCCCGCTGAATAAGGAGCGTGCCCGACTCGTCGCCGAACAGTCGGCCCTCACCGCGACCATCGAGACCAAGGCCAAGGCCCTGCTCGCCACCCGCAAGTACACACGTCCCAAGGCGGACACCCTCCTCACCGAAGAGAAGATCGCTCCCACCGAGGCCCGCTTCGTCAAATTCACCATGTCGGCTACCTCGGCCAACCCGCTGAGCGGCGTCGGCGGTCGTATCTCCGAGTTCGAGATCTGGACCGAAGATGCCACGCCCCGCAACGTCGCCCTCGCCTCCAACGGCGCCAAGGCCGAAGGCGCCAAGGGCATGACCGCCGAAGACTTCCCCATGGCCTACAGCGCCGCCCTCACCATCGACGGCGACGAAGGTGCGCAGTGGTATATCGGCACCCCGGCCGAACTTGTCATCACCCTGCCCCGCGTCGAGAAGATCAGCCGTCTCGGCTACCGCTCCGCCAAGGGACGAATCCTACGCGACAACTCCCAAGGTGCCACGCCGACCGAATATGAGATGTATGTCTCTCTCGACGGCAAAGAATGGAAGAAGGTCGCCGACTCCACCGACCGTGAAGCCTGGTCCCCGGCGCATGCCTTCGAACGCGTCCGCAAGCAAGTCACCACGCCCGATGAAGCCAAGCGTCTCGGCCTGCTCGGCCGCGACCTTGCCGCCGTCGATAAGCGCATCGCCGCCGTGCCGCAGATGCCCTCGGCCTGGGTCGGCACCCACCAGCCCAAGCCGGAACCCACCTTCGTCCACAAGGGCGGCGACCCCACCAAGCCCGCCGGTCAGGTCGTCCCCTCAAGCCTCGCCGTGCTGGACCTCGTGACCAAACCCTACGCCCTGAAGGCTGACGCCGGCGAAGGCGAACGCCGCGTGGCCTTGGCCAACTGGATCACCCAGGACAACCCCATCACCGCCCGCGTGCTCGCGAATCGCCTCTGGCATTATCACTTCGGCACGGGCCTCGTCGACACCCCGAGCGACTTCGGGTTCATGGGCAGCAAGCCCACGCACCCCGAGCTCCTCGATTTCCTCGCCCAGCGGCTGATCAAGCACGGCTGGAAACTGAAGGCCTTACACCGCGAGATCGTCCTCTCGCAGACGTACCTCCAGTCCGCGGACTTCAATCCGACCGCAGCGCGTGCCGACAAAGATGCGCGCCTGCTCTGGCGCTTCCCGCCGCGCCGCCTCGGCGCCGAAGAGATCCGTGACACCCTGCTCGCGACCGCCGGCCAGCTCAAGCTCGAGCCCATGGGCGGTCCTGGCTTCCGTCTCTATCGTTACCTCGTCAACAACGTCTCCACCTACATCCCGCTGGATACGCAGGGCCCCGAGACCTACCGCCGGGCCGTCTACCACCAGAACGCCCGCGCCAGCGTCGTCGACGTGCTCAACGACTTTGACCTGCCCGACATCGCCTTCGCCGCACCTAAGCGTGCCAACACCACCTCACCCCTGCAGGCCCTCACCCTGTTCAACCATAGCTTCACCTTGGACATGGCCAAGGCCCTCGCTGCTCGTCTCGACGGACCCGACCCGGTCAACCAGGCCTATTCCATCGCCCTCCAGCGCCCGCCCACGGCTACCGAAAGGGCCGCCGCCGAGAAGCTGCTGGCCCAGCACGGTAAGCCCGCCTTCTGCCGCGCCCTGCTGAACAGCAATGCCCTGATCTTCATCGAATGAGATTCCGCCCCTTCATCGCCATCGTCCTCACCTCGGCCTCGCTCTTCGCCGCCGAGACCTTCGAGGTCGACGGGCATAGGGCCGTGATCCACCCGGCGGCCAAGCCGGCGGAAGGGAAACCCTGGCTCTGGTATGCGCCCGCGCTCAACGGCGGCGTCTCGATCGTCCAGCACAAGCTCTACGCCGACGCCTGCCAGCAGGCCGGCATCGCCATCGCCGGCTACGACCTCGGCGAGGTCCGCGGCGCCCCCAAGAGCGCGGCGCAGTTCACGAAGTTCTATGACGAGATGGTCAATCGCGGCTATTCGCCCAAGGCGATCCTGCTCGGCCAGAGCCGCGGCGGGATGATGACGCTCACCTGGGCGTTCCGGAATCCGGATAAGGTGAAGGCTTGGATCGGCATCTACCCGGTCTGCAACCTCGCCAGCTGGTCGCTGAAGAACTCGAAGGCCCAGACGCTCGCGGACTTCGGCCTGACCGAAGCCGAACTCACGACCCGCCTCAAGGAGTTCAACCCGCCTGACAACCTCGCCGGCCTCGCCGCCGCCAAGGTCCCGATGTTCGCCGTCCATGGTGACAACGACGTGGTCGTCCCGCACCAAGACAATACCCTGCTCCTCAAGGCGCGTTACGAGGCCCTCGGGGGCAAGTTCACGGTCAAGATCGTCCCCGGCGAAGGCCACAAAGTCGGGCCGTCGTTCTTCGCCTGTCCGGAGCTGGTCGAGTTCCTGCTAAACGACTGTAAATAAGCGTCCCCGACCAAGGGAAAAGGTGGAACTCCGGGGGCAGGCGGGTTAACCAAAGATACCCCATGTTCCGCCGCCTCCCCCTAGGCCTGGCCCTGCTCCTGCACGGTCTGGTCTTCGCCACCGAAACCCGCGACCTCATTTTGATCGCCGGGCAGTCCAACGCGGTCGGTTACGACGCCTATGCGGAGGAACTGCCGGCCGACCCGCAGGACGCCGCCACGATGTTCTGGTGGCGCGTGGGCGATCCGCCTCCCGATGAGTTCGACGGCACGAGCGCCCGCCAGTGGACGACGCTGAAATTCCAACCGCGCACGCCCGCCAAGCCGGCCGTCGACGGCAAGAAGGTCGCCCGCCAATACGGCAACTTCAACCTGAAGACCAAGGGCGGCTTCGGACCCGAGATCGGGATGGTCCGCACGCTGGCGACGAAAGAGTCGCGTCCGCTCGCGGTCATCAAGACGGCCTTCAGCGGTACGTCCATCGCCGCCGACTGGAACGTCGGACTGCCCGGCCAGGCCGACGCGTGCTATCGAGCGATGATCGACGAAGCCAAGGCCGCCATCGCCGCCGCGAAGTCGAAGGACGTGAACCTGCGTCCACGTGCGTTCGTCTGGGTGCAAGGCGAGAGCGACGCCAACGCCAAGGACGCTCCGGCCTACGTCGCGAATCTATCGGCGATGCTGAAAAGCCTGCGCACCGAACTCGACGCGCCGGACCTGATCCTGCTCCTCGGCGTCAACACCCGCTTCGGCAACGGCAAGAACCCCTTCATGCCCAAGGTCATCGCCGCCCAGCAGGAAGTCGCCGCCGCCCTGCCCCGCGCCCGCTATGTCGACACCGCCGGCGCCGAGACGCTCCCGCCCTCGCACACGCACTTCACCGCCGTCGGCACGCTCGAGATCGGCCGACGTTACGCCGAAACCTTGCTTCTACTCGAACAGACCAAATGAAAGCCATCCTAGCCCTCGGCCTGCTTACCGCGGCCACCTTGTTCGGCGCCGATACTCCGCGGAAGCCGAACGTGATCTTCATCCTGACGGATGACCAAGGCTGGGGAGACGCGAAGTTCGCCGGGCATCCGTATGTGAAGACGCCGAACCTGGATCGCCTGGCCAAGGAAGGCACCTGGCTCCGCCAATTCTACGTCGCCGCGACGGTCTGCTCGCCCAGCCGCGCCGCGTTCATGACCGGACAAGTCCCGGCCCGTTTCGGCATCCACGGCCACTTCGCCGACCATGCGTCAAACGCCTCCCGTTCGATGCCGGACTGGCTCGACCCCGAGGTCACCACCCTGCCCGATCTCCTAAAGCAGGCCGGCTACGCGACCGCGCACTTCGGGAAGTGGCATCTCGGCCATGGCACAGGCGCGCCCGCGCCCGAGGCCTACGGGATCGACGTCTCCAAGACCCAGAACTCCTCCGGCACGCCGCTGGGCGAAGAAGGCAAGGAACCCTACTTCCGCGCCCGCTCCACCGCGCTGATGGTCGACGAGACGATCAAGTTCGCCCAGGCCAACAAGGACAAGCCCTTCTACGTCAACCTCTGGACGCTTGTCCCGCACGCGGCACTGAAGCCCACGCCGGAACAACTCGCGATCTACGCGGAACTCCAGCCCAAGGCCGACGATCCCGCCTTCGGCGAATGGACCCGTAAGTATTACGCCAACGCCAAGGACCTCCGCTCGCAGATGCAGGTCTTCTGCGCCTCGCTCACCGATCTCGACACCCAGATCGGCCGACTGCTGGACTCCCTCGACGCACTCGGCCTGACCAACGACACCCTCATCTTCTTCTCCAGCGACAACGGTCCGGAAGACTACCGTATCAGTAACGCAGCCAACGCCGGGGTCGGCAGCGCCGGCCCGCTCCGCGCCCGTAAGCGCAGCATGCACGAAGGCGGTATCCGCACCTTTGGTCTCGTTCGCTGGCCCGGCAAGGTTCCGGCCGGCCGCGTCGAAGAAAACGCGGTCGTCGGCGGCGTCGACTTCTTACCTACCATCGCCGCCTTGGCCGGCGTCAAAGTCCCGGCCAACCTTGCGGCCGACGGCGAAGACCGTTCGGCCCTCTGGCTGGGCGGCGCCGCCACGCCCCGCCGGGCTCCGCTGCACTGGGAATGGATCTCCGGCGTCCAAGGAGCCCAGGACGGCTACCAGCCTTCACCCCTCTGCGTGCGCGATGGTGACTGGAAACTCTTCGTCGACCATGCCGGCAAGAATGCCCAACTCTTCGACATCCCCAAGGACCCCGGCGAACACCATGACGTCGCCGCGCAGAACCCGGAAGTCGTCAAGACACTGACCGCGAAGGCCCTCGCCTGGGCCAAGACCCTGCCCGCCAGCCCCGCCCGCGATAAGTTCGTCGCCAACGGACAAACCAAGGGCACGGCTAAGCCAGCGCCCGCGAAGGCCAAGAAGAACTACGACCGTCCGAAGATCTTCGACAGCTGGGATAAGGATAAAGACGGCTTCCTCGCGAAGGAGGAATTCATCCCACACATGGGCGATCAGGCCGACGCCCCCGCCCGCTTCATCCGCTTCGACCAGGACAAGGACGGACGTCTTTCGAAAGAAGAATTCGTCCGCGCCGGCAACTGAGACCTTACCCATGCGATTCCTCACCCTCCTCACCCTCCTCGCGGGCGCCACGCTCGGCGCCCAAGACGCCCCCAAGACCAAAGCGCCGGCCAAGAAAGCCAAGGCCGCCGCGCCTAAGGCCGACGCCTATTCAGCCACACTGCCTAAGCCTACGGCGGCAAACGTCCGCTATGGCGACCATGAACGCCACGTGCTCGACTTCTGGAAGGCCGAATCCGCGACCCCGACGCCCCTCGTCTTCATCATCCACGGCGGTGGCTGGGTCGGCGGCAGCAAGGAACGCGCGGAGAAGTTCGCCGACGTCGGCGCCCTGCTCCAGGCCGGCATCTCGGTCGTCTCCATCAACTACCGCCTCATCAAGCGCGACCCCGCGGTCGACACCTCGCCGGCGGTGAAAGCACCCTTGCATGATGCCGCCCGCGCCCTGCAGTTCGTGCGCAGCAAGGCCGCCGAGTGGAATCTCGACAAGACCCGCGTCGGCGCCGCCGGCGGTTCGGCCGGAGCCTGCTCGAGCCTCTGGCTGGCCTTCCATGACGACCTCGCCGACCCGAAGTCGGCCGACCCCATCGCCCGCGAATCCACCCGCCTGACCTGCGC
>DBCR01000028.1:9141-12128 GCA_002293125.1 Opitutia bacterium UBA953
TGCGCGGCCGTGACCGGCCCGCAGACGACGCTCGATCCGGCGCAGATGAAGGAGTGGACGCCCAACAGCAACTACGGTGGTCACGCCTTCGGCTTCAAGACGTTCCCGGAGTTCCTCGCCGGACGGGAATCTATCCTGCCCCTCATCGCCGAGTATTCGCCGTATGCGCTGGTGTCATCCGACGACCCCGCGGTGTACATGACCTTCGGCGGACCGCCGGCCATCGGCCAGAACGAGAAAGACCCGACGCACACGGCGAACTTCGGCGCCAAGCTCGCCGAACACTGCGCGACCAAGGGCGTCTCCGCCGAGTTACACTATCGGGGCCTCGCCAATCCGAAACACGCCACGCCCACGGACTTCCTGCTCGCAAAGCTCAAGTCCGCCAGATGAAGACCGCGGCGTTCCTTTCCGCCCTGATACTCGTCGGCTGCGCCACGCCGGAGACCTTCACGGTCCGCGAAGACTTCGGGCCTGGCTTCGCCGCGAAGAAGTTTCTGACGCCGCTCCCGAACAAGAATACGTCCGTCCGCGATGGGGTCATGTGGACGCGCGGATCCAGCGGCGGCAAGTACCCTCCGATGGTCACCCTAGCGCTGGACGGCAAGGACCTGACGATGTCCTTCCGGTACCGTCACCTCGAGAAAGGCGGCATGCTCTGGCTCTTCGTCGACGGCGACGACGGCTACGGCTCCGTCGACCACCTGCTCCGCGTCCGCCTCAACCGCGACAGCGTCGTGCTCGAAGTCGACGCCCACACCCTCGACCCCAAACACCCACTGCGCCAGAACACCCGCGAAGCCGATCCGGTCAGCAAGGCCTACCGGACTAATGAACACTTCCCCGCCGAGAAGGTCGACCTGTCCGCCAACGAATGGCGCACCGTGAAGCTCGCTTTCAAAGGCGATACGGTGGACATGTCTGTCGACGGCAAGTGGACCCGCACGCTCAAGCGCCCGAACTTCGACGCGACCAAGCGCAAGCTCCTCTGGATGCAGAACGGCGGCGTGGGCGGCATCGAGATCGACGACGTCCTCGTCACTCCGACTCCTTGACCAGCCTCTCCCCTTTTTGCACTTATGCGTTATCGCTGTACCCTCATCCCAGCCCTCTTGATTCCCATGCGCCATCTCTTGTCCATTTTCTGCCTCCTCGGGGCTTCCCTCAAAGCCGCCGAGCAGCCCAATATCATCTTCGTCATGGCTGACGACATGGGCTGGGGTCAGACCGGCTACCGCAATCACCCCTTACTCAAGACGCCGAACCTCGACGCGATGGCGGCGAACGGGCTGCGATTTGAGCGCTTCTACGCCGGCGGTCCGGTCTGTTCGCCGACCCGCGCCTCGGTCCTGACCGGTCGTTCGCATGAACGCGCCGGGGTGCTCACGCACGGGTATGCGCTGCGCACGCAGGAAAAGACCATCGCGCAGGCCCTCCGCGGCGCGGGTTACGTCACCGGGCATTTCGGCAAGTGGCATCTCAACGGCCACAAGGGTCCAGGCGTCCCCATCTTCGCCGACGATCCCTACGCGCCGAGTCGTTTCGGATTCGATGAATGGGTGTCCGTCTCAAACTTCTACGACGTCGACCCGCTGATGAGCCGCGCGGGTAAGTTCGAGCAGATGAAAGGCGACTCGTCGGAAGTCGCCGTGGCCGAGGCGGTAAGCTTCCTGGAGAAACACAAGGCGGGCGGGAAGCCGATGTTCGCCGTGGTCTGGTATGGCTCGCCGCACAGCCCCTTCAAAGCGCTGGCCGGGGACAAGGTGGAGTTCAGTAAGCTCAACGACACATCGGCCAACCACTACGGCGAACTCGTGGCCATGGACCGGAGCATCGGCACCCTGCGCACCAAGCTCCGCGACCTCGGCCTGGCCCAGAATACCCTGCTCGTTTTCTGCAGCGACAACGGCGGCCTGCCCAACATCGCTCCGGACACCGTGGGCGGACTCCGCGGCTTCAAGGGAAGCGTGTTCGAAGGGGGCATCCGCGTGCCAGGCATCGTCGAATGGCCGGCAGTCATCAGACCCCGCATCACGAACTACCCAGCCTGCGTGATGGATCTGTTCCCCACCGTCGTCGACCTCCTCGGACTACCCGCGAACGTACTGTTAAAGCCCGTGGACGGGCTCAGCCTCAAGCCGCTGTTCACGCAAGAGCTGACCTCCCGCGGTCAGCCCATCGGGTTCCGTTACGCTACCAAGCGGGCGCTGGTGGACGACCGCTACAAACTCCTCACCGACGATCTCGGTGCCGGCAGCTTCCAGCTCTACGACCTGCAGGCTGACCCGAACGAGCGGCGCGACCTGAGCACCGAGCAGCCGGAGATCGCCGCGGGCATGCGAAAACAATTGCTGGCATGGAACGCGAGCATGGATGCGAGCTTCGCGGGCCGCGACTACCCCGAAGGCAAGGTCACGCCGCCGGATCCGGCTTCGGTAAGCTGGTTCGAGACCCCGCAGTATGCGCCCTTCCTCGCGGAATGGAAACTGCGCTGGGAATACCAAGGCTACCTAGGACGCCCGGCGAAGGGCGAAACGAAGAGCGAGCCGAAGAAGAAAAAGAAATGAGCACATCCTCGGATATTGACCTCGCCTCTCTCAACACCCACGCCTCTTCCGTCCCATGCGCCTCCTCGCCTTCCTCCTCGCTCCGCTCGCGGCCGTCGCCGCGGACAAGCCGAACATCATCCTGATCTATTCGGATGACCACGGCTGGGCGGATCTCGGAGCCCAAGGCTCAGACCAAGACATCCGCACGCCGCACCTCGACGCGATGGCGCGCGAAGGCGTCCGCTTCACCCGCGGCTACGTCTCCGCCCCACAGTGCGTGCCCTCCCGTGCCGGCGTCCTCACCGGACGCTATCAGCAGCGCTTCGGCGTCGAGGATAACAACAAGGGCCCGTTACCGCTCACCGAACTGACCATCGCCGAACGACTCAAGACCGCCGGTTACGTCACCGGACAAGTCGGTAAATGGCACCTCGACCT
>DBCR01000005.1:0-217 GCA_002293125.1 Opitutia bacterium UBA953
CTCCGCCCGCGCCACCTGGCGCGAACTCGAGGCCGCCCGCGCGCGCGTCGAGGCCGCGACGTCGGCGCTCGAACTCCAGCGCCGGTCCTACGAAGGCGAGCGCGCCCGCTTCGCCGCCGGCCAGTCGGACCTGCCGCGGGTGCTGCAGGCGCAGGCTTCGCTCGACGCGGCCCAGCTCGCCTGGGTCCAGGCTCACCTCGACGCGCGCGCGGCCTCC
>DBCR01000005.1:280-31983 GCA_002293125.1 Opitutia bacterium UBA953
GCTCCATCCTGACGCGCCATGGCTTCACCATGGACGCCGTCGAGCTGAAGGTCGGCGCCGGCCACGGCCTCGCGGATCCGCTGCCCACTCTGACCACCACCCCATGAAGTTCCTCAGACCTTTCCTCCTCGCCGTGGTCGTCGGCGGCCTCGCCTTCGCCTTCTGGCCCGCCAAGAAGCCCGTGCGCTCCGGCGCCTCCTCTTCCGAGGCCCGTGCGGAGAAGCGTGACATCCGCGAGACGGTGGAAGCCGCCGGCTTCGTGCGCGCCGTCATCTACAGTTCCATCCGCGCCCAGGTCAGCGGACCGATACTCAAGCTGCACGTCCAGACCGGCGACATGGTGAAGAAGGACCAGATCCTGGTCGAGCTCGACCCCGTCCTGGCGAACGCCGATGAGGAGCAGGCCCGCCGTTCCGTCCAGCTGCAGACCTTCACGCTGGAGCGGCTCGAGCGCGACCTCCGCCGCGTCGAGGTCCTCGTGAAGCAGAACTTCGTCTCCGAACGGGAGGTCCTGGACCATCGCACCGCCTATGAGGTCGCCAAGCTCCAGCGCGACATCGCCCAGGCCAAGCTCGACACCGCCGTCGAGATGGTGCGCCGCACGATCATCCGCGCCCCGCACGACGGCCAGGTCTCCGACTGCAACGTGCTCGTCGGCCAGATCGTCATCGGCGCCCAGTCCATCAACAACGGCACGCCGCTGATGACCGTCTCCGACACCTCGGTGCTGCGCGTCGACGTCAACTTGAACGAGTTCGCGGCCACCCGCGTCGAGCTCGGCAAGGACGCCACCGTGACCTTCGATTCCATTCCCGGCCTGCGCAAGCAGGGCAAGATCACGTTCATGACCCCGTTCGGCACCGCCGACCTCAAGGTCCCCGACCTCCGCGTCTTCCCGACGCAGGTCTCCTTCCCGGCGGGCGAGGGCGTGCGTCCGGGCATCAGCGGCAACGTCACCGTCACCGTGGACAGCGTGAAGGGCGTCGTCGCCGTCCCCGTCTCCGCCGTCTTCGTCGAAGGCGCCGACCGCCTCGTCTACGTGCGGGGCGTCGACGGCGAATGGGAGGCCCGCAAGGTGGTGCTCGGCCTGAGCGACGCGAGCTGGACCCAGGTCAAGGAAGGCTTGGCGCTCGGCGAGGTGGTCAGCCTGGTCCGTCCGACCCTGACGCGCTGAGATGCCGCCGCTCATCGCCATCCGCGGCCTCCGCAAGACCTACCGCATGGGCGACGAGAACGTCCATGCGCTCGACGGCGTGGACCTGGATTTCCAGAAGGGCGAGTTCGTCGCCATCCTCGGTCCCTCCGGTTCGGGCAAGTCGACGCTCATGCACATCCTCGGCTTCATGGACACGCCGAGCGAGGGCAGCATCGTCTTCGACGGCGAGGAGGTCGCCCGCCTCGACCCCGACCGCCGCGCCTGGTACCGCTCCCACCGCGTCGGCTTCGTGTTCCAAGCCTTCAACCTGCTGCCGCGCCTCACGATCGAGGAGAACGTCGCCTTGCCGCTCCTCTACCGCGACGGCTCGGACCCGGAGGCCAACCTCGCCGCCGCGCGCGCCGCGCTCGAGCGCGTGGGGATGACGCATCGGCTCGGCCATCGCCCGAGCCAGCTCTCCGGCGGCGAACGCCAGCGCGTGGCCGTGGCCCGCGCGATCGTCGGCACTCCGTCGATCATCTTCGCCGACGAACCGACGGGCAACCTCGACGTGAAGAACGTCGACCGGGTGCTGGACCTGCTCGGCTCCCTGATCAAGGAAGGCATCACCGTCGTGCTCGTCACGCACGACCTGGCCGTCGCCGAGAAGGCCCACCGCGTCATCTCGATGCGCGCCGGTCTCGTCCAGGAGGACCGCGTCCGATGACCAGGCTCTTCGACCGCGTCCGTCCGGCCGTCATCAACGGCCTCCGTGAACTTCAGGCCAACAAGGTCCGTTCCTTGCTCTCCATGTCAGGCATCATCCTCGGCGTCGCCTCGCTGGTCGCGATGGTCACGGTCGTCCAGGGAATGGTCGGCAACTTCCGGCAGTTCGTCGACGCCATGGGCGGCATCGAGAAGCTCACCGTGGTCCGCGAGCAGCTCCCGAAGGAGCAGGAGCATCTCGCCGAACTCTCCGAAGGCCTCACCATGCGCGACGTGGAGCGGATCCGCCGGACGGCGCCCCTCATCCGCAACATCTCGCCCGAGGCCCGCGTGGGCTACGAGAAGATCGTCCACGAGGACCGCGAGATGAACACCTACGTCACCGGCGTGACCGCCGACTACCTCCCGGTGGCCAAGCGCTGGGTCGAGCCGGACCAAGGGCGCTTCGTGAGCGACCTCGACGTGCTCAATATGACCGACGTCATCGTGCTGGGTTCGGCCATCGCTTCCGAGCTGTTCGCCCCGAACGTCAGCCCGGTCGGCCGGGTGGTCAAGGTCCGCGGCCGGCGCTTCACGGTCATCGGCGTGCTGAACAACATCGAGGGAACGGGCATGCAGGTCCGTTCCGCCAGTTCCCGCAGCTCCGGCGGCGCCTGGCGCTGGCGTAACAGCGGCGCGTTCATCCCCGTGAGCACCGCGCTCACCAAGTACAACGGCAACGACCGTCTCAGCGGCCTCGGCCTGCGCATCGCCGATCCCGACCAGCTGCGCGACGCCGTCGACCAGACCGAGCGCACCATGCTCGCCGCGCACAAGGGGCTCCGCGACTTCTCCATCTCGACCAACGAGCAGACGCTCGAGGATTTCCGGAAGACCGAGGCCGCCTTCAAGCTGTCGCTCGGCGGCGTGGCCGGCATCTCGCTCTTCGTCGGCGGCATCGGGATCATGAACGTGATGCTGGCCTCCATCAATGAGCGCATCCGCGAGATCGGCGTGCGCAAGGCGGTCGGCGCCCGTGGCTCGGACCTATTCCTGCAGTTCCTCGCCGAGGCCGCCGTGGTCTCGGTCGTCGGCGGCCTCATCGGCCTGGTGGTCTCGGTGGGCATCGTGGTGCTGATGAACTTCATCCTGATGCAGGCGTTGCCGACCGGCGCCGTCGCGACGCTCGACTGGGTGATCATGGGCGAAGGACTGGCCTTCTCGGTGGTCATCGGCCTCGTCGCGGGCGTCTATCCCGCCTTGCGCGCCGCCAAGCTCGATCCGATCGAGGCTCTCCGCCACGAATGATTTCCCCATGAAGACCCCGCTCCTGACGCCCCTGCTCATGACCCTGGCCGGCTGCACGGCCGCGCCGCTCGCTCCCGTCGCGGTCTGGGAAGGCCCGCCGCCGGCGGAGACCCTCGCCGCCAAGCAGGGCCAGGACCCCAAGGGCGTCATCAACAAGAACGGCCATCGTACGGACGTGATGGTCCCTGAGTTCGTGGTCTATCCTGCGGCCAAGCCCGGCGCGCCCCTTCTCATCGTCTGCCCCGGCGGCGGCTACGGGATCCTCGCCGAAGAGCATGAAGGCGCGGAGGTCGCCCGTCGCCTCAACGCGTTCGGCAGCGCCGCCGTCGTGCTACGCTACCGCGTGCCGCGTCGCGACAACGCGAAGCCCTGGGTCGTCCCCGTGATCGATGCGCGCGAGACGTTGCGGATCGTGCGCGCCCGGGCGATCGAATGGAACGCCGACCCGAAGAAGATCGGCATCCTCGGCTTCTCCGCCGGCGGCAACCTCGCCGCGCGCGTCGCCTACTCTCCGGCCGCGCCGGATGCTCCTCGTCCCGACTTCGCGGTGATGGTCTACCCCGCGTATCTCTTCGAGAAGGACAAGCCCGACAGCGTGCTCCGCGAGGGACCGGACGGCGTCGTCCCGCCCAAGGGCGTGAAGCCGGTGCCGGCGTTCTTCGCCCACAGCGCCGACGATCCTTATCCGGCCGAAGGCTCGATGGCCTTCGCCAAGCTGCTCAAGGCGATGGGCGGTTCCGCCGAAGTCCATGTCTGGGCCAAGGGCGGCCACGGTTGGGGCGCTTCCGAACGCTGCCTCGCCGCCCGCCGCTGGACCGACCTGCTCGGCGAGTGGATGAAGGACCAAGGGCTGCTGCAGCCCTGAACTCCTTCCTGCGCAGGCACAAAAAAGCCGCCCGATCGGACGGCTTTTGTTTGGGACGTGGCGACCGCTTAGAACTTGAAGCGGAGACCGGCGACCGCTTCGAAGTTGTTCACCTGGCGGTTTTCTTCGCCGACGACGTTCGCGAAGTCGACGTTGTAGAGCTGGTGCAGGCGGGCGGTGAGGGTGAAGTCGACGCTTTCGGTGACTTCGAAACGCATGCCGGCGAAGACGTCGGTGGCGAGGGCGGTTCTCTTGGCGGTATTGGTCAGCCAGCCATAACCGATGCCGGCGCCGATGAAGGGACGGATGCCCCCGGTGGAATTGAGCTCGTAGGTGTACTCCACGATCGCGGTGCGAGCGGCGGCGTCGACGGGATCAGGGGTGACGATGTCACGGGTGCTGAGGTTGAGGCCGAGGTGGGAGTTCTCGGTGAGGTAGGTGCCGATACCGAGGCCGACGACAGAGGTGTTGTCAGCGTCCGCGCCGCCGGAGAGGGGGGCGTTCGGCTTGCCGTAGCCGAGTTGGACGTCGATCGTGAGGGCCTGGGAGGCGGCGGCCATCAGGGGAAGGACCGCGAGGTAACGTAGGGATTTCATGGGGGTGTCAGGTTTTTATGTTCGGGGGGAGGGGCTGTAAAGGCCGAAGCTTTACTTGGCTTCGACGATCTCGACGCTGGTGATCTCCACGCGCTCGGTCGGGGTGGAGCCTTCCATGCCGACGCAACGGATGTTGGCGATCTTGTTGAGGGTCTCTTCGCCGGCCACGAGCTTGCCGAAGGCGGTGTACTTGTTGTTCAGGAAGGAGGCGTCGCCGTGGCAGACGAAGAACTGGCTGCCGGCGCTATCCGGGTCGGCCGAACGGGCCATGGAGAGGACGCCCTTCACGTGGGAGCGGTTGTTGAACTCGGCCTTGACCTGGTAGCCGGGGCCGCCGGTGCCGGGGGCGCCGCGGGCGCCGACCTTGGAGTTCGGGCAGCCGCCCTGGATCATGAAGCCCTTGATGACGCGGTGGAAGGCCGTGCCGTTGTAGAAGTTCTCCCGGGACAGCTTGAGGAAGTTCTCCACGGTACGCGGGGCGACGTCGGGCCAGAACTCGACGGTCATGTCGCCGTAGTTGGTGTGGATGATGGCGCGGGGGGTGGCGCCGGCGGCGGAGGGTTCTTTCATGGATTCTTTGTTGTTGGAGCAGGAGGAAAAGGTGAGGCCGGCCACGATGGCCAAGGCGGAGAGCAGGCTGAGGCGCAGGGTTTTCATGGGTTTGAGGCAATCTGGCCGGCCCCTGCCCGCAACCCCAAACCTCCGCTTGCCAGCCCGCCCACGGGGGGGCAGGGTCGTTCCGTATGCGTGTGACCGTCAACGATGAGCCCAAGGAGACCGCCGCCCAGACGCTGGCGGACCTGCTCGCCGAGCTGGGCGTCGCCCAAGAGCCGGCCGTCGCCGCCGCGGTCGACGAACAGGTCGTCCCGCGTTCCCGTTGGTCCGCCCATACCCTCGCCGCAGGCGCCCGGATCCTTGTCATCCGCGCCGCCCAAGGCGGCTGAACCCCCTCTCATGTTCAAATTCATCAAAGGACTCTTCGTCAGCGAGCCGGAAGCCCCGGCCCCGGAGAATCTCGTGCTCTTCACGCCCAACGACGGCAGCTGGGATACCAAGCAGGTCCGCCGCCTCTTCGACGCCGGCCTCGGCCGCCTCCACGTCCAAGTCCGCAAGGATTGGGAACGTCGCCACTACGAACAGTTCCTGCGCGCGATTCCCGAGACCTTCTGGCCGCGCATCGTCCTCGGCGAAGAGCCGGAATTGGTCGAAGCGAATAAACTCGGCGGTTTCCAAATGCACCCGGGCGAACGCATCCCGCGCCGCTGGCCTAAGCACGCCCCAGTCAGCGCCAAGTGTCATGACTATGAAGAGCTCCGCTCGACCGACAAGGCCTGCGGTTACGTCTTCCTGACGCCGATCTTCGAGTCCGTCTCGAAGAAGGATCATCGCCCGCGCCGCACGCTCCGCGAATACGAGGTCATCCTCCAGCGCTGGAAGGCCGAAGGCGGCGCCCCCGTGCACGCGCTCGGCGGCATCACCCCGAAGAACGCCGCGCAGGCCCGTGCGATGGGCTTCGACGGCATCGCCTTCATCGGTTCGGTCTGGAAGCAGCCCGACCCCGTCCACGCTTTCCTCGCCCTCGAGCGCGCTTGGTACGGCAAGGAAGCCCGTAAGTTGAAGCGCAAGTACTAGGCCGTGTTCCCGCGCCTGCAGTTCCTGACGCTCGACGCCTCGCCGCTCACGCATCGGGCGCAGGCTCTCGCGGCCCTCGAAGGCGGCGTGCGCTGGATCCAGCTCCGTGCGAAGCATCTCTCCGAAGACGTCTGGATCGCCGAAGCCGCTGCCATCGCCGAACTCTGCCGCGACTACGGCGCGACCTTCATCGTCAATGATTCGCCGCAGGTCGCGCTTCGCGCCGAAGCCGACGGCGTCCACCTCGGTGGCGACGACGCCTCGCCCGCCGCGGCCCGCGCCCTGCTCGGCGAATTCGCCATCGTGGGCGTGACGCTCAACGAACCCGCGCACGTCGCCCGTCTCGTCGGCACGCGCGTCGACTACGCCGGCGTCGGCCCTTTCCGCCACACGGCCAGCAAACAGAGGCTTGCCGCGATCCATACTCCCGAATCTCTCGCGGCCCTTATCGCCGCCACTGCGCCGCTGTCATGCTACGCCATCGGCGGCGTGACGGCTGCCGACTGGCCGGCTCTTCGTTCCCTCGGCGCCCATGGTATCGCCGTCAGCGGCGCCATCGCCTTGGCGACCGACCCTGTTTCGGCCGCGAAATCGTTGGTCGAAGCGATGTCCGCCTAGGTTTCAGATGCGAGGGCTGGACAAGCCCGCCTCCGTTCGGATTGTGCAAGCAACGATGTCCTCGCTCCGTATCGCTGACCGTACCTTCGCCTCGCGCCTCTTCACGGGCACGGGCAAGTACGCTTCCGCCGCGCAGCTCCGCGCCGTGCTCGACGCCTGTGGTGCCGAGGTGGTCACGATGGCGATCAAGCGCGTGCGCTTCGGCGTCCAAGATGACGGTATCCTGTCCGCGCTGGATCCGAACAAGCATCTCATCCTGCCGAATACGTCCGGCGTGCGCACGGCCAAGGAGGCGATCTTCGCCGCCGAGCTCGCCCGCGAAGCCCTCGGCACTTCCTGGCTGAAGCTCGAGATTCACCCGGACCCGAAGTATCTGATGCCCGATCCGATCGAGACCCTCGAGGCCTGTCGCGAACTGGTGAAGAAGGGTTTCACGGTCCTGCCTTATATCCACGCCGACCCCGTCCTCGCGAAGCGCCTCGAAGAAGTCGGCGCCGCCGCGGTCATGCCGCTGGGCGCGCCGATCGGTTCGAATCGCGGCCTGCTCTCCCGTGACTTCCTGCGCATCATCATCGAACAGGCTCGTGTGCCGGTCATCGTCGACGCCGGGCTGGGCGCGCCTTCGCACGCCGCCGAAGCCCTCGAGATGGGCGCGGATGCCGTCTTGGTGAACACCGCGATCGCATCCTCGGGCGATCCTATCGCGATGGCCCGCGCCTTCCGCCTCGCGGTCGAAGCCGGTCGCGCCGCCCGCGAAGCCGGCCTGGGTGTCGGTTCCGACAAGGCCGAACCGACCTCGCCCCTCACGGGTTTCCTCGACTGACCGATGGCCGCGAAGCCCGGCAGGATGCGTGCGGACGAATTGTTGCTGAAGCTTTCGCTCGCGCCGTCTCGCTCGGTCGCCCAGGCGCTCATCCTCGCCGGCAAGGTCCGTTCGGGACCTGACGCCGTGGTCAACAAGCCGTCGCAGTCCTTCCCGGAGGATGCCGTGCTCACCGTCGACCAACCGCCGCGCTTCGTCTCGCGCGGTGGCGAGAAGCTCGAAGGCGCGCTCGATCATTTCAAGATTCCCGTCGAAGGCCTGCACGGACTCGACGTGGGCGCCTCGACCGGCGGTTTCACCGACTGCCTCCTGCAGCGTGGCGTCGTGAGTATGACGTGCGTCGACGTCGGTACGGCCCAGCTCCATTCCAATCTGCGCACCGACCCGCGCATCAAGAATCTTGAGAAGTTCAACGCGCGGGAAATCAACACCGTCGAGCTACCGCACCGGACCTACGGGATCGTGGTCATGGATCTCTCGTTCATCTCTTTGAGGCTGGTGCTGCCGGCCGCCTGGGAGCGGACGGGGAAGGGCGGGCATCTGATCGCACTGATCAAGCCGCAGTTCGAGGCGACGCGGGCCGAGGCCGACAAGGCGCAGGGGATCATCAAGGACCCAGTCATCCATGCCCGCGTGGTCGATGGCCTGACCGCCTCCATTCAGTCGCTTCCCGGCGCCCAGGTCCTCGGCGTGATTCCCTCTCCAATCGAAGGCCGGGATGGGAATAAAGAGTTCCTGATCGCGGTCAAAAGGGCCTAAGAAGGGCTAGGGCCAGGGCTGGGGTTAGGGCTAGGTTGTTTTAGAAAAGAGGCAAATTACTGCTATTTCTTTCATTTCTACCCCTACCCCTATCCCTACCCCTACCCCTGCGCCTGTGGCGCACCCCCATTTCTCCTTGCCCTCGGCCCTGCTCCTCTTACTTCCAAACCTCCCATGACCACCGAAGGTAAGCTCAAGCGCTCCCGCAACCCCCTCGACTTCGATTTCACCGAACCCGAGGCCCTGACGCGCTACGTCACCGAGACGGGCAAGATCCTGCCCCGCAAACTGACCGGCCTCACCGCCCGCCAGCAGCGTCATATTGCCAAGGCCGTTAAGCGCGCCCGCAATATGATCACGATGAAGTAATCGTCCTCGAGACGACTTTTCCGGGCCGCCTTTTCGGGCGGCCTTTTTGTTGTCGGTCTGGGAGGTTGCCCCCGCCGGCACCCCGAGGTAAATCGGACGGGACTCCTGCCGCCTCGTCCCGTAAAGTCCCGTCTCCCTTGTCTCCGTCCGCCTCCAGTTTCCTGACCTCCGCTCCCGCCGACCTTGCGCGGGCGGTCGAGCTTCTGCGTCAGGGGACCTGCGTGGCCCTGCCGACTGAGACGGTCTACGGCCTCGCCGCCGACGCGACCAACCCCGCGGCGCTCACCCAAGTCTTCGCGATCAAGGGCCGCCCGCTCTTGGATCCGCTCATCGTCCATGTGCTTGATCAAGCCGCGCTCGCCGAAGTCGCCGAGCCGGATCCGCGTCTCGCGAAACTCGCTCACCTCTGGCCGGGTCCTTTGACAGTCGTGCTTCGTCGCAAGTCGGTCGTCCCCGATCTCGTCACGGCGGGCAAAGACACCGTCGCGGTCCGCATCCCCGCGCACCCGCTCTTCCGTGAGGTACTCCGTCTCGCAGGTCGTCCGCTGGCCGCGCCGAGCGCCAACCCTTTTGGTTACGTCAGCCCGACCAAGGCCGCCCACGTTCGCGATTCCCTCGGCGAACGCTGCCCATGGATCGTCGACGGTGGTGCCTGCGCCCACGGTGTAGAATCTACGATCCTCGATCTTTCCGTTCCCGGCCGTGCTCGCTTGCTTCGCCCTGGTCCGATTCCGCTGGAGACGTTGCGCGACTTGCTTGGAGAAGTGGAAGTGGTCACGCGCGCCGCGAGCCAGCAGGCCGCGCAGGACGCCCCAGGAATGCTGGAACGTCATTATAGTCCCGCCACCCGCGTCGCGCTCTTTCCGCACGGCACTCTGCCGGTCATCGCGAACCTGCGCTCAGCGGTGCTTTTCATCGGTCGACGCGCCGCACCACCTGGCAACGCCGATGTCTTCCTGCTTTCTGAAAGCGGCTCCACCGAAGAAGCCGCGCGCAATCTCTTCGACCTGCTCCGCCAGCTCGACGGACGTGGCTACGCAACGATCCACGCCGAGCTCGCTCCTCCCGCCGGTATCGGTGCGGCCTATAATGATCGCCTGACCCGCGCGTCCGCCCGCTGATGCAGAACCTGCTCGATACGCTGAAGAAGGCCGCGGAATTTCTCGCCCGCAAAGGCTTGGAAAAACCCCGCGTGGAAGCCGAACACCTCTTCGCCGCTGGCCTAGGCCTGAAACGGCTCGACCTGTATCTTCAGTTCGAACGCCTGCTCAATGATGAGGAAGTGAAGCGTCTGCGCGACCTCACGGTCCGCCGAGGTAATCGTGAACCGCTTCAGCACATCGTTGGCAAGGTGGAGTTCCGCGATCTGGTCCTGAAGTCCGATAAGCGCGCGCTGATCCCGCGTCCGGAGACCGAAGAACTTATCGACCTCGTGTTGGCCCTATTTCCCGAAGACCAGGCCATCCGTGTGCTCGACCTCGGTACGGGCTCCGGCGCCATCGCGCTGGCCCTAGCCTCCGAGCGTCGACTGTGGAAGGTCGATGCGGTTGATCGTTCAGCCGATGCGCTTGCGCTCGCTCGCGAGAACGCCGCGCAGTGCAACCTGATTGAGCGCGTCAACTTCGCGGAGTCGGATTGGTTCGCCGCCGTCACCGATGCCTACGATTTAATCGTCTCAAACCCACCTTATCTCACCGAAGCCGAAGTGGCCGAGGCGGATCCGGAAGTCCGCGAGTTTGATCCGAAGTCCGCGCTCATCGCGCCCGAGGAAGGCCTCGCCGACTTGCGCCGTATTCTGACCGACGCCCCGAAGTTCCTGCGCGCTGGTGGCTGGGTGGTCTGCGAGACCGGCATCGATCAGCATGCCGCGTTGGCTGAGCTGTCCGCCCAGCTCGGTTACGCCGAGTCCGCCGGCCTGCCTGACATGAGCGGGCGGCCTCGATTCTGGAAAGCCAGGAAAGAATAACCATCGAGGACAAGAGAGCCCTCCTGTCCTCGTGTTAACCTGACCTCCTATCCTTGTGTTATCCAGCCCTCGTGTCCACGTGCCCTCCGGCCCTCGTGTCCTCCGGTATTGTCCTCCTTTCTTGCCCTTCCGCGTCCCTTGCCTCTTTACTGACCTTATGTCCCAGCAGCCCGCCGCCAAACCGAAGACCGCCATCACCCCGACCCGCCAGGATGACTATCCCGAGTGGTACCTCCAGGTGATCAAGCATGCCGACCTGGCCGAGAACAGCCCGGTCCGCGGTTGCATGGTGATCAAGCCGTGGGGTTACGCTCTCTGGGAGAACATCCATCGCGACCTCGATGAGAAGTTCAAGGAGACGGGCCACGTGAACGCCTACTTCCCGCTCTTCATCCCGGTCAGCTACATCCAGAAGGAAGCCGCGCACGTCGATGGCTTCGCCAAGGAGTGCGCCGTGGTCACCCACTCGCGTCTCGAGATGGGCCCCGATGGCAAGCTCGTCCCCGCCGGCGAGCTCGAGGAGCCGCTCATCGTCCGCCCGACTTCCGAGACCATCATCGGCGAAACCTACTCCAAGTGGGTCCAGTCCTACCGCGATCTGCCGATCCTGATCAACCAGTGGGCCAACGTCGTCCGCTGGGAGATGCGCACGCGTCTCTTCCTTCGCACCGCGGAGTTCCTCTGGCAGGAAGGCCACACGGTCCACGCGACCGAAGCCGAAGCCGTCGAAGAGACCCACAAGATGCTCGAGGTGTATGCCGACTTTGCCGAGAACCATATGGCGATGCCGGTCATCAAGGGCCGCAAGACGGAAGGCGAACGCTTCCCGGGCGCCGTCGACACGCTTTGCATCGAATCGATGATGCAGGATCGCAAGGCCCTCCAGGCCGGCACCTCGCACTACCTCGGCCAGAATTTCTCGAAATCCTGCAACATCCAGTTCCAGGACGAGAAGGGCACCCAGCAGTTCGCGCACACGACCTCCTGGGGCGTCTCCACCCGCCTCATCGGTGGCATGATCATGACGCACTCCGACGACGACGGCTTCGTGGCTCCGCCCCGCCTCGCCCCGCAGCACGTGGTGATCTGCCCGATCTATAAGGACGACGCCACCAAGGTCGACATCCTCGCCTATTGCCAGTCGCTCCAGAAGGAACTCTCCAGCCAGCGCTTTCATGACCGTAAGGTCGTCGTGACCGTCGATAACCGCGACATCCGCGGCGGCGACAAGGCCTGGGGTTGGATCAAGAAGGGCGTCCCCCTGCGCGTCGAGGTCGGCCCGCGTGACTTCGCGGCGAACGCCGTGTTCGTCGCCCGTCGCGACACCGGCGAGAAGGCCGGCATCCCGCGCGCTGAATTCGTCGCCACGGTCGTCGAGCGCCTGCAGTCCATCCAGGACAACCTCCTCGCCCGCGCCAAGACCCACCGTGCCGCGAACACCCGCGAGATTGATACCTTCGAAGAACTGAAGGCCTACTTCACCGCCAAGAACCCGGAGCGTCCGGAAATCCACGGCGGCTTCGCGCTCTGCCACTGGAACGGCTCCAAGGCCGTCGAGAAGCGCCTCAAGGATGAGCTTAAGGTCACCATCCGCTGCATCCCGCTCGATGCCAAGGACGAGCCGGGCAAGTGCGTCGTCACCGGCGAGCCCAGCCCCCGCCGCGTGGTGATGGCGAAGGCGTACTGATCGGAGGTATTTGTGGTAGGGGCAGCACCGCGTGCTGTCCTTCGTGTCTCGGGTAGGGCCGACCATCCTTGGTCGGCCGCGGCCAAGCAGGGATGCTTGGCCCTACCTCGATCCATGAACTCAAAGGGAAACCGGAGACCGGGAATTCGGCTCGGGCCGCCGAAGGGCGGCCGAGGGTAGGGGCGTGGCTTCGCCGCGCCCTCCTGTTGCGGAGGGCACGATGAATCGTGCCCCTACCATGGTTCACCCTGCGGCGAACGATCGATGCCTGCTATGTCGTGACGCGGTCCCGACCCTACCCAAGACAGCTAGGTCAGCACGCAGTGCTGACCCTACCTCGAAGCACGGTTTCCGGTCTCCCCTTGATTGATGCCTCTCACCTTGTCCACGTGTCAACTTGCTCACGTGTCCCCTCGCGAAGCGTCGCGTTACCCCTTACGGTTCGGTCGGACGTAGACCGCTTGGACGACGCCGATGTTACGATGCTCGAAGGCGGCCTGGCAGTAGCGGAAATAGAGGCGCCACTTGCGGATGAAGCGTTCGTCGAAGCCCATGCCGCGCACCTTACCGAGGTTGGCCTCGAAGGCGACGCACCAAGCATCGAGCGTGCGCGCGTAGTCGCGGCCGAATTCCTCGACGCGGTCCAATTGGAAACCGCTCTCGCTGGTCATGAGGTCGCCGACGCGATTGATCGAGAGGAGGAGCGAGCCGGGGAAGATGTGCTTCTGGATGAAGTCCACGCCATCGCGGAACTGCGCGTAGCGGCTGTCCGGACAGGTGATGTATTGGAAGGCGGCGATGCCGTCCGGCTTGAGCAGTCGACCAATCGAGGCGCAGAAGGCGGGCAGGTACTTATGGCCGAGGGCTTCCATCATCTCGATGGAGACGCACTTGTCGTAGACGCCTTGGTGATCGCGGAAGTCCTCGAGCTTGACGGTGATGCGGTCCGACAGCCCGGCGGCCTGGATGCGTTCGACGGCGAGGTCGTGCTGGGCTTTGGAAATGGTGAGCGAGGTGACGCGGCAGCCGTATTTCTTGACGGCGTGCAGGGCCCAGCCGCCCCAGCCGGTGCCGATCTCGATGACGTGGTCCGTGGGCTTGAGTTGGAGGAAGCGGCAGAGCGAGTCGTTCTTGTTGGTCTGCGCCTGTTCGAGCGAATCCGTGCTTTCCCAGCGGGCCGACGAGTACATCATCGACGGATCCAGGAAGAGGCGGAAGAAATCGTTGGAGACGTCGTAGTGCTCCGAGATATTACGGCGGACGGTCTTCTTGTCGTTCGGACGCAGGAGGTGGCCGATGCGGTCGGCGATGCGGAACAGGCCGACGCCGAGGGCCTTGCGGGCCGAGCCCGACATGCCAGGGGTCTGGTCGATGTTCTCGATGAAGAAGCCGATGAGGGCGTTGAGGTCGGGGGAATCCCATTCGCCTTCCATGTAGCCTTCGGTGAGTCCGATATCGGCCGCGAGCATGATGCGACGGAAGGCGTTCTCGTCCGAGATCTCGATGCGCGCGCCCTTCGAAGCCTGCGGGTCGCCCAGCGTGAGCTCCGTGCCTTCAGGCAGGCGGAGCGAGAGGCGGCCCTTGGAGAGCTTCGCGAGTTCCCCGAGGACGAGGCGGCGGGCGAGGGAAGGTTTAGTCATGTCGTCCAGTAAGTTCAGGGGTAGGGTGCCGGAGATTTCGCTGGTCGGGAATGTCAGCCCCTTTTCGGCGAAAGGGAAGTTTCTTCACCAGCCAAAGCCATGCGGCGTGCAGATGAATCAGCGTGATGACCTTCAGAATCAGCAGGGGCGACTTCACGGTCAGCCAGAGCAGGCGGAGGTCCGTCAACGGCACCTGCTTGCCAGTCCAGGCGCTGGTCAGCGATTTGTGCCCATCCTCATAATGGTCGACGGTGATGGCCAGGCGGCCGTCTGGCACGCGCAGGGTGAATTCGAATTCGGTATCGAGCTTCGAGAAGGGCGAGACGTAAAAGCGCTTGGGGGTGCGCAGTTGCAGATACGCGTCGCCGTCATGGTCCTGCTTCAAGCAAGCCTTGCCGAGGAACCAGGCTTTGCGCTCGCCGAAGGTGTTGTGAACCTCGGCGATGCCACACGCGAGTACACCATCCACGGTCGCCATCATGAAGACGGCGGGGTTGTAGGATTTGCCGAACGCTCGGGGCATCGCAACGAGTGTGATTTCGGCATGGGCAGGAAGTGGCTCGCCTTGGGCCGCGACGAAGGCCCGGAAGCGCCCGTCGAGCGTATCGCCCGCTTGGCCGAAATCCTGCGCGACACCTTCTGGCTGGAAGATTTCGGCGGCGGGGAGGAAATCCCGATCACGGAAACAGTACGGCGAAAGGCTTCGCCCCAACATGAAGCCTCCGCCCCGCACCGTCGCCAGGCTTGCGGCATCAATGGCTAGGGCAAAGGCGGCATGCGTGAAGTCATGACGCTTCGGCCGGAGCCGGGCGTGCATCACTTCCGCGTCGTACAGTCGGGGCATCTGTCCGCAGGGTGAAAGGTTCGGGGTCAGGCGCAAGCGTCCCCTCGCCGAAACCTTGCTAAACCGCCCGCCCCGGGCATAACGATGCCCGTGTCCCAAGATGCCTCTGGAGCTGGTCTCATCGCCCTCCTCGCCTCAGGCGGGAGCTTGCTCCTTGCCTTGAACGCCGGTCGCAAGCGTCGCCTGCTCGACGACACGCCGGTCTCGAAAGCCCTGGGGGTGTTCGTCGGCGAGGTCGAGGTGGAGGGCGTCTGCGTCCGCCGTGATCCGTTCATCAGTTACCTGGCCGAGAAGCCGTGCGTGCTCTACAGTTGGTCGGTGGACGAGCATTGGCGTCGCGCCCGGCAGGAAACCTATACGGACGACAAGGGCCGTACCCGCACGCGGACGGTAATCGACACAGGAAGCGACACGGTCGCCTCCGGCGGCGAGACGGGCGGCTTCTACATCCAGGACGATACCGGTTATGTCTGGGTCAACCCTGAAGGCGCCGATCTGGATACGCTGACGATGTTTGACCAACACGTTGATCGTGACGACCCGCTTTACTACGACAAAGGCCCCGACGATGCCGTCGAAGGCTCGACGGGCGAACGCAGCTTCACCGAGTACGGTCTGGTCATCGGCACGCCCCTGTTTGTCCGCGGCCGCGCCAGCGAGCGCCCTGATATCGTCGCCGCCCAGATCAAGCACGAGGATAAGGCGGACATGTTCATCATCACGCCGCGTAAGGCGGAGGATATCAGCGAAGGGAAAGCCACCGCCTTCGTCCTTTGGCATGTCGTCGGCGCCGCCTGCGCCGCTGGCTTCGGTGCTGCCCTTATGGCCGGGGCCCGTCCCGAAATCGCGCCGATCGGGCTGTTGATCGGCCTCGGCCTCTACCTCTTCGCGGCCAGCGCTGGCTGGGTCTGGATGGTCTTCAACAGCATCACCGCCCTGCGCAATCGCGTCCGGCAGGCGTCATCGTTGATCGATATCCAGCTGAAGCGTCGGGCCGACCTGATTCCGCCGCTGGTCGCCTGTGTGCAGGGCTTCCGCGCGCATGAGGCATCGGTGCAGACGCTGGTCGCGGCGCTCCGTGCGCAGGCGGCCGGAGCCCGGCCTTCCGCAGTCGGACCGATGCTGGTCGCGGTGGCTGAACAGTATCCCGAGCTCAAGGGGCAGCAGGTCTTCGCTGAACTCAGCAAGAACCTTGTCGAGACCGAGGATCGCATCGCGCTCGCCCGGGCCTATCACAATAATATCGCAACGTTCTATAACACCCGCCTTGAGCGCGTGCCGGACCGTTATGTGGCTGATATCGTGACGATGAATCCGGAGCCTCTTTTCCAGGCCGAAGGCTTTGAGCGCCAAGCCCAGATGATCGCCTTCTGATCAGGCCGCCCAGGCGTCGCGGCCGAGGAGCTGCGAGCAGAGTCGGTGGGCCGACCAGAAGCCATCTTCGTGGAAGCCATACCGTTGCCACGCGCCGACGAAGTGGGTGCGGGCGCCAGTCCGGGCGTTGAGTGCAGGAATCTCTCCCTGCGCCGCCACGGCCTCGAGCGAGAAGAGCGGGTGTTCGGTCGGGATGGTACGGATGATCTTCGCCGGATCGACTTGCTCAGGGTGGTTGATGGTCACCACGAAGTCTCCCTTGTCCGTGAGTCCCTGCAGGGAATTCATCCAGTAGTGCGTGGAGGTCGCGAGCCCGCCGTCCTTGGCCCAGGTGCGGTAGTTCCAGGAGGAGCGAGCCTTCGCGGAGCGTGGTAGCGGCGCCATGTCGGTGTGCACGATGGCGACATTCTGGTTGTAGGTGAAGCAGCCGAGCAGACGGTGCTCCTCGGCGTCGGCGTCGGTCAGCAGCTTAAGCGTGGTATCCGCGTGCGAGGCCATGATCACGCGATCAAAGCGTTCTTCGCCCTTAGGGGTCGTCACGATGACCTGTTCGCCGTCGCGCCGGACGGCGGTGACGCCTTGGCCGAAACGGAAATCGGCCGGGTAAGCCTTTAGCACCGCCTCGACGTAGGTGCGTGAGCCGCCTTCGAGCGTCAGCCACTGGTGCTGCGTGTCGAGTCCGAGGAAGCCGTGGTTATGGAAGAAGCGCATCAGCGCCGCAGCCGGGAAGCCCAGCATCTTATCCGCCGGCGTCGACCAGACCGCGGCCGACATGGGGATCAGGTAGAGGTCGAGGAAGTCCTGGCCGAACCCCTTGCGGGCGCACCAGTCGCGCAGGGAAGTCGTCTCGGCCTCGGAGGATTGCCACTCGGTCTTGGCGAGCTTGTTGAATTTGTTGATCTGGAGCAGCAGCTTCCAGAAACGCAGGCTGAAGAGGTTGCGCCGTTGGGCGAAGAGGTGATTCAGCGAGCTGCCACACCATTCGAGTCCGGTCGGGTCATGGCGGACCGCAAAGGACATCGAGGTCTGCTTGGGCTTCACGCCGAGTTCCTTGAACAAGCGGCAGAGGTGCGGATAGGTCACCTCGTTGAACACCATGAACCCAGTGTCCATCGGCAGGGCGCGCCCAGTGCCCGGTTCGGTGACGTCGATCGTGTGGGCGTGGCCGCCAGGCCGGGTGTCGTGGTCGAAGACGGTGACGTCGTGATGGGCGTGCAGGAAGCGGAGGCAGCCGAGGCCGCTCACGCCGGAGCCAACGATGGCGATCCGCTCACGCACGCGAAGAGGAGGCCTCCGCCTTCGTGCGTTCCGCCTCCTCGTAGATCGAAGCCGGCACGCCCTTGAGGCCCCAGATTAATCCCATCCATGACATCACTTTAAGGCCGTAATACGTCGGGTCGAACTCCCACCAATAGAAGCCCTGCTTCGTCGTGGCCTGATAGCGGTGGTGGTTATTATGCCAGCCTTCGCCGAGGGTGATGAGTGTCAGGATGAGCGAATTGCGGGATTCGTCGCCCGTGGTCTTGAAGCGCTTGGTGCCGAAGACGTGGGCAAGGGAGTTGATGCAGCCCGTACCATGGAAGAGCACGACGGTTGAGATGATACCCCAGACGAGGAGTTGCGGGCCATTCGTATCGTAGCCAGCGGCGCCGAGCCAGGCACCCGCGCCGTAGATCAGGCCTCCGGCAAGGAGCGGAATCAGAATGTCGAAGCGGTTGAGGAAGACGAGCTCGGGGTATTTCGCGAGGTCGGTGATCTTCGAGTAGTCGGTCGGGAAATTGCGCTTCGCGGTGATCCAACCCACGTGTGACCACCAGAAGCCGTCGACGACCGGGGAGTGCTTGTCGTCTTCTTCGTCGGAGTGCTTGTGGTGGTGGCGGTGCGTGCAGGCCCACCAGAGCGCGCCGCGTTGGACGGCCAGGGCGGCCCAGACGGCCATCACGAACTGGAAGGCGCGCGAGGTGGAGTAGGTCTTGTGCGAGAAGTACCGGTGCAGGAAGCCGGTGATCGCGAACATCCGGAAGAAGTACAGGCCGACGGCGGTCCAGACGGCGATCGGGCTAGCGCCGACCCAGATGACAGCGAAACAGGCCAGATGGAGGATGATGAAGGGAATGGAACGCAGCCAATCGACCTTCTTGGGGGTACTTTGCAGGGCTTCGACGCCTTCCGGGATGTGGTCCGCATCAAACCAGCGGATCAGGGCACGGAAGAATCCGTCCTCGGGGCGCTGGGCAGGGGGGGTGGGCATCTGGTTCGCAGTTAGATGGGGTGGGGGCGTTTCGCAACTGCTTTGACGATTTTGGTCCCCCGCCCAGAATGTACCCCTGCTGGCAGACGAAAACCGCCCGCTGCTTCGCTCCTCAGATAACCTGAACATGTCCGACGCACATTCTGGCCAAGACTGGAGGGCCTGGTTCGCCGAAAACGGCGCCCGGCTCCGGCTGATCGCGCGTCAGTGGACCCGGTGCGAGGCCGATGCGGACGATGTCCTCCAGGACGCATTTGTTCGCTTTTGGAAACATCAACGTCACCTGCCGGGCAATCCGAACGCCCTCGTGGTGACTTCCATCCGCCGATCCGCCCTCGATCTTCTGCGTCGCGGCGACCGCCGCACGGCCCGCGAGAAAGTGGTCGGGGATGATGTGGAGACGGTGACTTGGTTTGAGCCGGAGGCTGACCCGCGCCTAGCCGCGCTCGCTGACTCGCTGAAGCTGCTGCCCGCCGAGCAGCGCGAGGTAGTGGCCTTGAAGGTCTGGGGCGACCTGACTTTCGACGAGATCGGCGAACAGCTTTCGATTTCCCCTAACACCGCGGCTTCGCGGTGGCGCTACGCCATGGAGGCGCTGCGCAAACACATCACCGCCCGCACCCATGACTGATCCTGACCACGATATTGCTGAGGCTCTCGCCTCGCTCCGCCCGCGACCACCCGGCCCCGGCGTGACCGAACGCCTCGCCCGCGAGCTCGACGCTTCGGCGTCCCGCCGCGGCGTGATCATCGCGTGGTCCGCCGGCCTCTCCGCGCTCGCGGCTGCCCTGGTGGCCGCCTTCGTCTTTCTTGGCGTTGTCGCCGAGTCCGAAGCCCCGCAGTATCAGCTCGTTCGCGCCGATCGTTCGCGCCCGGAGGTTCAGCTGTTCCGCCCGGTGCAGATGGACGACGGCTCATACGCCCGCCCGGTCCGCGTTCGCTGGGAGGACACCACCCGCTGGGAAGACGCGCGGAACCAGACGTACCTGATCGATTATCGTCCCAACGATCAGCTGGGATTCCTGTGGCTGGAGACGAATTGAACAAATCCCGCATTCACCTACGCTTATATCCAAAAGGACCATCATGAATACGTTCCGACAGATTCCCCTCCACATGCTCCTGCTTGCCGGCCTCCTCGGGACGGCGGATGCCAAGGATAAGGAGCCGGCCAGTTCCGCCGCCAGGCCCGCCGCCGCCGGTGTGGCCTACGCCGGCCTCAATGTCGGCCCGCGCGATGAAGCGGTCGCCTCCGTGCCCGCCGGTGTCGGCATCGTCGTCGGCTTCATCGACCCGAAAGGTCCTTCCGTCGGTAAGATCGAGGAAGGCGATATCCTCACGCGCCTCGATGACCAGGTGCTTTTCAACGCCGACCAATTCCGTGCGCTCGTGCGCACGCGTCAGCCCGGCGAAAAGGTGAAGTTCACGCTCCTGCGGGGCCCTGAGCCCATGGTCGTCGAGCTCACGCTGGCCGCCCGGACCGACCATGAGCCGCGCGCCGAAGCCAAGGATGGAGCCCGTGCCGCGGCCCGCGGCCTTCCGCCGGGCGTGACCATCGTCGGCCCCGGCGGCGTGATTCCACCGGAGCTCCTCAAGCAGCTCCAAGACCTGCAGTCCGGCGTCTTGCCCGCGCCGCGCTCCCGTTCATCGATCCCATCTGTCGATGAACTGCGTGCCCAGTCCGGAGGGGGCATCACCAATACGGATACCTTCTCCTTCAACTTCGGCCCCATGACGATGTTCGGCTTCAAGGGCGGAGCAAAGAGCTACTCGTCGTCCATGGCTTCCGATGCCGAGGGTTCGGTCACGATCGAGCAGGAAGACGGCAAGAAGCGCGCGGTGATCAAGGATAAGGACGGCAAGACGACCTTCGAGGGCGACATCACGGAGAAGGGTTCCGTGGACAAGCTGCCTGCGGAGATTCGTCGTCGCCTCCAGCTCGTCGAAGGCCGCGGCTTCAGCCTGCCCGGAAATCCGGGCGCCAAGCCGGCCGGTAAGCCGCCGGCCGAAGAGCCGAAGAAGAAGTTCGACCCTAAGCAGGGCGCATGACCTTCTGACTGTCTCGGGCAGGGCGGTGATTGCCATCACCGCCGTTTGAGTCCGTGGACGGCAAGTCATCGGCCCTTAGCCAGGGGGCATCGGCACCGCATGCGCGCCCGCGAACGGACGTGATGGCAATCACGTCCCTACCTTGGCGGCCGATTATTTCGGCGCGCCTTCGGGCGGCGGACCCTTCTTGCCCTTCTTGCCACCCTTGGCGCCGGGGCCGCCCTGGCCGCCGAGGTTGGCGTGCGGATCCATCCGTTGCTTGCTGAACGAGGGGTCGGGCGTGCCCTTGAACTTACGCGGAATGAACGGATATTCCTCGGTCATCACGTAGTAGTAGGTGCCTTTCGGGAATTCCGGAGTGACGCCGCTGCGGCCGCCAAACTCGTCGAGGTCGCCGTGCCCTGCCACATATTCGAAGTCTAAGCCGAAGGAGCCGTCAGGCTTGCCCGTCGGGGTGGTCTTGCCGTCGCCACCGCGGTCGTCGGTCTTGAGGCGGTAGCTGCTCTTCATTTTCTTCAGTTCGCTCTTGGGGTCCTCGGATTTGGCGAAGGCATAGATCGCGTAGACCGGGAAGCCGTCCGCCGCCCAGCCGACTTGGGTCATCTTCTTGTCGCCGCCGGAGAGGCGCTCGAAGAGGAGGGTGGGGATACCGTGATAATGGTATGCGCCGTTAGGTTGGACGTGGCCGTGGTTCTGGTCGAGGCCGAGGCCGACCTTGATCTTGGGCGTGGTGCCCATCTCGGTGTTGCTCATCAGCGCCTCGTAATGCCATGGGCTGCTCCGGTCGCCGTCGTTATAGACTTCGGCGGTGCCTGGGTCGAAGACGACGCCGTTCAGGGCGACACCCCAGGCCGACATCATCCGGCCGCTGGCGCCTTCGCGAAGCGCAGGGCGGACTGGCACCTCGAGCCGATACTTCTGTTCAGAGATAGCGTTGGGGTTACCGCGGTTCGGGAAGGTCGCGACCATATGGTCCGGGATACCGTTGGACTCGATGACACGCTTGTCACCCTTCACGGTAATCGTGACCCTGTTCTGGCCGGGCGGCTTGGCATCGGCTTCCTTGAGGGGAGGGCCCTTGGGGGTGTCCGCCGCGGCTAGGCTGACGGCGGTCAAGAGGATGAGGAGGGATGGGTTCATCGGAGTGGGGAATAGCATACCATGAATCGGCTTAAGTGAAGATTAAGGGCGGCCGGAGGTTGGCTTTTCCCGCAAAATGGTTCTTCTTGGCCCCATGGCCTCCACCACCGAAATCCTCTCCCGTTCCGTCGCGGGCTTGAACGCCCTCGCTACGGTCCTTCTCCTGATTGGTTTCGTGAAGATCAAGGCCGGGGATAAGATCGGCCACGGCAAGGCGATGAGCGCCGCGGTCCTGACCTCCGCTATCTTCCTGGCCGTATACGTGGCTTCGAAGGTCCATCTGTGGGTGGCCTTGGGTCGTACCAATATTACTTATGCCCCCGACCCGACCTCGGCTTGGGCCGGCCTCAAATCCCTCTACCTGCTGATCCTGATCCCGCACGTCATCCTCGCGATTGTGGTCACCCCCTTCATCGTCCGCGCCGTCTGGCTGGCCAAGCAGGGGCGTTTCGAGGAACACAAGAAACTCACCCGCTGGGTCTTCCCGGTCTGGCTCTACGTCTCCATCACGGGCGTCATCGTCTGGGCCTTCATGGAATTCAGCGGCTCCCTCGCCCTGGCGGCTCAGCAGGCGACGAAGTAGGCCGGCGATTTTCCCCTCGCCCCGTATGGGATTTCCGCTTTCACTCCCGCGGTCGTCATGGAAAGCGAGCCCAAGTCCCGAAATCCTCAGACGGAGAAGTTGTTTCTCTGGGCCTCGTTCATCCTGTTCTGCACGGTGCTCGCGTTCACATACTCGACCTACGGTGATGAGACCGCTCGCCTCGCCGGCATGCGTGCCAGCGAGGCGCAGAAGGAGCAGGCTTACGCCGCCCTCGAACGCACGCGCGCCCAGACCGAACGCTATGTCGAACGCTTCGGCCGCGACCCGGAATTCGTCCGTGACCAGGCCCGCGAACGTATGGGCGTCGCCGAGCCCGGCGAGATCGTGATCCGCCTCGACGGTGCTCGCAACATGGCCACGCCGCCGAAGCCCGCGCCGGCTCCGGCTGCTCCCGCTCAGGCTCGCCGCTGAGCATCCTTGCTTGCCTGTCCGCCTTCCCGCGGGCATTCCTTGGTCATGTCCGCACGGAAGAAAGCCCAGGCCACCTGGGGCGGCCGGTTCAGCGCCGGTCCAGCCGAATTGATGCTGCGTTTCGGCGAGTCGGTCTCGTTCGACCATCGTCTCTGGGCCCAGGATATCCGCGGCTCTAAGGCCCATGCCACGATGCTCGCCCAGGCGGGTATCCTGACCAAGCAGGAGCGAGACGCCATTCTGCGCGGCCTCGACGCCATCGCCAAGGAGATCGCGGCCGGCAAATTCAAGTGGAGCCGTGACCTCGAGGACGTGCACATGAACATCGAGAGCGCGCTCACGCAGCGCGTTCCGGCCGCCGCCAAGCTGCACACGGCCCGCTCGCGTAACGATCAGGTCGCCACCGACGTGCGCCTATGGATCAAGGACCAGTGCGACGCCGCCGATGAAGCCCTCGTCTCCCTGCTCAAGACTTTGGTGAAGCTCGCCGAAGCCAACGTCGACGTGATCATGCCGGGCTACACGCACCTGCAGCGCGCCCAGCCGGTCTCCGCCGCCCACCATCTCCTCGCCTACGCCGAGATGTTCGGCCGCGACCGCGTCCGCCTCGCCGCCGCCAAGGCCTCCGCCAACTGGTGCCCGCTGGGCTCCGGGGCCATCGCGGGCACGACCCTTCCGATTCGTCGCGAGGTCACGGCGAAGCTGCTCGGCTTCGTCGACGCGAAGGGTCGCCCGCAAGTCACCCGCAACTCGATGGACGCCGTCGCCGACCGCGATCCGGCCACGGAGTTCTGCTTCGCCGCCGCCCTCTGCGGCGTCCACCTCTCGCGCCTCGCCGAGGACATGGTCCTCTGGTCCTCCGCGGAGTTCGGCTTCGCGCGGATGCCCGACGAGTTCTCGACGGGTTCCTCGCTGATGCCGCAGAAGCGCAATCCGGACTCGATGGAGCTCCTCCGTGGTAAGGCCGCGCGCTTCCAGGCTTCGCTCACGCACCTGCTCACGCTCACGAAAGGCCTGCCGCTTACGTACAATCGTGACCTGCAGGACGACAAGCCGCCGCTCTTCGACGCCGCCGACCAGCTGATCCTGTCCGTCGCCGTCGCCGACGCCACGCTCGCGGGCACGCAGTTCCACCAGTCCCGCTGCCTCGCCGCCGCCTCCGACCCCGCGCTCCTCGCCACCGACCTCGCCGATTGGCTCGTCCGCAAGGGTATGCCGTTCCGCCACGCGCACCATGCGGTCGGTCGCCTTGTCGCGCTCGCCGAGAAGTCCGGCGTGCCGCTCGACAAGGTCTCCGACGAAGCCGCGCTGACGGCCGACAAGGAATTCACGAAGGGCTGGCGCAAGGTCTTCAGCCTTAAGCGTGGTTTCGCCGCGCGCGAGAACACGGGCATGCCTGGTCCCAAGGCCGTCGCCCGCGAGATCGCGCGTTGGAAGCAGTCCCTCCGCTAAGCGCGGATGAACGTCGGCCTGCTCATCGCCACTTGCCTGACGGCGAGCCTCTCGCCCGGGCCGGCGGCGCTGTCGACGATCGAGACGTCACTCCGTTACGGCCAGCGTCGCGCCTTCTGGCATACGCTCGGCCTCGCGGTCGGCGAGACGCCTCATCTGTTCCTGGCGCTCTTCGGCACGCACTGGCTGGCGCGGCAGGCGCCCTATGCGCTCACGGTCGTCGCCGCCGCGGGCATGGCTTACTTCCTGTATCTTGGGTTCCAGCATCTGGTCCGTCCGCGCTCGAGCTTACCGGAATCCGCTGGGCTGGAGGGCGGGGCGTTCGGACTGTTCCTGCGCGGCGCGTGGGTGAACTTCTCGAACCCGAAGACGATCCCGTTCTTCTTGGTGATCATCCAGGCGGCGAGCGTGCCGACCGACGCTTTCGCGTGGTCGACGACGGGCGTGTTCCTGCTGTGCACTTTGGGATCGGAGATCGGCGTGATGAGTTTTTACGCCTTCCTCGGCGATCGTCTCCGGGTTCGACTAAAGGACGCGACGACGATTCGTTGGGTCGATCGTGTGCTCGGTCTGCTCTGGCTGGCACTGGGCGTACTAATGGCCTGGCGAGTCTGGCAATTGCTCGAAGGTCAGCATTAACGGCGGACCCAGGGGCTTGTCAGCACGGGACCGCTGTTTTACAAAGGGGGATGACCCTCCCCAGTCTGGCCCGCATGGTCGCCGTTGCGTCCGTCTTTGTTTCTTCGCTCTTCGCCGAAGAGGCCCCGAAGAAGATCGGCCTCATCGGCCTCGATACCGGACACGTCGTGGCGTTCACCACGGTCTTCAACAAGGGCCCGAAGAATCCTGCCGATGCCGCCAAGTTCTCGGGCTTCCGCGTGACGCATGCCTTCGCCCAGGGCAGCAAGGACATCCCGGAGAGCACCAGGCGCGTGCCGGAATACACCGCGAGCCTCAAGGGCATGGGCGTCGAGATCGTCGATTCGATCGAGAAGCTTTGTGCGCAGGTCGACTTCGTCATGCTCGAGTCCAATGACGGCCGCGTGCACCTCGAGCAGATCCTGCCGGTGCTGAAGGCCGGCAAGACGGTCTTCATCGATAAGCCGATCGCGGGCTCGCTCGCCGATGTCATCCGCCTCCAGGAAGCCGCCAAGAAGGCGGGCGTCGTGTATTTCTGTTCCTCGTCGCTCCGCTTCGCCGCGACCACCCAGGCGGTCGCCCAAGGCTCCATTGGTAAGGTCAAGACGGCGTACACCACCAGCCCGGCCAGCCTCGAGCCGCACCACCCCGATCTCTACTGGTATGGCGTCCACGGTTGCGAAAGTCTCTACACCGTCATGGGCACGGGCTGTATCTCGGTAAAGCGCGACAAGTCCGCCGCGGGCCTGATCCAGGTCACGGGTAACTGGGGTGACGGCCGCGTGGGTATTTTCCGCGAAGCGGATCGCAAGGCCAAGGGCGGACCCTACGGCGGCAAGGCCATCGGTGAGAAAGGTGAAGCCGATATCGGTAAGTTCGACGGCTATGAAGTCCTGCTCGAATCCGTCGTGAAGATGTTCCGTACCGGTAAGGCCCAGGTCTCCGCCGAAGAGACCCTCGAACTTTATACCTTCATGGAAGCCGCCGACGAAAGTAAGCGCCAAGACGGAGCTGAAGTGAAGCTCGCCGACGTCCTCGCCAAAGCCCGCGCGGAAGTCGCCGCCGGAAAGTAAGCGGTAGGGTCGGGACCGCGTCACGACATAGCTGTATCGTTGGTAGGGGCAGCACTGCGTGCTGCCCTAGCCCAGCCAAAGGACATTACCTTTGACAGGTAAACCCACGGGCAAAAAGTCATCCCGATGGCCACTCGCTTGCCCGCCGTAAGCCTCCGATCCGTTGGTACGGCGGCGATTTGCGTCCTCGTCACATGTGCGCTCCTCTCGGCGGCGCGACAGGCGAGCCTTTACGGACTGATCGAGCAGCCAAATGTGGCCTTGGTTCATTTCATGCTGGGCGCCGTCGCTTGCATCGGTTGCGCCATCCTCAGTCTGCGTGCCGCTGGTTGGTGGGGGCGCGTCACCATGGCGGCGGCCGGCGTGCTTGTAATGTGGTTCGCCGTCTTCCTCGGCACGGTCACGCATTTCGATGTCTGGCAGGCGGTGCCCAATCCGCCCAGTGAAGCCTACGCCGACGGGGCTCAGCTGATTGCCTGCGTGGTGGTGGGATGGATTCCCGGAGTCCTCCTCTATGGTTGTGCGCTGGCGGCGGCTTGGGGTGGTAGGCGAGTGTTGATGGGCGGGCCCCGCTAGGGGCCGTACCACGTGCTGTCCTAGCCTGTCTTGGGTAGGGCGGTGATTGCCATCGCCGCCGTCTGCATCAGGTAGGGGCGCCACTGCGTGGCGTCCGTGGGCGAACTGAGCTCGCAATCTCGGATAACTCGCCCGGCTCACTGATGCTCTCCTTGCGAACGGACGTGATAGCAATCACGTCCCTACCTTTTGATGCCTCGGGTAGGGCTGGCCATCCTTGGCCGGCCGCGACCGAGCAGGGATGCTCGGCCCTACCTCACTCCGCGAAACCGTGCTCTTTGAGCATCCGCGCCACGGCTTGGGGGAGGGCGGGGCGGATCGCGGTCGGAACCGCCTTCTGCGCGTCGACGGTGCAATGCAGGTAGCCGAGCTTACGTTCGGCGTCGGCCTCGCGGCCGGCGGCTTCGAGCCAGCGCTGCAGCACGGCGGCGGCCCGCGCCCACTCGGGCCAGTCGCTGGCGGCGCCGTCGGCGGCCTCGACCAACGTGCACAGGGCGCAACCGCCGAGGAAGCGTTCGACCGCGGCGGCATCTTCCGCCCCGACGATCGTGACGAGCTTCTCGCGTTCGCGCGCTTCCATGGTCAGGTCTTGTAGCCGAGCACGGGGCGCAGCCACTTCTCGGCCTGCTCGATGGTCCAGCCCTTGCGCTGGGCGTAATCCTCGACCTGATCGCGGCCGACATTATCGACGTCGAAGTAGATGGACTGCGGGTTGCCGAAGTAGAGGCCTGAGACGGAAGCGGCCGGGTTCATGGCGAAGGACTCAGTCAGGGTGCAACCGAGGCGGTCGGCATTAAGCAGGCGCCAGAGCTCGGCCTTTTCGGTATGCTCGGGGCAGGCGGGGTAACCGGCGGCGGGACGACGGCCCGCATATTTCTCATCGACCAGCTCTTCGACGGTGAGGGCTTCGTCCGGAGCGTAGCCCCAGAGCTCCTTGCGGACCTCGAGGTGTAGCCATTCGGCACAGCCTTCGGCGAGACGATCAGCGAGGGCCTGGATGAGGATCTGACGGAAGGGATCCCGCGCCTTGAAGGAAGCGGCGTAGTCTTCGATCTCCTGACCGGCGGTCACGGCGAAGGCGCCGATATGGTCGCCCTTCTCGGCGGACACCAGGTCGGCGAGCGAGCGGCAGGTGGTCACCTTCGGACGCTGACGCTGGTCGCGGAGGAAGTGGAAGCGGCCAATCTGCTTCGACTGGGCTTCGTCGGCATAGACCTCGACATCGTCGTCCACGCGGCGAGCGGGCCAGAGACCGACGACGCCGCGGAGGTGCATGCGGTTGCCGCGGATGAGATCGTCGAGCTCGCGGCGGGCATCGTCGAAGAGCTTGCGGGCTTCGCTGCCATACTTAGCAGACTTGAAAATCTGCGGGAACGAACCCTTGAGCGACCAGGTCACGAAGAAGGGCGTCCAATCGATGATCTCGGCGACCGCGGCGGGATCGATACGTTCGAAGAGCGTCACGCCGGTCTTACGCGGCACGGGTTGCACCGGTGCGGTGGTGACGAGCGGGCGCTTACGAGCCTCGGCCAGCGGGATGACCACGGCGGGCTGCTGCTTTTCGTAGGCCTCGCGCATCTCGGCCTGTTCGACCTTGAGGTCCCCGACGACGCCACCCCGCAAGGCTGGGTTGAGGAGGTCGCTGCACACGGTCGTGACGAGCGAGGCGTCGCCGACGTGGACCATCGGGCCGTCATAATGTTGGGCGAGCTTGATCGCCGTGTGTTCCTTGGAGGTCGTGGCGCCGCCGATGAGCAGGGGCGTGCTGATGCCGGCGCGCTTGAGCTCCTGGGCGACGTTGATCATCTCGTCGAGGGACGGTGTGATCAGGCCGGAGAGGCCGATGAAGTCGGGCTTGAGGCGCAGGGCCTCGGACACGATCCGCTCCGACGGTGTCATCACGCCGAGGTCGGTGACGGCGTAGTTATTACAGGCGAGGACGACCCCGACGATGTTCTTGCCGATGTCGTGGACGTCGCCACGGACGGTCGCGATGAGGAATGAGCCCTGGGTGGAGCCGCCGACCTTCTCGGCGGCCATGAACGGTTCGAGGTGGGCGACCGCGGTCTTCATCACCTTGGCCGACTTCACCACCTGGGGGAGGAACATCTTGCCCTCACCGAAGAGCTTGCCGACGACGCGCATGCCTTCCATCAGCGGACCTTCGATGACGAGCAGCGGACGTCCTAGCTTGACGCGGGCCTCCTCGGTGTCGGCGACGACGTGGTCGTCGAGACCCTTCACCAGCGCATGTGCGAGGCGCGCGTCGACGCCGAGTTCGCGCCAGGCGTTCTTCTTGGAGGCGTCGACTTCGGTCCGGGTGCCGGCGAAACGCGGCGCGGCCTCGAGGAGGCGGTCGGTGGCGTCGGCACGGCGGCAAAGCACGAGATCCTCGACGAGGTCGCGCAGCTCCGGGTCGATCTCAGTGTAGACCTCGAGCATCCCAGCATTGACGATGGCCATGTCGAGCCCCGCCTTGATGGCGTGGTAGAGGAAGACGGAATGGATGGCCTCGCGGACCTTGTTGTTGCCGGCGAAGGCGAACGAGACGTTGGACAGGCCGCCCGAGGTACGGACGCCGGGGCAGAGCCGCTTGATTTCCGTGACGGCTTCGATGAAATCGAGGGCGTAGCGGTCATGCTCCGCCATACCCGTGCCGACGGTGAGGATATTGGCGTCGAAGATGATGTCCTGCGGGTCCACGCCGGCTTCCTGGGTGAGGATACCGTAGGCGCGCACGCAGATGCGGATCTTATCCGCGAGGGTGGCGGCCTGGCCCTTCTCGTCGAAGGCCATGACGATCATCGCCGCGCCATAGCGGCGGCAGAGACGGGCGCGGCGGACGAATTCGGCCTCCCCCTCCTTGAGCGAGATCGAGTTCACGATGGCCTTGCCCTGGACGCAGCGCAGGCCGGCCTCGATGATGTCGAAGTTAGATGAATCGATCATGAACGGCACCCGGGCGATATCCGGCTCGGTCGCCGCCATGTTCAGGAACTTCGTCATCGCCGCGGCGCCGTCGAGCAGCCCGGCATCGAAGTTGATATCGATGATCGTGGCGCCGGCCTCGATCTGCTGCTTGGCGACGCGCAGGGCGGAACGATAGTCGCCCTTTTCGATGTGGCCCTTGAAGATTTTCGAGCCAGCGACGTTGGTGCGCTCGCCGACGTTCACGAAATCACCGGCTCCACCGAACAAGTTGAGCGGTTCGAGCCCGGCCAGTTGGAGGGCAGGCGGGATGGCGCCGAGCGGACGCGCCGGATACTTCTCGGTGCGGCGGCGGATCGCGGCGATGTGGGCGGGCGTGGTGCCGCAGCAACCGCCGAGGACATTGACCAGGCCGTCGCGGGCGAAGGTCTCGAGGATGACCGCGGTGTCTTCCGGGCCTTCGGGGAAGCCTGTCGGCGAGAGCGGGTTGGGCAGGCCGGCGTTCGGATAGCACGAGACGTAGATGTCGGCCTTCTTCGCGAGCTCGGCGATGTGCGGGCGCATCTGCTCGCCGCCGAGGGCGCAGTTCATGCCGATGCTGATCGGCTGGGCGTGGCGGACGGAGTTCCAGAACGACTCGGTCGTCTGACCGGTGAGCGTGCGGCCGGAGGCGTCGGTGATCGTGCCCGAAATCATCAGCGGGATGCGGAAGCCGCGGGCCTCGAAGGCCTCGTCGATGGCGAAGAGGGCGGCCTTGAGGACCAGTGTGTCGAAGACCGTCTCGCATAGCAGCAGGTCCGCGCCGGCGTCGATCAGGGCGTCGACCTGTTGGCGGTAGGAATCTCGTACTTGGACGAACGTCACGTCGCGCTTGGCGGAATCGTTGACGTCGCGGGACATCGACAGCGTCTTGTTCGTCGGGCCGATGGCGCCGGCGACGAAGGCGTCCTTGCCGGGGTTGGCGGCCTTGAAGGCGTCGACGGCTTCGCGGGCGACCTTGACCGCTTCCGTGTTCAACTCGCGGACGAGGTCCGTCATCGCGTAGTCTTCCAGCGCGATGGACGTGCCGTTGAAGGTGTTGGTCTCGAGGATGTCCGCGCCGGCATCGAGGTAGGCGCGGTGGATATCGCGGATGACGGCCGGCTTGGTGATGACCAGGAGGTCGTTGTTGCCCTTGAGCTGACCCGGGTGGCTGGCGAAGCGGTCGCCGCGGTAGTCTGCTTCCTGCAGCTTGAGCTGCTGGATCATGGTGCCCATCGCGCCGTCGAGGTAGACGATGCGTTGGCGCAGGAGGGCCTCAAGGCGCTCGCCGGCCGGGTTGAGTGGGAGTCTCTGACGGGACATCGCCCTTACCGTGCGGGTTGCCGCCCAAGGGTCAAGGCACGGGGCGGGACTATTGTGTCATCCCCGGCAGGTCGGGCTTCTTGCAGCGGAGGAGGTCCTGGCTGCGGTAGAGCACGATCCGCTTACCCTCGAATTTCTCGTCGTTCCAGAGGAGCGGGCGGAGTTCAAAACTGAAGACCGGGTTCAAGAAGGAAAGCTCCGCCTCGACCGCGGGGTCGCCGCCCTGCCAGTAGAGGATGCCGTTAGGCAGGGAATGCTTGGCGCCCTTGCACAGGAGCTGGCGGGTGTTGTGGACGAAGGTGCGGAGGTCGGCCACGGCGCGCCCGGTGACGAAATCATGCTCGTGGTTCATCGTCTCGGCGCGGGCGTTCTTGACGTCGACGTTCTTGAGGCCGAGGCGCTCGGCGATGTCGGTGACGACCGTGATCTTCTTGCCGACCGAGTCGACGAGCGTGAAGCGGGCCTTGGGGTAGAGGACGGCGAGGATGAGCCCGGGGAAGCCGCCGCCGGTGCCGACGTCCATGACGCGGCAGCCGTCCATGAGCTTAAGGAACTTCACCGCCGCGATACACGGGGCGTAGTGGTGGCGTTCGAGGTTCTCGATGTCTTTGCGCGAGACCAGGTTGATCTTCTCATTCCACTCGCGGTGGAGCGCGGCCATGGCGGTCAGCTGCTCCCACTGGGCGGGCGTGACTTCCGGAAAGAGAGGAACAAGGGACTGCATGCGAGGGCGCCAGCGTGTCCTGAGGTCGGCCTGAGGCAAGGACGCCTTTGAGCCGCGCACTTTGCTGTTTCCTTCGGCCGGGACTTGGCCAAACCTTGCCGTCCTATGTTCCACCACATCGTCTTCTTCTACCTGAAAAAGGACATCACTTCTGCCCAGCGCGCGGAATTCGAGACCAAGCTCCGCGGCCT
>DBCR01000062.1 GCA_002293125.1 Opitutia bacterium UBA953
TTTGGTCTGGGCGACGATGCGGCGAATCTCGGCCCGGTCGGCGAAGCTGATTTCCGTGCCTGTGGCGTAGCGGGCGAGGTGCGCCACGAATGCGCGGGCGAGTTTCTCTTCATCGGATGCGAGCAGGTCGACGAAGGCGGTCGTATCGCGGAAGGCGCGGCCGTCACGTAGTTCGCCGGAGGCGTCGACCGTCGGGCCGAGCTTATATTCAACCTTCCAGTCGGTGTGGCCCTTTTCGGGCGGCAGGTCGCCCTGGCCGTTGGAGCGATAACGCGAACGCAGCCCGCCGACCGGGTCGAAGGCTTCGAGGGCGAAGCCCGGCGCGTCGATCTTGGCGTGGCAGGCGGCGCAGTTCGGGTCGGAGCGGTGCTTGGTCAGTTGTTCGCGGATCGTCGTCGTACCGCGGGTATCAGGGTCGACCGCGGAGATGCCCGGCGGGGGCGGCGGAGCGGGGTCGTTCAGGAGTCGATCGGAGACCCAGACGCCACGTTTGACGGGGGAGGTCGTCGTGCCGTTCGCGGTCAGCTTATGGATCGCGGCTTGGCCGAGCAGGCCGCCGCGCAAGCTTTCTGAGGGAAGGGGTACCTTGCGTTGCTCGACACCCGTGACGCCCTTGATGCCATAGTGTTCGGCGAGACGCTGGGTGAGCATGGCGAAGCCGGGCTTCAGCAACGAACGGGCCGGGAGGTCCTTGGTGATGAGTTCACGGAGGAAGGCGGGGGTCTCTTCAGCGACGCCTTGGCCAAGCAGGAAGCGGTATTCCGGGTAGAGCAAGGGGTCGGGATTGGTCTCGTCGAGCCGGCTGAGTTCGAGCCACTGGCGAGCGAAGTCCAGGGTGAAGCGTTCTCCACGTGGATCGGCGAGCAAGCGGTCGATCTGGGCGCGGAGGATTTCCGGACGGTGGAGCGAACGGTCGCGGGCCGTGGCGAGGAGGGCTTCGTCCGGCGGACCATTCCAAAGCCAATAGGAGAGGCGAGCGGCGAGGGCCGTGTCGTCGGAAGGCGCCGGGAGGAAGAGGAATTCCGGCGAGGTCAGCACGGCGACGTACACCCGGCGCATGGCGTCCTCGAAGCAATCCTTGGCGTCGAGCCGTGTCTGCAGGAGTTGCAGGTAAGGTTCGATCTCCGTCTCGGTCACGTCGCGGCGAAACGCGCGTGGAAGGAAGTCGGCGAGGAGTTTGCGAGCGTCTTCGAGGGGCTGGTCGGAACTGACCGTCTCGAGCTTCGGCGTGCGCTCGGCCGGCGTCAGATCGAGGTGCATGCTCGGCAGGTAGCCGCCGATGCTCCTGATCTTCTGGCGTCGAGGCGGGATGATGTCGCTTCCGGCGTCGAACGGTTTGATCGGGAGCTGGCCAAAGAGGCGCGCATGGCTCACCGGCGGCCAGACCGGGTTGAGGGGGCCTTCGATTTCGAACCAGTCGAGGGCGACGCCGGGGCCGACATGTTTGGCGGCGCGTCCGGCCACCTGTCCGATGCGCAATCCGTTCCACGGCACCGACACCGGGTCGAAGACGATCGATTCATGGGCGTCGAGCCAGGTGACGATCTCACCTTCCTTTGATTCCATGGACGGAGCCGTGAACGCGGAGAGGAGTCGGCCGCCTTCCTGCTGTTTACCTTCTTCGTGGGCGCGCAGGACCGCGGCTTGGGGTGCGTCGCAGGGATTCGGCTTACCGTTCGCCCAGCGGAAGCCCCAGACCGACAGTCGCAGGCGATAATTACCTGCGAAGATGGGTGAGACGTTCATCGCGGCCTCATAGCCGGCGAGGTTGGGGTTGAGCAGGCCGACGGCGCTCTGGCTCTTGGCGATCGCCGGGCTCTTGACCAAGGCGCCACGTTCCTTGAGGTCGGGGCCTTCGAAGCCGACGTGGCCCTTCTTATTCTCGTGGCCGCCGCGGACGGGCAGGGCGGGGTCCGGCTGCTTGTCCTTGAGCAGGACGTATTGTCCGTGGGAGAGATTGGCGCCAAACTTGAACAGTCCCGCTGGGTAGATGCGCTTCCGGTAGACCCGGGGGGCGCTGCTCTGCGTGGCGATGGCGATATCGAGGGCTTTCTCAATCGCTTCTTGGTAGGCGGCGAGATGGCCGGGTGAGAGATCGAGTCCGCTGGCGATCTTATCGTAGCCCGACACGCGTCCGTCGGTCAGGAGCATCCCCGTGATATCCAGACGAGGCAGGGCCAGTAGGTCCTTGAGTGAGTTCTCGAACTCCTGACGCGTTAGGCGACGGAGCTGGATTCCTGCTGAATGGGCGGCGGTCGAGGCCACGGTCAAGCGGGTGTCGAGTTCGGCGACGAAGGCAGCTTTTTCGGAAGCATTCGGCTGCGTCTTTTTCTTAGCTGGGGGCATCTCGCCATCGGCGACGGCGTCGTGGATCTTGATCCACCGGTCGAGCTGCTGCTTTTCCGAACCAAGTGATTCGAGGTCGAGCCCGCCTTTCTTCGTCTCCTTGTCGTGGCACTCGTAGCAATGCTTCTCGAGGAACGCTCGCGGCTCCGCCGCCGAAGCGAGGGCGGCGAACAAGGTCAGGATGACGAATCGCAGGGACATCTTAACGTTTCAAGGCGGCGTCGACGGCGAGCTTCAACTTGGCGGCGAAGACCTCGTAACCGGCGAGATTTAAATGCAGGTATTTGTCGGAATACAATTCACTCTTCAGCTTGCCATCGGCGTGGGTGAATTCGGCTGCCACATCAATGACGCGGACCTGAGGGTCGGCGTCGAGTTTCAGCGCATCGAGGGCGACGTTTACGTCGCGGACTTTGGCGCCGACTTCCTTGCTCGGGTCGAAGGCCGGCAGGATCTTCACGACGATGATTTGCGACTGCGGGCAGCGGAGGCGGAGGTTCTCGACGCAGAGTCGGATGCCATGGGCGGCGGCGCTGACAGGCACGCCGTTGCCCTGGATGAGTGGGGCATTGTTCACGCCGATCTTGAGCACGATGACCTTGGGCGAGGCGCCGTCGAGGGCGCCGTGGTCGAGTCGCCAAAGGATGTGTTCCATGCGGTCGCCACCGATGCCGAGATTCACCGCTTTGAGTCCGCCGAAATGTTTCTGCCAGGCGGTGTTGAAGGACGTGCCGTCGAAGCCACCGCCCCAGCCTTGGGTGATGCTGTCGCCGATGAGCGCGACATCGATGGCGCCGGCGGCCTTCACGTTCGCGATATTGGTCGCGTGATGCGCAAGCCAGACATTGCCATAGGTCGCATCCTTGCCGCGCCAGCGTCCGGCAGTCGGGGTGACGAACCACATCTCGGGCAGATGCTTCTTGATCTCGTGTCCGGGCTTGCGGGTGTATTCTTCTTTATTGGCCCAAGCTATTTCGGCTTCGGTCAGCGGCCAACCCGTCAGCTGAGGGTCGAGTTTGCCGTCGTTGTACGGGGCGTAGGGGTAGAGCAGTGATTTACCGTCCGCGGATTTGGGCGTCGGACCTTCGGGCGTAGAAGGCTTCGCCTCGGGTGCCGAACCGGGTTTGGACACGGTCTCCTTCTTGGGGATGACGACCGCGGAGCCCAGTCCCTTGCCGCCGAGGGTCGCGTCCAGCAGAGGTTTGAGGCGGGTGGCATAGACTTCGTAGCCAGCGAGGGACAGGTGAATATTATCCGGGGTGAAGAGCTCTTTCTTGATCGTGCCGTCGGCGTTCAGGAAGTCCTTCGTGAGGTCGAGCACCTTGACCTTCGGGTCGGCGCCGAGGTTCAGTTTCTCGATCTCGGCGTTGGTCAGGAGGATGTCCTCATAGAAGCGGACCTTGGGCGCGTGGCAGGGCAGGATCTTCGCGACGACCACGTCGGCCTCGGGGAATTTCTCGCGCAGGTTGGCGAGGCAAGCCTTCACGCCTTGCGCCGCGGCGGCGACGCCGGTCTCGGGCGTGAAGAACATGTTATTGTTGCCGATCATCAGCACGATGGCCTTCGGCCTTAGGCCCTCGACGCCGCCATGGTCGAGACGCCAGAGCACGTTCTGGGACTTGTCGCCGCCGATGCCGATGTTGATCGTCTTGGCGCTGGGGAAGGCCTTGAGCCAGGCGGCGTTCAGGACGCCCTTGTCGAGCGGGCTGCCCCATTGTTGCGTGATCGAGTCGCCGACGAGGAGCACGTCGCAGGGGCCGGCGTTCTTCTGGACGTAGGCGACAAGCTTCGCATGGGTGTCGACCCACGAGGTGCCGCCCCAAGAACCGGCGGACGGCACGGCGGGCCAGAGGTGAGGGAGGTGTTTATTCACCTCGCGGCCGGGCCGACGTTCGAACTCCGGCTTGGCGATGAAGGCGCTTTCCTCCGCCGAGAGCGGCCAGCCCGTCGGCTGAGGGTCCGCCGGCTTGTGTGCGTATTCAAGGGCCAGTAAAGGAGCGGCCAACAGCAAGCAGAGGGCGCGGCGCATGGCGAAAGGTCTCAGCGTGCCTGATAGCCCTGCCAGAGCCACTCGAGGGCGGACGGCAGGAGTTGGGAGCGGGCGTTGCCGATACCGTGGCCGGAATCCTGGCAGAAATAATACTGGTAGGGGTAGCCCTTGGCCTTGAGGACCTTGGCCATACGGTGGTTGGCCTCGACCCAGTCGTGCATGCCGTCGCGCATGACGTTGGGGTTGTAGTTGTCGCGATCGCCGACGGCCATGTAGAGGCGGATGGGCTTACGCTCGCTCTGCGGGATCAGGGTGTCGTGGAAATCCCAGGCGCCGCCCGGGGTCTTGGGGTCGAAGGGCCACTGCTGGTTCACGAACGTGCCGGAGAGCGTGAGCACACGACGGAACCATTCCGGGTGATACCAGGCCATGATCAGCGCGGCCGAACCACCGGAGCTCGTACCCATCGTGGCGCGGCCTTCGGGGTCGGTAGTGAACTTCACGCCGTAGTTCTTTTCGACGAGCGGCAGCACCTCGTGCTGGATGTATTCCGCGTAGAGACCCGACATCGTGTCGTATTCCTTGCCGCGTTCGTGGCCCTGGGCATCGCCACCGCCGTTGGCGATCTGCACCATGATGAGGGCGGGGATGCGCTTCTGGGCGATGAGGTTGTCGAGGATGCGCGCCGTGTTGAGGTCCGGCTTGCCGAGGCCGGGACCGTCGTGGGTGACAAGGAGCGGAGCGGCGGTGCCAAGGACGTATTGGGCCGGGATGTAGACCGTGATGGTGCGCTTGTAGTCGATGGTGTGCGTCTTGACGATCAGGGTCTTGGGGTTGTTCGGATCGGGTACGCCGAACTCCTCGCGGGCGATGCCCGGGTTGAAGCGCTGCGTGGTCTTGGAATCGATTTGGAACTGCTGGATCTTGCCCTGCGGCACGCCTTCGACGGCCTTGGTCTCCGGGGCGGCGACATACGTCGGTCCGACGAGGTAGTTGCCGTCGGCGAGCGAAGTCTTGTCGCCAAGCTTCACGAAGGCCGGCGCGCCAGGTGCATCGAATGCACGCGTCGGCGGCGTCGGGCGGGCTTGTTTCTTCGGCGCCTGCGGGACGGCCTTCGGCTTATCAGCCGCAGTGAGCGCCACCAGCGGGGCTAGCAGCAGCAGGGCGAGGAGGGAGCGCATGAATGACAGATGACAGAAGGAGGAAGTCACTTCGCCTTCTTCTTCGCTGCGCCTTTGCCGGCCTTGCCTTTCGGCTGTTCGGCAAGCGTGAGCTTCGCGAGAGCCACGTATTCATCGGTCTGCTTCTGCCAGAGGTCGGCGAGTTCCTTGGCCTTCTCGGGCATCTTGGCGGTGAGGTCGAACTGCTCGGCTCGATCGGTGCTCAGATCGTAGAGGGCCCAGGCGTCGCCCTTGGCGGCGACGAGCTTGAAGTCTCCGACGCGGATCGCCTTGTTCTCTTCGTGGAGCCACCAGAGGCTCGGGCGCTCGACGGTGACATCGGACTTGAGTGCGGCCACGAGGCTCTTGCCTGGGGCGGCAGGGATGGGCTGGCCTTTCCAATCGGTGGGCTTGGTCACGCCGGCGAGTTCGAGGACGGTCGGGACGACGTCGATGACGTGGGCCGGGGTGCGGCGGAGTTCGCCCTTGGCAGCGAGGCCGGCCGGCCAGTGGGCGATGAGGGGCGTGCTGATGCCGCCCTCGTGCACCCAGGTCTTATGGCGGCGGTGCGGGGTGTTGGCGGCGCTGGAGAAGCCGGGCCCGAGGCAGAGGTAGGTCGCGGCGCTGCCCATGGCGGCTTGCTGGTCGTGGCCGCCGTCGCGCACCATGATCTCGGCGCTGGCGCCGTTGTCGGAGGCGAAGAGGATCAGGGTGTTCTCGTAGGCGCCCATGGCCTTGAGCTGGGCGATGATGCGACCGATCTCCGCATCCATCCGGTCGACCATCGCGGCGTGGATGGCCATCTTCGTGGCCTGGAAGCGACGCTGCTCGGCGGTGAGCGAGTCCCAGGGGAGCGGACGGTTCACTTCGTTCGGGCCGAGCTTGGCCATCGCATCAGGGAAGGCGTAGGGCGGACCGACTTCGGGTTCCACCGCGGAGAGCGTCGTGTTCGTCAGGCCGAGTTCCCGCTGGCGGGCATGGCGCGCGGTGCGGAGGGCTTCCCAGCCGGCGAGGTACTTATCGCGATACTTGGCGATGTCTTCGGGCAGGGCGTGCAGCGGGAAGTGCGGGGCGATGAACGGGAGGTAATGGAAGAAGGGCTTGTCGGCGTGGTTCGCCGCGTGGTCCTTGAGGCAGTCGATGGCGTGGTCGGCCGTCGCGATGGTCGCATAGTAGCCCTTCTCGTCGGCGGGGACCTTCACCGGTACGTCGTCGATCGAGTTGCCCTTGGCGCTGAAGAAGTTGCCTTGGTTGCGCATGTCGAGCGAGCGGTCGAAGCCGGTGGCGAGCACCGGGCCGTCGATGTGCCACTTACCGCTGTGGTAGCTCCGATAGCCGGCGGGTTTGAGGAGATCCGGCAGGAGGCGTGCCCAGGATTGGCGGACGCCTTGGCCGCCACCGCCGATGCCCGGGAGGCCGTCGCGGTGGACCTGCTGGGCGTAGTAGCCGGAGAGCAAGGCGGCGCGGGAGGGCCAGCAACGCGCGGTGTTGTAGAACTGCGTGAAGCGGACTCCGTTCTTCGCGAGTCCGTCGAGGTTCGGGGTCGCGATCTCACCGCCGTAGCAACCGATGTCCGAGTAGCCGAGGTCGTCGGCGAAGATCAGGACGACGTTAGGGCGTTGCGGGGCGGCTAAGGCCGTCAATGTGGCGAAAAGCAGGGCGAATAAGGAACGCATGGGGTTGAGGGCAAATTACTGGGTAAAGCAGGAGGAGGGCAAAGACGGAAATGGGGTCAGACCCCATTAAAGAGGTCTGACCCCATCGGGGCCGAATGGTTCGTCGCTTACTTTTTGGCCGGGTTAGCGGTCTTTTTCTTCCGACCGGCCTTGGCTTTGGCGTCTTCGGCGGCGAGTTGCTCCTTGCTCGGGGGCGTCCACTCCGCCGGAGCGGGGTTGGCCACGCTGAGCGGGAAGGCGTCGTCGTAGGCTTTCATTTCCGCGCCTAGCCGTGCTTGGAGGCGACGTAAGGTTTCGGCGTGGGCCGGAGTTTCGGCGAGGTTGGTCAGTTCGCGCGGATCCTTCTCTAGGTCGAAGAGCTGGGTGCGGTCGACGAGCGGATAGCGGATGAGCTTCCAGCGTCCGTCGCTGAAGGAGCGCATGCAGTCACGGTAGGCCAGATAAGCCCCGTCGCGGACCGCCGGCTTTTCGCCGCGGAGCACCGGCGTCAGGTCGAGGCCATCGACGCCGTCCGGCGACTTGGCGCCGGCCAGCGACACGAAGGTCGGGAAGAGGTCCATCAGGTAGGTGGACGCTGCGGTGCGTCCGTGGGGGATGCCGGGTCCGGCGATGACCAGCGGGACGTGCATGCCGCCGAACTCGTAGAGGTTCTGCTTACCGAAGAGGCCGTGCTCGCCGAGCGAAAGGCCGTTGTCGCCGGAGAAGACGATGATGGTGTTCTCCCACTGGCCGGTCTCCTTGAGGGCGGCGAAGATCCGGCCGACGTGGTGGTCCATTCCGGTCACGCAGGCGTAGTAGTCGGCCGTCTGTTGCCGGGTGTCTTTTTCCGTGCGTGGCCACGGAGCAAGGCGTTCGTCTCGCACCGCCATCTCCCCGTTGTCCCAAGGGTGTTGCGGCCGGAAGGCCGGCGAGAGCGCGATGCGCGCGGGGTCGTACATCGCGTGGAAGCGGGGTTCGGCCGAGCGCGGGTCGTGCGGGACGGGCGGGGCGAGATAGGCGTAGAAAGGCGCGGCGTCCTTGCGAGCGGCATGCTCCTTCAGGAAACCGATCGTGCGGTCGGCGAGGCGCGCGCTCGCGTGGGCGCGATCGGTGGCGGGGTCACCCTCTTTCTTGCCATCGTCGAGGATGCTCGTCTGGAAGGCGCGAAGTCCCTCGGTGAACGCGTTGCCCCCTTTGCCCATGTGCCAAGTGCGATAGCCTGCTGCCGCCAGCACGCTGGGCAGGAAGGTGGCGGGGTTGTCGGCCTCAGGCCGGGCCGCCTTCGCTCCCGGGATGCGCTGCCAGGAGCGTCCGGTCAGCATCATCGTGCGGCTCGGGGTGCAGACCGCGCCGATCATCGAGCCTTGGGTGTAGGCCCGCGTGAAGGTCATCCCGCGGGCGACGAGCGTGTCGAGGTGCGGGGTGATTAGGCCCGGAGCGCCGAGCGCACCCAGACCGTCGGCCCGGTGGTCGTCGGCGTGGATGTGCAGGATGTTCGGCCGCGCCGCCAAGAGCTGCCCGGCGAAGCAGGCCGAGAGCAGAAGAAAGAAAGCGCGCATGGAGCTTACTTCTTGGCCGGGGCCTTCTTGGCGGGCGGGTTCTTGCCCTGGGCGCTGACGACCTTGGGCTTATCGATCTTCTTAGAACCGGAGGGGAGGGTGGCCTGGTCGAAGGGTAGGAGGGCGCCGTCTTCAAGCACCTTGAGGAGGAGCTGCTTCACGTACGTCTTATGCGGATTGCCGGCGTGGAGCTGGATGGCGATGAGGCCTTCGAGGGCGCGACCCTTCTCATCGTGGTCGATGAACACCGAGGTCGTCTGGCCGTTGACCTTGTGCTCGAGGCGGTTGCCGCGGGCGATGACCGTGAACTCGTTATACTGGGAGATTTCCGCTTGCACGCGCGGGCGTTCGCCGACCTGCCAGCGCTGGCCGGTCGGGTCCATCACCACGTCGACGCCGTTGTAGCCGAAGATGCCGCGGCCGCGTTCTTCGTAGGTCATCGCCGTATGGACGTCGGTCGGATGGACGTCGCACTGGTAGCCGAGAATCGTCCAAGGCGTCACTTCAGGCAGGCGGCGGCTGCGGTACTGCACGCCGGAGTTGTTATCGCCGACGACCTTGACCGTCGCGCGGATCTCGAAGTCCTTGACCTTGCCGTTCCAGATCAGGAACGAGTTCGTCTTCGGCTTGCCGACTTCGCTCGTGCCGACGATCACGCCGTCCTCGACGGCCCAGAGGCCCGGTTCGCCGTCCCAGCCGGAAAGGTCCTTGCCGTTGAAGAGCGGCGTGAAGCCGTCCTGGGCGAAGACGGGCAGTGCGAGGGTGAGGGCGAGGAGGGAGAGCAGGGACTTCATGGGGGTGGAGGTAAGATACGGTGCAAAGGCAGAAAAGTGCAAAGACGAAGAAAGGGACAGGGTAAGCCCTGTCCCTTTCTTTACACCAGGCCCTGCTCCGCCTTAGAGCGCGAGGAAGACCAGCTCGCCGGCCTTGCTGTCGGGGACGATGAGCACGCCGGCTTGTTCGTCGAGGTAGTGGTCGGCGGCGGCCTTGAGGTCCTGGCCGAGTTCCTTGGGGGCGGAGCCGTCGGCCTCGTAGCGGGTGACGCGGCCGGTCATGACTTCGGAGATGTAGAAGCGGCCCTTGGAATCATGGACGATGCCGTCGCCGGAGCGGTGTCCGTTGGCGATGGTCTTGAAGGCGCCATCCTTATATTCGAGGACGTTGCCGAGGAAGAACTCCGCGATGCGGATGCGGCCGTCGGCCAGCACGTCGATGCCGTTCGGATTGAGCATCGTGGGATTCGGGGCGATGACTTCGGTGACCTTGCCGTCGAGGGTCACGCGGAAGACGCGGGCGACGACCGGGATGGCCTGGTGCTCGGGGCTGCCGATCGCGAAGAGTTTGCCGTCCGCGCCGCGCATCTTGGTGACCGCGCCCATATCGGTGATCAGCACGCTCTGCTTGTCGGGCGAGACGACGACGTCATTCAGGAAGGTTGGTGCCGTCGGGAAGGCGGCCGGACCAGCGAGGAGGGTCTTCTGGCCCTTGGCGTCGATGGACCAGACCTTGTCGAAGTCGGCGGTGATCAGGCGGTCGCCGACGAAGACGATGCCCTTCGGGTCGTCGAGGCCTTCGGTGAGGATGGTCACCTTGTCGCCGTCGACCTTCGCGATCTTACCGTCGCCGTCGCCGAGTTTACGAGAGGCGCCCATCAGGGTGACAAAGTATTTGCCGTCGAATCCCTTGGTGACGCTTTCTGGCGTGGCGCCGACGGTGAGCTTACGGGGCGCGGCCGAGAGCGGAAGGGTGGCGAGGGCGACGAGGAAGAGGAGGGCGGTCTTCATGAGGCCCTTATTTCCGCTTTCCCGCCGAGCGGAGTCAAGCGGTCAGCCGACGATCAGCCAGACCGCGGCGAAGGCCGTGAGCCAGGCCAACGTCGCCTCGAAAGCGTCCTGCTTGATACGTTTCAGGATCTGCCAGCCGAGGATGATGCCGGCGATGACGCCAGGCAGCAGCACCAGGTTGGTCATTAGTGACGGTCCGGTGACAAGTCCGAGGCTGCCGCTGAAAGGCAGCTTGAAGAGGTTGATGAAAAGGAAGAAGCGGCAGAAGACCCCGAGGTGCTCGTTCTTCTCGAGCCGCTGGGCCAGCAGGTAGACCGTCATCACCGGCCCGGCGGCGTTGGCGAGCATCGTCGAGATACCGGCGATGCCGCCCATGCCCCAGGTGAAGGTGCGATGACGGGTCAGGGCCAGGAGCTGCTCGCGGCGACGGTTGAGGACGACGTTGAAGGCGAGCAGCGCGAGGATGAGCACGCCGATGACGACGCGGGCGGTGCCGTTGTCGACCCGGTCGAGCAGGAGCCAGCCGGCGAGGACGCCGACGACCGCGGCGGGGATCATCGGGACGATCTGCCGCCAGCTGCCGCCTTGGCGGTTGATGAGGTAGCCCATCAGGTCGGCGACGATGAGCATGGGCAGGACGATCCCGACCGAGGGCTTGGCGTCGAAGATCTTGGCCATGATGACGACGTTGAGCGTCGCCGTGCCGGCGAGCCCCGACTTCGAGAGACCGATGCACAGGGCGCCGAAGAGCGCGAGCAGCAGGATCCACCCGTCGGCGGGCAGCAGGGTTTGGCCTTGGATCCAGTCGAGCATCGTCCGCAGTCAGTCGGAAACCGACTCAGCGGGCGAGCGTGTAACGGAGAACACCTCAGCCAAAGGGGTCAGGCCGCACCTTGTTGTCGCCGAACCTAAAATCGCGTTAAAGTGGCGAGTTTAGGTTCACCTAGGGCGTGGGTGCGGCCTGACCCCTTTGGCTGAGGGCTTTTACTTGGCGAGCGTCTTAATCTGCAGGCGGCGGTATTCCATCTGGCCGCGGTCGCCTTCGAGGCCGATGGGTCCGGTGGCAGGCAGCTTGAGGGCGGCTTCCAGGACTTCGCCGTTGCAGGTGGCGTGCGCGACGCCGCCCTTCACGATGACGACCAGTTCGTTCCAGTCCTGGGCCTTATACTGCTTGAGGTCCTTGTAAGGTCCGGCGACGAGGAAGTCGCGGCACTGGAGCTGCGGCTTGCGCAGGTAGACGCCGCTGTCGGCGTTGGGGGTGGCGCGGAATTCGAGACGCAGCTCGAAGTCCTCGGGGAATTCGCAGGTGGTCCAGAGCGCCTGGATGCGGCGGCCTTCGGCGGGGGTGGTGATCACGAGGCGTCCGTTGATGGCGCGGTAGCGTCCGTCGGCGCTCTCGGTCCGGCCGTCGAAAGATTGGTCGGCCTTTACTTCCACGAACAGCGGCGCGCCGGGCTTGGGCGCGCCCTTGCGGGGAGGCGTGGCGCGGTAGCCCCAGCCGGTCAGGTCCTTGCCGTTGAAGAGGCTCACGAAGCCTTCCTCCGGCTTGAAATCGTCGGACGAAGTGTCGAGGTGACCGAGCGTGGCGAACACGGGACGCAGTGCCGAGGCCCACTTCGCATAGCCGGCGGCGTTGAGGTGGAGCAGGTCGGGGAAGAGGGAAGGGAGGGCGTCGCCTTCGGCGTTGGCGAAGAGGGCGTAGGTGTCGAGGACCGTGAACTGCGGGTCGCCTTTCACCGCGGCGGCGAAGAGTTCGTTGACGGCGAGGATGGTCTCCTTCGGGCGCTTCTTCGTGGCCGAGCTCGGGAAGATGCGGCAGACGATGACGGGCATCTTCGGATCGTGGGCCTTGAGGGTGGCGGCGATTTTTTGGAAATTACGGCCGATGGCGTCGACGGGCACCTCGACCTCGATGTCGTTCGTCCCCATCAGGAGCACGACGGCCTTCGGGTTGAGCGCGAGCACGTCCTCCTTGAGCCGGAGCAGCATACCGCGGGTCGTGTCACCGCCGATGCCGCGATTCGCCAGCTTCATGCCTTCAAAGGCTTTCCGGAAATCCGTGCCCCAGCCTTGGGTGATCGAATCGCCGAAGAAGACCACCGCGCCTTGGTCCTTGGCGACCTCCGTCGCCCATTGCGGGCGGATGGTGTTCCACCGCTTCACATAGCCGTCATAGCGGCGCAGGGCGCCTTCGCCCGGGAGCGAAGCCTCGGCCGCGGGCGCCGGCAGGGCGAAGGACGCGGGGTCGGCGGCGGTCAGCGAGAGGACCGAGAACAGCAGGGCGAGGAGCGGGCGCATGTTAAGGAGATGAGTTTATTTGGCCTTCTTGGCGGCCTTGGCTTTGGGCGCGCCGGACTTGGGGAACCGGACGACGGTGACGTCGTTCTTCTGAGGCTCGCCTGGGGTGGAGCGGCCTTCGGTGATGAGCTTCTCAAGCAGGGCTTTCATCTCCGCTACGCGCTCAGGCTGGCTGGCCGCGAGGTTCTTCGTCTCGCCGAGGTCGTGCGCGAGGTCGAAGAGTTGGGCCGGCTGGGTGGCGATGTATTTCCAATTCCCGAGGCGTAGTCCCGGCGTGCCTGTGGAAGCGCAGCTGATGGCATTCTGTCGCGTTGGGGCGGACGAGCCTTTGAGCAGAGGCAGGAAGCTGAAGCTGTCTTCGGCGGCGTTCGCCGGGAGCTTCGTTTGCAGGATATCAGCCACGGTCGCGATGATATCGGCCTGATGGACGAGCTGGTCGCACGTCGTCCCGGCCGAGACCTGCGCGGGCCAGCGGGCCATGAAGGCGACTCGGTGGCCACCTTCGTAGACCGAGGTCTTGTAGTCGCGCAGCGGACCGCTCGGGTAGTGACCTTGCTTCTCCAGGTCCTTCACGCCCACGTAGGAGGCGAAGCCGTTGTCGCTGGTGAAGATCACCAGCGTGTCCTTGGCCGCTCCGCTGGCTTCGAGCGCGGCGAGCACTTTGCCGACGGCCGCGTCCGTCTCCATGATCAGGTCCGCGGCGGCGTTATTGAGGCCGCTCTTACCTTTCCATTCCGCATTCACCGCCAAGGGCGTGTGCGGCGTGGTCAGGGGCAGGTAGAGCATCCAGGGCTCCGGCTTATCGGTGGCCTCGGTAATGAAAGCGCAGGCGCGTTCGGTCAGCGCTGGCAGGATGGCCTCGAGTTTCCAATCGGGCAGCGCCGGTCCGGGCGTGCTGGCCAGGTGGTTACGGAAGAACTCGGCGGGCAGGGGCACGCTGGGGGTGCCGATCGTGCGATCGTTCTCGATGAAGCAATAGGGCGGCCAGTTGGGTACGTCGGTCCCGAAGTAAGTGTCGAAGCCGCGGGTCGTCGGCCCGCCGGCGATCTTCTGTTCGAACACCTTGCGCCAGGTCTCGCGATGGGCTTCGGGCGAAGACTTGTCGGCTTCTTTGTAATTACGGAAGAGCGGGCGGTCGCCTTCGGCGATCGGCCAATCCCAGCCGAGGTGCCATTTGCCGATGGCGGCGGTGCGGTAGCCGTGTTGCTTCGCGAGGCCGGCGACCGTCAGCCTATCCGGGGCGATCAACGGCTCGCCGAAGACCCCGACGATGCCGGTCTGCAGACGGGTGCGCCAGTGGTAGCGGCCGGTGAGCAAGGTGTAGCGTGACGGCGAGCAGACGCCGGAGGAGGAATGTCCGTCAGTGAAGCGCATCCCCTGCGAGGCGAGTTTGTCGAGGTGCGGCGTGGGAATCTTGCCGCGCGTCGGGTTGTAGCACTGCACGTCGCCGTAACCGAGGTCGTCGGCGAGGATGACGAGGATGTTCGGCTTGCGCGCGTCGGCCGCAAGGAGGGTCAAGGGCAGTAGCAGGGAAAGCAGCAGTCGCATGGGGGTCAGCCCACCGTACCCTGCCGCCGGCACCATTCAACCCACATGTCGCGGAAGCCTGCCTCGACCTTGCGGGTGAAGCCCGCCGCATCGAGCAGGGGGGAGGCTTGCATCTTGGTCCGCAGCCCGGCACGGAGCGCAGCTAGGGCAGGTTTGTCCTCCGCGGTCTTGATGGCGAGGTCGACGTAGGCGTCGACAGAGGGCGCGGCGAAGTCCGCAAGGCCGACGTTACTGAGGATGCTCAAACCGGCGCGGCCGAGATTACGGTGGCCGACGAGGCTGACGACCGGCACGCCCATCCAGAGGGCGTCGAGGGTAGTGGTCATGCCGCCGTAGGGGAACGTGTCGAGGGCGAGGTCGATCTCGTGGTAGCGGGCGAGCAGAGCGCCTTGGGAAAGGTCAGGCGTGGAGGGCAGGTAGTCGGCGAAGCACAGCTGCTCCGGCGCGACGCCGAGCTTCGTGAGCGCCTCGGTGAAGCGACGGCGGTGGCTGCCTTGTTTAGCCAGGAGCTGCAGGCGGGCGTCGGGTCGCGCTCGCAGGATGCGCGCCCAGACGCCGAGGACTTCATCGTTGATCTTGCAGGAGTTATTGAGCGAACCGAACGTGAATGGGCGTCCCTTGCCCGACGGCAGGTCGTTGACTGCGGGGAAGCCGGCGGGTGGTTCGTAGCAGGTCCAGCAGTCCGGGATCATCCATGGCTTTTCGTTCGCGTCGGCAATCCGGTTGCCGGCGGGCGGTTCCAGGTGGGCATCCGTAAGCCGGTAATCCATCGTCGAGAGGCCGGAGCTCTCGGGGTAGCCGAGCCACGAGACCTGTAGCGGCGCGGGCTTCAACGCAAAGACGTCGAGGCGGTTGTCGGAGGTGTGGAGGGAAAGATCGACGAGAATGTCGATCTGGTCTTCGCGGATCCGTTGCGCAAACAGGTCGGCCGGCCAGCCGGTGGTTTCTCTCCAGCCGTCGGCGTGTTCGCGGAACTTCTGTCCAAACGCATCCGGATGGGCGCCGGCATAGCAGAAGATCTCGAACTGCGAGCGGTCATGCCGGATGAGCGAGGGCAGGAGGGCGCGGCCGACGACATGGTCACGAAGGTCGGGCGAGATGAAGCCGATGCGCAACTTGCGAGCGAGGGTAGGCGGGTTGGCGTGAGGCGTCGTCGCCGAGACATGGCGCCGGTTCCATTCTGCGTGCTGCTCCGCGATCGCCCCGTCGGTCGTGGCGGGATCATAGTGCATGATCAGGATCAGGTTGCTACGGATCTCCTTTGCGTCGGGCTGGAGTTCGACGCAGCGGCGGAGCAACTGGATTGCCGGCCCGGTCTCGCCGAGCTCCTTGTGGATCACCGCTAGGTTGTTCAGCGGAATCGTATTATTCGGCTCGATGCGGAGCGCGTGCTGAAAGGATTCGGCCGCACCGTCGAGGTCGCAGTCCGCCTGGAGCATCGCGCCGAGATTGGTCGCCGCGGACAGGTCGGTCGGCCGACGGCGGAGCATGTCGCGGTAATGGGCGATGGATTCCTGGATTTGTCCGGCCGAATGCAGGGCGAGGCCGAGCTGCAGTTCGCAGGATGGGTTGTCCGGCTGGAGGCTGAGCGAGAGACGATAGGTGGCCAGTGCCTCCGGCCAGCGCTGCAACTGGAGGAGCGCGTTGCCGCGGTTATAGTGATGGGAGGCTGTGTCGGGTTGCAGCTTGATGGCCCGGTCCAGGCAGGCGAGGGCCTCTACGGCTTCACGCTGTTCGAGCAGGCGGGCACCGAGGTTGGCATGGTAGTGAGGGATGTCCGGTCGGAGTGCGATGACGCGCCGGAGGTTGGCGAAGCCCTCGTCCTTGCGCCCTGTGTCTACTTCGATCAGCCCGATCAGGTGGACGATGTCGGTCGCCTGGGGGAAGTGCTGTTGGAGCTGGCGATAGAGGTTCTCCGCCTCGACGAGCTTTCCGGTGCGATGGAGCTCCATCGCATAGTTGAGCGCGGCCTGGGGGTCGGTGAACTGCACGCGGGCAGGGAAATCTTTCTTAGCAAGATTGACCAGCGTCAACTCGCCCCTCGTTCAGCGGACTTCCTGATAATCCGAGGTCAACGTCAGCTGGTCGGCGTAGGCGTTGATATACCAGGCCGTCGTCCCGGCGGGCAAAGGGGCTGAGGCCGTCGTGCCGCCGCCACCGCTGGCGGCCATGGCCGGCGTCTCGACCCACTTGCGCGTGCCGGTGAAGCCCTTGTCGGTCGTCGAGACGAGCACGACGCGTGTGATCGGCTTGGTGGAATGAAATACCGCGATCGCCGTGCCGGACTCGGTCTTGGCCGAAGGCGAGCTGCCCCATGGCTTACCGGTCTCGACCACGCTCTTCGCGAAGGCGTAGCTATCAGGGGGATTCCAGCCGGCGGGGTGGCTGTGGCCCATCTTCGTGATGAGCGAGACCATGCGCGGGCCGGGCGTCTTGCGGTAGTGCTCGGCCTGGCAGCCGAGCGGGAAGTGGGCGTCCTGCGGCCAGGAGAGCCAGAGCACGGGCATCTTCACGCGGTCGGCGTAGTTCATGCCGTCCCAGATCAGCTTGTAGCCTTCGTTGTCATGCAACGCCCGGCCCCAATGGTTCTCGGCGTCGAACAGATGGCCGCAGCCGTAGGTCGGGATGCCGAAGGCGAAGCGCGCGTCGAGCCCGATGACCGTGCTCGTGATCACGCCGCCCCAGGAGACGCCCATCACGCCGATCTTCGACGAATCGACTTCGGGCAGGGAGCGTAGGAGGGAGTTCGCCAGCATCGTATCGGCGAGCGCGTGATACATCCATTGATCCTTGAGCGGGAGTTTCGTGTCGGCGAAGGTGCCATCGCGGGCGGGCCCGGAGTTGGCATGGCGCGCCCAGATGGGCCGGCCTTTGGCTTGCTTCTTCTCGTCGACGTCGGTCTGGCCTTCCACGGCGATGCTGATGGCCGCGAAGCCTTGGGCGTTCCACTTCTGCACCCATTCCTTGTAGGCCGTGCCGCCGCCGCCATGGACGAGGACCATGCCGGGGACCTTGCCGTCGCGCTTGGCGGGCAGGCCGATCCAAGCGAAGACGCGCGTCGGCTTTCCCTTCCAAGTCAGGGCCTCGTAGAAGATCGCGCGGACTTGTCCGTCGGCCTTGAAGCCTTCGGCCTCGTAGGTCTTCGGGGCTTTAGCGCAGGTATCGACGAGTCCGAGCGCCACCTTGCGGTCGGCGACGGTCTCGGCGTTGACCGAGACTGCTAGGAGGAGGCAGAGGAGGTGACGCATGGACTTATTGGGCGACGCGGACGTTGCGGAAGCCGGCGGTGGCCCCGAAGACGAGCAGGTCGAGCGAGGTCTTGTGCTTGCCGAGGCTGGGATGCTTGCCCTTGAAGGTCTGGTCGTTGACCTGGACGGTCACCTCGTCGCCTTTGAAGGTCAGCCGGACCGGAATCCATGTGCCGGCCGCGAGCTTCAGGTTCTTCTTGGCGATGTCTTCGGTGGCCGTGGCGGCTTCCCCTTTGGACGGGTTCTTCGTCAGGACCGCGGAAGTACGCGAGATCACGAGACGGAAACCCGCTTCGCCGGCACCGAAGCGGAGCGAGACACGGTTCGCGCCCTGCAGGTTCACTTCGCAATCGAGGACGCCGTCACTGAGCGTAAGCGGCGTGCGCAGTGACGCCGGTTTCTCCGAGCCGCCCTTGGGCTGAGCGAACACGCCACCGTCGCGCGTGGTCCACTCGCCGGCGGAGGCGAGCCAAGGTTTGCCCGGAAGTTTCGTCAGAGTCTCATCGAGCATGATCTTGCCCTGCAGCGACGGCAGGGTGGCGATGCGTGCGTGGGTGGACTTCACGTCGGCCGGAGGCAGTTCGCGGCTGTAGCCACCATCGCGATAGCGTCGGAGGAGGTCCTTCAGTTCGGCGACCACCTCGGGATGCTCTGCCGAGACATCCTTGGTCTCGGCCGGGTCGGTCTCGAGATCATACAGCTGGGAGCGGAACTGGTCTTTACGTGACCTGCGCGCGCCTTCGGCGATCTCATCAACCGGCACGCCTTCGATCCACTTCCAGCGGCCCTTACGGATCGCAAACGTCCCGTCAGCGCTATGGACGATCATGTCTTCGCGGCCTTTGGCGTTGGCTGAGCCCAGAAGCACGGGCAGGAAGCTGCGGCTGTCCTCGGCGCCGGTCTCTTTGGCGGGGAGCGGCGTACCGACGATTTCCGCGGTCGTCGCCAGGATGTCGACCACGCTGACCGTCTGCTTGGCCGTGGAGCCGGCGGCCACCTTGCCGGGCCAGCGCGCGATGAAGGGGACCTTGAAGCCGCCCTCCCAGACGTCGTGCTTGCTGCCGCGGAGCGCGCCGTTGATCTTCAGTCCCGCCTTGGAGGCGGCCGTCTGCAGGAGGCGCTCGTTCTCCGGCCTGCATACGCCACCGTTGTCGCTGGTGAAAATGACCAGCGTGTCCTCCGTCGCTCCCATCTTGTCGAGCGTCGCAAGGATGCGGGCGACGCTCTGATCGAGTTCATGGATCCAGTCGCCATAGGGGCCGGCCGCGCTCTTGCCGGCGAGGTCTTTGTCGGGAGTGATCGGGTTGTGGACGGCGACGGGCGCGAAGTAGAGGAAGAAGGGCTGGTCCTTGGGCTGGGCTTCGAGCCAGGTCGTGGCTTTGTCGGTGAGCACCTTCATGACCCGCTCTTTCTTCCGGCGGGGCGCATCCAGTTCGAGGATCTTCGACCGCCCGTTCTCCGTATCCTCGGGTCCGTAGGTCGATTGGAAGTCATCGCTGTCGGCCGCCGGGCCGGCTAGCTTCATGCCGGTGGGGAACGTTCCGGAGCGGAGGCCGTAGACGAAGCGGTCCTCGACATAGACGCCCGTGAGGTCGCCATGGTTGCTGGGCACGCCGAAGTGATAGTCGAAGCCGATATCAAGCGGACCCGGGGAGAGTTCGGCCTGGTAATCCGTGCGCCACTTCGGGTCTTCGTTCTCCCGGCCGTAACCGAGGTGCCATTTACCCACGGCGGCGGTGCGGTAACCCTTCGCTTTCAGCAGGGAGGCCAGGTTGAGGCGGGTCGGTTCGATGTGCAGGGGCGAGAACGTGCCGAGCACTTCATGCGTCAGCGAGGTGCGCCAGCAGTAGCGCCCGGTGAGCAGCGAGTAGCGGGTAGGGGAGCAGACGGAGGACGTCGTATTGCCGTCGGTGAAGCGGCGGCCTTCGGCGGCGAGCCGGTCGATCGCGGGCGTGCGGATCAGTTTGGGGTCCGCGCCGTAGCAGCCGGCGCTGCCGTAGCCGTAGTCGTCGGCGAGGATGACGACGATGTTGGGGCGGTCGGCGCCGGATGCCGTGAGCGCGAGGAGGAGCGCGAGGAGGAAGGCGAGCAGGGGGCGCATGAGATTACTTTCCTTCGGCGGCCCAGCGCTTCATCTGCGCGATGTTGCGCTCGATCTCGGGGTCGCCCTTGCCGACGTAGGGCTTCATGTCGCTGTCATACATGGCCATGGATTCCGGGGCGGGGTCCCGGGTGGCGACGAGCTTGGCGTCGAGGCGATGGCGGTGGTCGGCCAGTACGGCGGCGTAGGCCGGATCTTCCGCCAAGTTGCGGACTTGCCAGCGATCGGCGGAGAGCTCGTAGAGTTCTTCGCGCGGGCGGGTGGGGCTGAAGAGCAGTTTCTCGGAGAGTTCCGAGAGCTTGCCGGCGGCGTGCAGTTCATGTAGTTTCTGCACGATCGCCTTGCCGTCCTTGTAGGCGCTGGGCTGCAGGTGAGGACGCTCAGGGTGATAGTTGCGGATATAGATGAACTTGTCCGTGCGGAGGCTGCGGAGCTTCTCGGTGGTCTCGTCGCAGCGGTCGCGGGCGGAATACGCCTCGTCGCGCTTCGCGTAGTTCGCCGCCAGGATGTCCTTGCCCTGCATCCAGGAAGGGACGCCGAGGCCGGCGGCGGCGAGCGAGAGGGCGGCGAGGTCGATGTGTTCGACGAGATCAGGGCGGACCAGGCCGGCGGCGACGCCGGGGCCGCGGATGATGAGCGGGACGTGCGCGCCTTCTTCGTAGAGGAACTGCTTGCCGCGGGCGTGGCTGATCCCGTGGTCGGTCATGAAGACGATCAGCGTGTTCGCCAGCTGGCCTTCCTTCTCGAGGCGGGCGAGCACCCGGCCGACATGCAGGTCGGTCAGGCGGACCGAGTCCAGGTAGTCGGCCCAATCCTGCAGCAGCACCGGGTCGCGGGGGTAGTAGGGAGGCAGGGCGACCTTCGAGGGGTCCGTGCCCGCTCCGAGTTCGCGGACGACCCGCTGGCGGAACTGTTCGCGGGCGGCCTCGGCGCCTTCGCGCAGTTTGCCTCCGTGCAGCTGGACCTGCATGAAGAACGGCTGACCCGGCTTGCGGCCGGCCCAGTCATGCGAGTCGTAGATGGCCTTGTCCCACTCGAAGTTATAGTCC
>DBCR01000056.1 GCA_002293125.1 Opitutia bacterium UBA953
CATCAAGGGCCTGAAGCGCATCCGATTCTTCATGACCTTCTCCGAGAACTACCTCACGCACCTCCGCGTCCTCGAAAACGTCGGCATGACCCGCATCGACCCGATCGACTTCCAGGGCCACCAGATCGTCCCGATCCAGTTCCTCAAGGCGCTCCTGCCCGACCCGGCTTCCCTCGGACCCCGTACCAAGGGCAAGACCTGCATCGGTTGCGAAATCACCGGACTCAAGGACGGCAAACCACGAAAGGTCTTCATCTACAACGTCTGCGACCACCAGGAATGCTACGCCGAAGTGAAGTCCCAGGCGATCAGCTACACGACCGGCGTCCCGGCCGCCATCGGCGGCGCGATGCTCGCCGGCGGCAAGTGGCTCAAGCCCGGCGTCTGGAACATGGAAGAGATGAACCCGGATCCGTTCATGGAAGCGCTCAACAAGCGTGGACTGCCTTGGCACGTGAAGGAACTCCCGGTCGCCTGAACGACCACGGCAAAGCCCGCTGCCAAGCGGGCTTTTCGTTTGCACCGCCCACCGACGCTCTCAATTTCACCCACGTGTCCGACGCCCTCACCGAAGCTTTCCGCAAGGTCGACCTGAGCCAGGTCCCCAGCCCTTGCCACGTCCTCCATCGCGGCCTGCTGGAACAGAACCTCCGTATCCTGCGCTCGGTGATGGACCGCTCCGGCGCCAAGATAATCCTCGCGCTCAAGGGCTTCGCCCAGTTCAGCGAAGCGAAGCTGATCTCGAAGTATCTCGTGGGCACCACCGCCAGCGGCATCCACGAAGCGCTCCTCGGTCGCGAGGAATTCTGCGGGGAAGTCCACGCCTACTCGCCGGCTTTCAAGGACGAGGAGTTCGCCCACCTGCTCCGCGTCGCCGACCACATCTCCTTCAATTCACCGACGCAGTGGAAGCGTCATAAGGCCGCCGCCCTCGCGGCCGGCCGCAAGCTCTCCTTCGGCCTCCGCGTCAACCCGGAGCACGCCGAGGTCGACGTCGAACTCTACAACCCCTGCGCCTCCGGCTCGCGCCTCGGCACGCTCCGCTCCGAAATCAAATCGCCGGCCGACCTCGAGGGCCTCGAGGGGCTCCACTTCCATACGATGTGCCAGCAGGGCTCCGACGTACTGGAGCGCACGGTCGCGGCCTTCGAAGCGAAGTTCGGCGAGTTCATCCCGCAGATGAAGTGGGTCAACTTCGGCGGCGGCCACCACATCACCCGCGAGGGCTACGACCTTGACCGCCTGGTCCGCATCATCACGGGCTTCCGCCAACGCTGGGGCCAGCATATCCAGGTCTACCTCGAGCCCGGCGAAGCCATCGGTATCGGTACCGGCGTCTTGGTGGGTACCGTCCTCGATCTGGTCCATAACGGGGTGGATATCGCCATCATCGATATCTCGGCGACCAACCACATGCCGGACACCTTGGAGATGCCCTACCGCGCCGACATCATGGACGCCGACCTCCCGGGCAAGCTGCCCCATACCTATCGCCTCGGCAGCGTGACCTGCCTGGCCGGCGATGTCATCGGCGACTACTCCTTCCCTGCCCCGCTTAAAATCGGCCAGCGCCTCGTGTTCATGGACATGTCGCACTACACGTTCGTCAAGAACACGACCTTCAACGGAGTGCCCCTCCCGGCGATCGCCAGCTTCGATCCCGCCTCGGGCCAGACACAGGTCGTCCGCCGCTTCGGCTACGCGGACTATAAGAACCGCCTTTCTTGACCGGGCGGGTAGGCTCTTGACCCGACGGTCGGGTCTGACAAGGTTGCGGCTAATCCATCATTCATGAAGACCCGCGAAATTATTCTCATCCTCATCGCCGCCGCTTTCGGTGGCGTGGCCATCGTCACCTGGAGCGGGGAAGAAGCCGCCAACCAGCGCGCCGCCAAGATCAGCAAGGAAGCCAATGAAGCCCGCCTGAAGAGCGTCGCTGATATCAACGCCCTCACCGCCAAGGCTGCTAAGGACGCTGCCGACGCCAAGAATGCCGCTGCCGAAGCAGGCAAGCAGGCCGCCGACCTTCTCGCGAAAACCAAGACGGACGCCGATAAGGCCGTCAAGCAGGCGGTCGAAGACCTCGCCAAGGCCAAGGAAGACACCGCCAAGGCCACGGTGAAGGCTACCGAGCTCGAGAAGGCCAAGGCCGACGCCGCCAACCGCGTCAACGAACTCACCGCCGAACTCGCCCGCCTCCGTGACGGCTCCGAACTGAAAGAAGCGATCGCCAAGCAGAAGAAGGCTGAAGCGGACCTCGAAGCCGCTTCCACCGCCCTCCGCGAAGCCAACGCCGCCACCGCCAAGGCCACCGCCCGCCTCGCCGAAGTCGAAGAAGAGAACCGCCGCCTCCGCGAGCAGACCAAGGGCACCGATAACGTGTCGCCCAACTACCGCGCGCTCTAAGGTCCGCCTCAGCCGACCGATCAGCCCGTCCGCCCGGTCGGGCTTTTTCGTGCCTAGGCCATGAGGCGACGTAGCTTGCTAAGCAGGGCCGGCCGGGTCTTGACCCGCAATGCGTGCTCCCAGAGGCGTAAGACCTTCCACCCGACCCGCCGGAGGTTCCGCGTGTCGCGGCAATCGCGCTCGCGGTTCCGCCGGAACTTGGCGCGCCAGAAGGCGGCGTTGCCCTTGGGCTGCGTGCCGTGCCGCGGGCAGCCATGCCAGAAACAGCCGTCGACGAAGACCACGAGCCGCCGGGCACGGAAGACGAAATCGGGCCGCACGCGGAAAGGCCGGCCCTGGGCGTCGCGCCCACGGACAGCCTGCTGACGCCGCCACCCTGACCAGCGCTCCGCCCGCAGGATCGCCGCCAGGGCCTCTTCGGTGGTCGCGTTGCCCCGCCCACGCACCTTGGCCATCAGGGCGCTGCGCTGGGCACGGGAATAGAGGTCGGCCATGGCTTATCATGGATATGAAACAGCCCGGGCCGCAAGGTCCGGGCTGGTCGGCGATACCGCCCAACAAAGAGGGCCGGCATCCCTGCCGGCCCTCGTGCTATGAAGCCTAAATCCTAGGATTTAGAACAGAACCTGAGCCTGGAGGCGGAAGATATCCGCGTCGGCGTGGTCGCCATCGACCACCGTAGCAACACCGCTGGAGTAACCGGTGATACGACCTTCGAGCTTCGCCTTCTCGTAGCCGAACTGGATCTTCGCGTTGTTCTTATTGATGTAGTAGTTCAGGCCCACGAAGATGCTGTTGGACTTGTCGTAGGTGGAACCAGCCGTGCCAGTGGTCACGATATCACGGAAACCATCACCGGCTTGCTGGCCGCGACCGTCGGTGTCGAGGGCGGAGTAGCGCGCCACGGCTTCGAGGTTCTCGGAGAGCTTGTAAGCCAGGGTGATGTTATAACCGCTCGGATCGCGATCGAGGAAACCCGAGTTGGTAGCAGAGGTGGAGCTGGCGTCGATGGCCGTGACGATGTACTCGCCGAGGACGGTGAGGTCGCCAGTCACGTACTTGAAGTACGGATTGAAGCCTTCAGCCATGGCGATCTTGCCATTGACCGCGGTGACGGCGCCACCGGAGGTCGACGTCGCACCCGACGGGGTGATACCGTAGTTGATGCCGACGGTGGTACCGAGGGGCTTCCAGTCGAAGGAGACGTTGCCGTAGTAACCGTAGTCGTTCACGCCGGTGCTGTTGTAACCCTGAACGGCATCGACGATCGCGGCGCCGTAAGCAAGGGTGCCAGGACCTCCTTCACCGATCACGACCTTGTTGGAGTAGTGGAGGCCGACGTGGCGGGCACCGAAACCGAGGCGACGACCGTTGTTTGATTCAGCCCAGTAGCGGGTGACCATCGAACGCTCGACGGTGTAGAGGGCGGAGGAGGAGGTGTTCTCTTCCTGGCCGAAGTTGACCTTCTGGTAGCCGATGTCGAACTTACCGAACTCGCTTTCGTAGGTGACGACGGCCTTGTCAGCCGCGCCGGCACGGACGGTCGTGGAGGTCGAGGTCGTGGTCGTGACACCGCCGGAGCTGGTGCTGGTGCTAGAGCTGGAGGCATTGGAGCTATCACCGAAGTTCCAGACGAGCTCACCGGAGAAACCGGCACCTACGTCGACCTTGGCTCCGAGGTAGAGGCGACGCATCATGAAGTTGTTCAGGTCCGTGGCCTGGGTTTCGACGCCCGAGGCAGTCTGGGTGTAGTCAGCCATTTCCCACTGGCCTTGGATACGGCCGGAGAAGGTGAGGCGGTTGGCGCCGGCTTCCTTGATGAAGACGCGGTCCATGCCAGACTCGGTCTTGGTGGCGGCGGCCGTCTGAAGCGTCTTGGCGCGCTCTTCAGCGGTGATGATGCCCTTCTTCACGAGAAGATCGAGCGTGGCTTTGTCTTGGGCGAAAGCCGAGACCGACGTAATGGCGGCAGCGGCGATCAGCATGGACTTGAGGGTGCTATTCATAGGTGTTGGTGCGGTTATGCGAGCGGACTATCTCATCCCAATGTTACAGGATGAAGACGAACGGGTGAAGAACCTGCCGTAAAGCGGGCCGGTTTAGACGGGTAGAAACCTCAGAAAAGCTCACTAAGACCCGCAAAAACCCCAGGAAACTGCGGGTTCCAGCCTAATTCCGCCCGAATCCGCTCGGTCAAAACGATGCGATTGGGCTGCGTCCGACCCCCTTTGGCCACCCTGGGACCGGCCGGAGCGGCGGGATCGAAGACCGGAGACGGCTGCCCGAGTCGCTCCGCGATCCACTTCGCGAGCGCTTCCTTCGTCACAGGATTCCCATCACCGACATTATAGACGCGCGCGCCCGTCGGTCCGCTCACGATCGCCGCGAGGATCGACGAAGCAGCATCATCGCGATGCAGATAATTGATGAAGTGATCCACACGGCCGCCGATGACATTCTCGCCGCGACGCAGTTGATCGACGAGATGATGACGATCAGGACCATAGAGTCCGCCGAAGCGCAACACACGCGCCTTCGCGAAACCCGAAGTCAACACGGCCTGCTCTCCGCCGAGGATCGCATCCGCCGTCGGCGCGCCGCCGACCGGCGAGGTTTCATCAACGCGGCCGCCGTCATCCTGTCGATACACGCCCGTGGAGCTGGTGAAAATAAAGCAGCTGGCGCCGACTTCACGAGCCCACGCAAGCGCGCGCTTCACGCCAACATCGTAAGCTAAGGCATAAGCCTCAGGCCCGCCGCCGCCGGTGCTGGCCGCGTAGACGACTGCATCGAAATGCTTCGGCAACAGCGACCAATCACCGGCCTGGATATCGAAAGCCTCCGCAGAGATGCCTTCCGCCCGAAGTCCATCGCGTGAGGCTTCCGAACGGACCACTCCGAGCACGTCGTGTCCAGCCGCACGGGCCTGACGGGCGAACTCGGCGCCGACATAACCACAACCGAGTACAGCAATCTTCATCGAAGCGCTCATTTGGGCAGGAAGGTGGCGACCCACTCAGCCGGAGTAGAGCCGGACTGCGCGGAAAGTAGACGCATCAGCTCGCCGGCATCAGCGACGGCCTGGGTGCGCGGGCCCGGAGTTTCGACACACTCACGCAGGCGGGCGGCCAAGGGCGCGGGCTCACAAGCACCCTGCAGGTACTCCGGCCATGCCTGACGCTTGAGGAGGATGTTCGCGATGCCGAGGTTATCGACCCGCCCCGCGATCAGGCGGCGGCCGACGATCCAAGTGAGCGGATTAGCCCGATACACCACGGCGCCAGGAATACCCGCGAGGGCTACCGAGAGCGACATGGTGCCCGAACTGACCAGTGCGGCGCAACCGGCGGCGGGGCCTTCGGCGACGGGGCGCAGATCGATGCCCTTAGCCTGGTCACCGTATTCAGCCAGCAGGCGATAAAGCTCCGCATGCACTTCGCCGCCGGTGTGGAGCACGAGCGCGCGGCGCTTGGGATGGTCCTTACGGAAGAGCGCGAACGCCTCGACGAGCGTGGGGAAGATTTTGCGGACGGGCTTCGGACGGCTACCCGGCAGCAGCAGGACCGGGCCTTCGGGGTCATAGGTCAATCCAGGCTGATGGTCGGACTCAGCAAAGGGATGACCGACGAATCGAGCGTCCAGTTTGGTGTCGGCGTATACCGCCGGCTCGAACGGGAAGATGGTACCGACGCCGTCCAGGTCACGCGCCATGGTGAAGCGACGCTTGGGCTTCCAAGCCCACAGCTGCGGGCTGACGTATTGGATGACGGCCGTCTCGCCGAAGCCGGCACGCGACAGGCCCGCCTTACGAAGCTCGTTAGCCAGACGGAGATTGAGGCCAGGGTAATCGACCAGCACGACGACCTTGGGCTTCCACTGCGTGGTCCAAGCGACGATGCGCGAGAAGAGCTTCCGGTAGAACGGATAAGCCGAAAGGATCTCCACGATGCCCACGGCGGAGAACGTGGTCATATCCATCAGCAGCTGGGCGCCAGCGGTGCGTAACTGCGGCCCGCCGAACGCGACGATGCGCAGTCCGGGGCGAGCCTTGAGCAATTCCGCGACGACCTTGGCGGCGTGCTGGTCGCCGGAATGTTCCCCGGCCACCACGAGGATGTCGACCTCCCCCGCACGGGGCCGGTCGAAGCGCGCCGGGATGGTCGGGAACGCGCTCATTTGCGCGCCATGCCAGCGCGGATCTGTTCGGTGATCTTGATGGCGACTGCCAAGGCCGTACGCCCGAGCTCGCCGCTGACCTTCGGGCTCTTGCGGTCGCGGACGCACGCGGTGAATGAAGCGAGCTCGATGGCGAGGGGCTCACCCTTCTCGATCGGGATCTCTTCCTTGGCGAAGCCGCCTTCGGCGGTCGGGTCGACACGCACAGTGTGGCCCTTCTGGCCCATGAAATCGATGGAGAGGTAGCCACCGGTCTGGAAGACGCGGATCTCGCGGTTCTTCTTCAAGGAAACACGACTGGAGCTCAGGTTGGCGACGCAGCCGTTCTTAAAGGCGATACGGGCATTGGCGATATCCTCGGTCTTGGTCACGACCGATACGCCGACGGCGTCGATGCGCTCGACCGGGGAGTTGGCCAGCTGCAGGACGATACCGATATCGTGGATCATCAGGTCAAGGACGACGCCGACCTCGGTGCCGCGCGGGGTGAAGGGCGCGAGGCGCTCGGCGGTGATGTAGCGGGCATCAGTGACGGCCTTCTCAAGGTAGGACATCACGGGGTTGTAATGCTCGATATGACCGACCTGGACGATGCGATCAGCCTTGGCGGCGGCGTCGAGGATCTGGGAGGCCTCCTCGAGCGTGACGCAGATGGGCTTCTCAATCAGGAGGTGCACACCTTTGGCGAGCAGCGGCAGCGCCACGGCGGCGTGGTGATTAGTCGGGACCACGACGCTGACGGCGTCGCAGCCGGCCGCCATCTCGTCGAGGGTGGCGAAGCGATGGCAGTTATGCTTGGCGCAGATCTCGGCCGCCCGGGCATCGTTCGGTTCGAAGATGCCGGCGAGTTCGGCGCCGGGCAGGGTCGAGTAGATGCGGGCGTGGTGCTGGCCGAGCGAACCCGTGCCGGCCACCCCGCAGCGGATGCGCGTAGCGGTCATGACCCCCAGACTCCCTCGGGCAACGGCTTCCTTCAATCCGAAAACCCGGCACACCGCAGAGAGCCAGCCTAGCGGCGCCAAGTCACACGTGCCACCGTCAACCTCTAAAAGACATCGCCCAGCGGACTCCCTTGTTGCCGTAGCCCTCATGTTGTCGGTAGAAAATGCTCATGACACACGCAGCGGAGCTGGCGACCTTGGAGCGCCTCCTCGACGACCCCTCACCGGTCGTTCGACTCGCCGTGCTCGGTAAGATCAAGGCCGCTGGACTGCCTGGCGTCCTCTGGCTTGAAACGCTGACGAAAGACGAAGTCCTCGCGGCCCACGCCCGCACCTTGCTTGCCGACCTGCGCACCCCCGAAGCCGCCGCGCACTCTTTCCTCGCCCATATTCGTGACCCGCACTGCGACCTAGAAGAAGCCTGCCTACTCCTCGAGCGTGGCACCGATCCCTCTTTGGCCGACGACGCTTACTCCACCGAACTCGACCGCCTCGCCGCCCGCACCCGTGAACTCATCGCTGAACCCCTCGATGTCCGCGCGAAGTGCCGCCTGCTCTGCCGCGTCATCTTCGGCGAAGAAGGCTATCGCGGTGCTCAGGAAAGCTTCGCCGTCCCTTCCTCCTCCCTGCTCTCGCAGGTCATCCATAGCCGCCGCGGCATCCCGATCTCGCTCTGCCTGATCTTCCTCCTCGTGGCTCGCCGCCTCGGCCTGCCCGTCGAGCCCGTCGGACTCCCCGGGCGCTTCATGGTCGGTATCTTCCGCGGACGCGAACCGCTCTACCTCGACTGCTACGAAGGCGGCGCCTTCCGCACCCGTGCGGAAGTCCAGCTGCTGCTGCTCGATAACCAACTGCCGGCGGACGAAGCGTTCCTCCTTCCTGTCACGACACACCAGACGCTCGCACGCTGCTGCCGCAACCTGGTGTCGCAGTTCGAAGCCCAAGGCGACGACCGCAGCAGCCGCCTATTCCTCACCTTCGTCCACGCCCTGGAAAAGACCGATGAGCGCGGCTGACACCCTCACCCTCGCGTCCTTGAGGGCGAATGAGTTCGCGCCCGGCCAGCTGGGCGTGCTCGGCGACCCCATCGCGCATTCGCTGAGCCCGGCCATGCACAACGCCGCCATCGCGACGCTGCTCCCGACGAACCCACGCCTGGCCGGCGTGCGCTACCATCGTCTGCACATCACCGCGGAGGAACTTCCCGAGGCGCTGGCCTTATTGCACGCGAAAGGTTTCGCCGGCGTGAACCTCACGGTGCCGCACAAGATCCGGGCGCTCTCGCTCGCCGAATCCCTCTCGCCCGAAGCCCGTCGGGCCGAGTCCGTCAACACGCTCATCCGTACCGCGACCGGCTGGGCTGGCGACACCACCGACGGCCAAGGCTTCCTCGAAGCCCTGCGTGAGCGTACCGGAAAAACGACCAAGGACCGTCCTGTGATTCTCCTCGGCTCCGGTGGCGCCGCCCGCGCCGTGGCCGCAGCCTGCCTCGCCGACGGCTGCGCCTCGCTGGACCTGCATAACCGCGATGTCGCCAAGGCCGCCGCCCTCGCTGCCGCGCTCGCCGACCCGCGCGTCCAGGCCGCCGGCCTGGCCGACATCCAGGCCGCCGCCGACGCTGTCGTCGTCAACTGCACGACGCTCGGCTTGAAGCCGACCGACGCCTCCCCTTTCCCCGTCGCGCTCCTCGCCGTCGGACAATTCATCTTCGACACCACCTACGGCAGCGAAGCCTCGCGCCTGCTCAAGGATACGCGTGAACACGGTATCGCTGGCTGCGACGGACGTTCGATGCTCCGCTGGCAAGGCGCGCTCGCCTTCCGCCTCTGGAATGGCATGCTTCCCCCTGAAGCCCCGATGCGCGCGGCGCTCGGCGAAACCGCTCCCTGAACCCATGACGCTCATCGACCTGCAGAACTTCGCCAAGCTTTACCCGGGGCTTGCCGCCCTGACCGCCGGCGCCTTCGGCGCCTGCGTCGGCAGCTTCCTGAATGTCTGCATCCATCGTCTGCCCAAAGGTGAATCGATCGTCACCCCCGGTTCGCGTTGCGCCTGCGGCCAGCCCATTCCCTTCTGGTATAACATCCCGATCTTCGGCTGGCTCTTCCTGCGCGGCCGCGCCCATTGCTGTGGCGCGCGCATCTCCGTCCGCTACCCACTCGTCGAACTCGCCACCGCCCTCCTCTTCGTCGCGGCCTGGACGTTCCTCCCGCCGGCGAAAGCCGCGGTGGCCTGCGTCTTCCTTCCCCTGCTCGTGCTCCTCGCGGGTTGTGACCTCGACGACATGATGGTCCCCGACGCCCCGAACTTCGCGCTGGTCGGCACGGGCATCATCCTCGCGATGCTGGTCCCCTCACTCCACGGCGAGACCCTGCATTCGATCGAAGCCGTGAATCGCTTCAGGGCGCTGATCGATGCCTTGCTCGGCGTCGCCGTCGGTACGGCGTTGGTCTGGTGGATCCGGACCATCGGCAGCGTCATGGCCGGCCGCGAAGCCATGGGCGAAGCCGATATCATCCTTTGCGCCGGGGTCGGTGCCTACTGCGGCTGGCAGGGTGCGGTTTTTTGTCTCTTTGGGGGCTCGGTCATCGGGGTCATCACGGCCCTCCCGGGCCTGATTCAGGCCAAAATAAAGGGGGAAGAGTATGCTGGAGTGGTGCCTTTCGTGCCCAGCATGGCCATCGCCGGGGCAGTCTGGTTCTTCCGAGGCCCCGAACTGGTCACCCTCTGGCGTGACTGGACGGCTTCGTGAATCATTCTGACTTGTCAGCCCCCTCCCCCCGCCCAATCATCAAACTCACCCCACTATGAAGCAGCTCGCCCTTGCTACCTTAATCGCTTCCGCCGCCCTCGTCGGCTGCACCACTTACGACACCCCTTACCATGGTCGTAACGTCTCGCTGGAGCCCGCCCACAACTTCCTTGGCCTCGTCAAGGTCGAGTCCGGCTCCTTTGCTCTGTCCGAAAAGGCAACCGTCGGTGCCAACATGCGCGAGTTCAGCGCACGTCGCATCACCTCGGGAGACCGCGTCACCCTGCTCTGGGGCGCCGTCACCCTGACCGACTACTAAACCGACAAGTAGCCCTTGCAGAAGCCCCGGATTCGGGGCTTCTTCATTTACAGGCCATGAACGACCCCGGAAGCAACGTCGCCCGCCATCTTCGGATCGCGGCTACCGACCGTCCGGACGGTCTGGCGACAAAGTCACCCGTCGGCGTCAACCCGACGGGCGAAGTCCAGCATGAGGTCCGAACCTTTCGCCAACTCGACCAGGAGAGCGACTCGGCCGCCGGCTATTTCGCGGCCGCTGGCATCGCTGAGGGGGCGCGGGTGCTCCTCGCCGTCCGGCCCGGCCACGATCTGATTGTTGGAATGTTCGCCCTGCTGAAACTGGGTGCCATCCCGGTGGCCATCGACCCAGGGATGGGCTGGTCGGCTTTCCTTGATTGCGTCCGCCGCTCCCGCCCGACGGCCCTCGTCGGCGTCCGCTCGGCCTCACTGCTCAGCCGCCTGCCCTTCGCAGCCTTCCGCACACTGAGCCATCGCGTGACGGTCGGAAACTCCGCCTGGCGCCGGGCGCTTGCGACGATTGGCCGGCCGGCAAGTCCGCTCGCCCACGTGCAATCCGACACGCTCGCGGCGATCCTGTTCACGTCCGGTTCGACCGGCGAGCCCAAGGGCGTCTGCTATACGCACGGCATGTTCGACGCGCAGATCGAGCTGGTCCGCAAGACTTACGCGATCAGCCCGGGCGAGACCGACATGGCGATGCTGCCGCTCTTCGCGCTCTTCAATCCGGCCCTCGGCACGACCACGGTCACGCCCCTGCTCGACCCGTCCAAGCCGCTCGCGGCCGACCCCGCCCCGCTGGTGGCCGCCCTCATTGCCGAGAAAGTCACGAGCTCCTTCGGCTCGCCGGCCATCTGGGGCAAGGTCGCCGACCACTGCGAGGCCCGTGGCCTCAAACTGCCCGAGCTCCGCCGCCTCCTCATCGCAGGTGCCCCGGTCTCCGGCGAGCTGCTGGCTCAGCTGCGCGTCATCGCCCCACACTGCGTCACGCACACCCCCTATGGCGCAACGGAATGCCTACCCGTCACGACCATCACCGCCGATGAACTGCTCGGTGAGGCTCGTCAACTGGCCCTCCGCGGCCAAGGCACCTGCGTCGGCCGGCCCGTCAGCGGCGTCGAGATCCGCGTGATCAGAGAAACCGACGGCCCGATTCCAACGTTGGCCGAAGCCCAGCCCTGCGCGCCCGGCGAGATTGGCGAAATCATCGCGACCGGCCCGAGCGTGACCCGCGAGTATGACGGACTCCCTGAAGCGACGCGCCTCGCGAAGATCGCCGACGGCGCCCGCGTCTGGCATCGCATGGGCGACCTGGGTTCGCTTGATGCAGAGGGCCGACTGTTCTTTTTCGGACGACGCGTGGAAAAAATCCGCGCCGCCGAAGGCGAACTGCCGACGGAATCGCTCGAGCCCGCCTTCCGCCAGCATCCGCAGGTCTTCCGCTGCGCGCTCATCGGTCTCGGCGAAGCCCCACATCAAACGCCTGCCCTCGTCGTCGAACCCCGCTCGGGACACTTCCCGGCGGACGACGCCGCGCGCGCCCGTTTCATCGCTGAACTCCGCGATCTCGCCCGCATCAATCCACCGGCTGATCGCGTGAAGCACATCGTCTTCCAGCGTGCCCTACCCGTCGACGTACGCCACAACGCCAAGATCCACCGCCTCCAGCTCGCCAAGGAATGGACCGCCCGTCTCGCCCGATGAATTCTCCTCTCGTCCTCATCACCGGAGGCGCCGGCTTCCTCGGCCAAGCGGTCGTGCGACGCTGCCTCGCCCGCGGCTACCGCGTCCGCATCCTCGGCCGCACGCCGCCGACCGGCGAACTCGCCAGCCAGATCGAATTCATCCGAGGTGACATCGCCGAGCGCACCACGGTCGACGACGCCGTGAAAGGCTGCGACTACGTCTTCCATGTGGCGGCGAAAGCCGGCGTCTGGGGCCCTTGGGAAGAATACGTCCGCATCAACATCGCCGGCACCTCGAACGTCGTCGGTGCGTGCTTGGCCCATGGCGTCCGCGCCCTCGTACACACGAGCACCCCGAGCGTCGTCTTCAACGGCGAATCGTTCCGGGGCGCCGACGAATCACTACCCTACGGCGACAACTGGCTCTGCGCTTACGCCGAGACTAAGGCCATCGCCGAGGAGGTCGCCCTGAAGGCCGCTTCGGACAAACTGAAGGTCTGCGCCCTGCGCCCGCACCTGATCTGGGGCCCCGGAGACAATCACCTCTTCCCACGCGTCCTCGCCCGGGCCCGCGCCGGCAAGCTCCGCATCGTCGGCGATGGCGAGAACCAGGTCGACGTCACGCACGTCGATACCGCCGCCGACGCGCACCTCGGCGCGCTCGATGCGCTCCTCGTCGGCCGCGCCAACGGCAAGGCGTACTTCCTCTCGCAAGGCGAACCCGTGAAGCTCTGGGTCTTCATCAATCGCCTGCTCGTCGGCGCCGGTGAGAAACCCCTCACGAAGCGGATCAGCCAGCGCGCCGCCTATTGGCTCGGCGCCCTCCTCGAAGGCGCCTGGACGCTTTTTCGCCTCAAAGGCGAACCGCTCATGACCCGTTTCGTCGCCGTCGAACTCGCCAAGGACCATTGGTTCGACGTCTCCGCCGCCCGTCGCGACCTCGGCCTGAAGCCCGCTGTCGAAACCTGGGCCGAGCTCGACCGCCTTGCGGCGACGCTGCGGACGAAATAACGCGTTCGCTTGCCCCGGGCCGCATTAACCCCATCCCTCTTCCCCATGCCCGCCGACGGACTCCAGCCTGACAAGACTTTCCACGTGACCATCCGGACTTGGTTCGACCAGACCGACGGACTCGGGATCCTCCATCACTCGCACTACGTGCTCATGATGGAGCGCGCGCAGAAGGTGATGTTCATCGCCCTGATGGGCAAGGACACCATCGACCCCGCCGTGGCGCCCGATGTCTACGTGGTGGTCCGTGATATCGACCTGCACTACCTTGTCGCCATCCGCCCGGAGTGCGACGTGAAGCTGATTCTCAGTGTCCGCAAGGTGCGCGCGGCCGGCCTGACCGTGGATGTCGAGTTCCGGAGCCCGGATCACGCCATCCTCTACGCTAAGGCCTCCCGCACGATTTGTCGTATGGATGGCATCTCGCATCAGCCCACCGCCTGGAGCGATGAGTTCCGCGCGAAGCATGAAGCGTTGATCAGGGCTTGAGAGGAGAGTGCTGAGTCGATGACAGAGGATAGAGGACTGAATCGATAAAGACAGACCGGGCAGGCGAATGATTCTCTCGGCCTTGAGTCATTCGTCGCATCATCGCACAACCCCTCTGCCATCCGTAATCGATTCAGCCCTCTGTCATCGACTCAGCCCTCTACCCCGCGCGCAGCGCGGAGCATATCCCACACGTCTTGCCGTCGCACCCGCGCGCCGTGCAATGCTCGCGTCCGTAGAAGATGATGCGAAGATGCAGTTTATTCCAGCTGTCCTCCGGGAAGAGCCGCTTGAGGTCTTTCTCCACTTGCTCGACGGACTTACCTGGGCTGAGCTTCCAACGCTTCGCGAGGCGGTGAATATGGGTATCCACGGGGAAGGCCGGCACGCCGAAAGCCTGCGCCATCACTACCGAGGCAGTCTTGTGACCGACGCCGGGTAATTCCTCCAGCTCCTCGAAGGTCCACGGCACGACGCCCCCGTGCTTGGCCATAAGCATCTTGCCCAAGCCGACGAGGGCCTTGGACTTCTGCGGCGCCAAGCCGAGCTGGCGGATCAGCGTCAGCACCCGGGCTTCGGTCATCTTGGCCATCTTGGCCGGGGTCCCCGCTTCGGCGAAGAGCGCCGGGGTGATTTCGTTGACCTTCTTGTCGGTGCACTGCGCCGAAAGCACCACCGCGACCAGGAGCGTAAAAGCGTCCGTGTGGTCCAGCGGGACAGGCGTCTCGGGATAGAGCTTCGCGAGCTCCCTCCCCACGTAATCGGCTCGTTCCTGCCTCGTCATAGGCCGACCATGGCCACCCCTCCGCCGATGGCAACGCACCTCGGGCGGACGACTTATTCACAAGCCTCGGCAGGGGTTGCCAAACCTTATGCCGAAACCCTGATTCTCTAATACCCCCACCCTCCCTTGGTGGGCGGTTGCGACACCCGTTTCCTCCTTCAAAAACCATCGTCAATTCCATGGCCCAACTGCCCTACGATCCGTCCAAGATCTCCCGCGAACTCGCCCGCCATTACATCGCGGCGACCGAGGCCGACATCCAGGCCATGTTCGCCGCCATCGGCGCCAAGGATTTCCCCGAGATGTATGCCCACATCGACGCCGCAGTGAAGTTCCCCCGCATCCAAGATCTTCCCGACGAGCTGGAGTACCAGGCCCTCGCGGATCGCATGGAGTCCCTTTCGAAAAAGAACTCCGTGAAGACCGCCTTCCTCGGGGACGGCCTCCAGGTCTACCGGACCAACGAGATCGTCGGTCACGTCTGCTCGATCCGGAACCTGACGACCTCCTACACGCCCTACCAGCCTGAGCGCTCCCAAGGCACGCTGATCACCCACTGGATCTACCAGTCCACGCTCGCCCAGCTGACCGGCTTCGAAGCCGTCAACTCATCGCTCTATGAGCGTGCCAGCGCACTCTTCGAAGCCGCCGTCTGCGCCGTCCGCATGGGCGATGCCGAAGCGAACACGGTGCTCGTCGCCGCCAACCTCCTGCCTGGTGATCTCGAAGTCCTCCGCACGCACGTCGCGGACACGTCGGTGAAGCTCGAATTCCTCGCAGCCGACGAAGACACCGGCCGCCTCTCCGCCGCCGGTATCGCCGCCGCCTCCGCGCGCCTCGGCAAGCAGCTCGCCGCCGTCATCTTCCCCCAAGTCAACGCCCTCGGCCTCCTTGAGGACGTCGACGCCCTGACCGACGCTTGCGCCGACGCCAGTGTGAAATCTATCGCAGTCATCGACCCGATGCTCCTCGCTACCGGCGGCCTCAAGGCCCCGGCCCAATACGGCCGCGCCGGCGCTAATATCCTCGTCGGCGAAGGCCAGCACCTCGCCATCGGCGCCAACTTCGGCGGCCCTGGCCTCGGTATCTTCGCCGTCCGCCACAACGCCGAGAAGAAGAATGAAGTCCGCGAGACCCCGGGACGCTTCGTCGGCAAGGCCAAGGACAACGCGGGCCGCGATTGCATCGTGATGGTAATGGCCACCCGCGAGCAGCACATCCGCAAGGACAAGGCCACGTCCAACATCTGCTCCAACCAGGCGTTCATCGCCACGATCGCCGGCGCCTCCATCCTCGCCCGCGGCGAAGCCGGCATGGCCGCCAGCTGCGTCGCCGGTCGCGATCAAGCCCGCCGCGCCGCCGCCCAGTTACATAACATCCCTGGACTCAAGGTCTGCTACGCGAACCAGGCCTTCTGGAACGAGTTCAGCCTGATGCTCCCCGAGCCCGCCGCCGACGTCATCGCCAGGGGCCGCGCGGCCGGCCTGCATGTGGGCGTCGACATCACGGGCCGCACGCCCTGCCATTGCTCGTTGCTCAAGATCTCCTTCAGCGACCTGCAGACCTCCGCCGACACGGATAAGCTCATCGCCTTCTTCGAAGGCCTCTATGGCAAATCCGCCGGCACGAAACCACTCGCCGAGATTCCGGCCAAGCTGCTTCGCCAAGGCGCCGTCGGACTACCCTCCTTCTCGCTGGCCGAACTGAAGGCCTACTACTCGAAGCTCGGCGAACTCAATGTTTCTCCTGACACGGGCTGCTTCCCGCTCGGCTCGTGCACGATGAAGTACAACCCGCACATCAACGACTGGGCCGCCGGCCTGCCTGGCTTCACCGGCCTCCATCCGCAGGCCCCGATCGAGGACGCGCAGGGAGCACTGGAACTCCTCTGGCAGACGCAGGAATGGTTCCGCAAGATCACTGGCCTCGCCGGCCTGACCACCCAGCCCGTTGCTGGCGCCCAAGGCGAACTCGTCGGACTCAAACTCTTCCAGGCCTACCACCGCCACCACGGCCAGCACCGCGACATCATCCTGATCCCGTCCTCGGCCCACGGCACGAACTTTGCCACGGCCACCACGGCCGGGTACGCCACCAAGCGCAACCCCGACGGCTCGCCCTCGGGCATCATGCTGCTGAAGTCCGCTCCTGACGGCCGCGTCGACCAGGCCGACTTCGCCGCGAAGATCGCCGAATTCGGACCGCGCATCGCGGGCATGATGGTCACTAACCCGAACACCTCCGGCGTCTTCGAGACCGACTTCCAGAAGATGGCCTCGGAGATTCATCGCATCGGCGGCCTCGTCTACATGGACGGCGCCAACATGAACGCCATCGCGGGCTGGGTGAACCTCGGCGCCCTCGGCGTCGACGCGGTCCATAACAACCTGCACAAGACCTGGACCGTCCCGCATGGCGGCGGCGGACCTGGCGACGGCATCGTGGCCGTGTCCGAGCGCCTCGTCGACTTCCTCCCGGGATTCCAGATCGCCAAGCAGGGCGACGCCTACGTGCCGGTCAAGCCGAAGCACAGCATCGGCTCCTTCCATCGCCACTGGGGCAACTTCGCCCACAAGGTGCGCGTCTACACCTACCTGCAACGCCTCGGCAGGGAAGGCGTCCGCCGCATGGCCGCGATGTCCGTGCTCTCCAGTCGCTACCTCTTCTCGAAGCTCGGCAAGTCCTTCCCTTCACTCCCCGCGGCGGCCGACGGCGTGCCGCGCATGCATGAGTTCATCATCACGCTCACCGAGGAGGACTTCAAGCGCATCGAGGCCTCGGGTATCCCGCGTGCGAGCATCATCGGCCGCGTCGGCAAACTCTTCCTCGATTTCGGCTTCCACGCCCCGACCGTCGCCTTCCCCGAGGTCTTCGGCCTGATGATCGAGCCGACCGAGTCCTACACGAAGGACGAACTCGATCGCTTCGCCGAAGTCGTGCTGGCCATCGGCGAGCTCATCCGCACCAACCCGGAAGTCCTCAAGTCCACCCCGCGCTTCACGCCCGTGGACCGCGTCGACGAAGTCGCCGCGAACCGCAACCTCGTACTCAGCGAACACCTCACGGCCCTCCCCTTGATCAACGAGAACCGCCTTTCACCCGTCCTGCTCAACGCGATGCCCGTCGCCGAGATCAAGCAGCGCGTGCTGGCGACGGTCTGATCAGGCCTTCGGCAGACGGACGACGAAGACGGTCCCCTTGCCGACCTCGCTGGTCACGGCGATGGTGCCGCCATGGGCTTCGACAGTCTGCTTGACGATCGCGAGGCCAAGGCCGGCGCCGCCGGTATGCCGGGAGCGCGAGGCATCAACCCGGCGGAAGCGCTCGAAGATACCGCCCAGGCTCTCCGGTGCGATACCGCGTCCGTCATCGGCCACGCGCAACTCGGAGCATCCGTCGATGACACCAGTCGTCACGGTGACGGTCACGCCGGACTCGTTATGCAGGATGGCGTTGATGGAAAGATTGAGGATGACGCGGCCGAGACGGCCGGCGTCGCCGGCCACGGGCGCGCCTTCGAGGTGCGAGACGAGCGTGGCGCCATGCTCGCGGGCGACCCGGCCGAGCAAGGCGACGGATTCATCGGCGAGGTCCGCGAGGTCGCAGGCATCCTGCGCGACGGGTCGACCGGCGTCGCCGTGGGCGAGCTCCAGCAAAGCGTCGGAGATGGATTTCATCCGCAGGGCCGACTGCCGGATGGTCTCGAGCGTGGCGCGATATTCCTCGGGCGTGCGCTCCTGACGCAAGGCGCCCTGACTGTCCGAGAGGATGACCGTGAGCGGCGTCCGTAGCTCATGCGAGGCGTCGGCGGTGAACTGCGCCATATGTTCGCGGGCGGCGTTCATTTTCCCAAAGGTGTCGTTGAGCACCACGGCAAGTCGGCCGAGCTCGCTCTCGGTATCTTCGACGTCGATCTTCCGGCCGAAGTCACCGGCGGCGATGCCTTCGGCGTCAGCAGCAATCCGATCGATAGGCTTGAGCGAACGACCGGCCAGCACCCAACCGATACCGCAGCCGATGAACACGACGGCGAAACCGGCGAGCGTCAGACTCCGGGCGAGATCGGCGAGGGCGGCGTCCAGCTGCAAGGTCGGACTGCCGAACATGACGAGATTACGGCCCGGCGGACGATGGAGCAGGACGCGATGGCCGGGCAAGGTGACCATGAGGTCCTGCGGGCGGGCCGGGATGCCATCCGCGTTCGTCGCCAGTTCGGCCAAGGCTTGGACGGTCAGTTCCGGTTCGGTCGGTGCGTTGGCGGAACGGTAGAGCGATTTCCCTTCGAGGTCGACGACTTGGACCCAGACGCCGGCACCAGCGATCTCGACCAAGGCTGTCTTCGCCTTCGTCGCGCGTTGCTCCGGGTTGTCCGCCCTGACGGCGGCCTTGGCGTTCGGTCGCGCAGCGGGCGCGGGACTGCGCGGGCCGGCGACGCCTGGGACGACCTCGTTGAGCGGGCCCATGCCGCGGGTCATCTCTCGACGGAGGCGCAGGTCGAGTTCCTGGAGCCAGGCCTGATTCTCGTGCCGGTAGAACGCGACAAGGAGCACGGAGGCCGTAGCCGCGAGCAGGCCGAAATTCCAAGCCAGGATCCGCCAGCGGATGGAATGGAAAATCATGGCTGGACGGGGGCCTTCGGAGCCGCCTCGATGACGTAGCCCAATCCTCGACGCGTCTTGATCAGGTCGGCCCCTAACTTACGACGCAAGTTGCAGACGTGCACTTCCAGCAGGTTCGAAAGAGTGTCCTCGTTCTCGTCGAACAGGTGTTCGTAAAGTTCGGCGCGAGGCACCACGGCACCGCGGCGATGCGCGAGGTATTCCAGGAGGCCGTATTCCCGGCCGGTGACGGGCTCGTCCTTGCCGTCCTTCGTCACGCGGCGGGCGGCCGTGTCGATGACGATACCCCCAAGGGAGATGACCGCCGCGGCCGAGCTATGATTCCGACGCACGAGCGCGCGGAGACGGGCGAGCAACTCCTGCTGCACGAAAGGCTTTGAGACGTAGTCGTCAGCACCGAGGTCGAGACCGGCGACGCGATCGTCGACCGCGTTACGGGCGGTCAGCATCATGACAGGCGTCCGCTTGGTGTGGCGGAGGCGGCGCAGCATCTCACGGCCGTCCATCACCGGCATGAGGTAATCGAGCACGATCGCGTCGTAATCACACTCCATCGCCTTATGGAGGCCTTCTTCGCCGTTGGCGGCCCCATCCGCGGCGTAGCCCTCTTCGCGGAGGAGCTTAAGCAGCCCGTTCCGCAAGGGGGCTTCATCTTCGACAATCAGGAGGCGCATCAGGTCTGTTCCAATATTCTACCTTAACCCCCCTTAATCCAAGATTAAGAAATCAGGCCTCTCCGCGGATGAAGCGGCCGCGGGAAATCGCCGAATAGGCGCCCGTCAGCAAAGCGCAGGCGCCACAGACCCAGAAGACATGCCCCGGCGTCAGGTGCAGGGTCTGGAAGGAGACCCACTGTACGCCGGAGGCGGCCAGGATGCCGATGAAGCTCAGGACGTTGGCGGCCCCTTGGACGGCGCCCTTATCTTCCGGCGCCGGCCGATGCTGGAGCACGGCGGCGATCGGGACGATGAAGAGGCCGGCGGCAAAACCGAGACCGATCAGACATAGGACGAAGGTCGTGAGCGAGACACCGGCGAAGCCCATCGGGATACAGCAAACCGCCAGGCCGGCGGCACCGATCGGCACGAGCCGGTATTCGATGCGTCCGCGGGAGGCGTAGCCAGCGGCGACACTACCGAAACCGATGCCTAGGGCTAGGGCTAGATTGAGATAAGCGTTCTTCGACGTGCTGAGGCGCAACACGTCCTGAGCGTAGATCATGAGGTTCATCTGCACCAGGGCGGCGATGAAGAAGAAGCCGGCATTGCCCCAGTTGGCTCGCCAGAGGTCACGGTCCATCCGCATGAGCCTAAGGCGTGCCCAGAGATCGGTCACGGGGTTGATGCGCGGGGCGCAGGCTGGATTGGCCGCCGGTACGGGCGTGATGCCGCGACTACAGATCCAGCCGAACACGGCGAGCGCAGCGAGGAGGAGACCAGAGAGCTCCTGTTGACCGACGAAGGCTTCCGCCAAGAAGCCTGATGCGGCAATGCCGAAGATGATGCCGAGGAACGTGAGCAGTTCGAAGATTCCGTTGCCCCATGAGAGTCGGTTGTGCGGCAGCAACTCCGGCAAGATCCCATACTTCGAAGGGGCGAAGACAGCGCTGTGGCAGCCCATCAGGAAGATGGCCGCCAGCTGCAGCCACACGGTCTCTAAAGCCAAGGCCGCCGCCGCGAACAGCATGATACCCACCTCGGCCTGCTTCACCGCACGCATGACCGCGGCCTTGCTGAACCGGTCCGCCAGCCAGCCACCGAGCATCGAGAACAGGATGAACGGGGCGGCGAAGAGTCCGCCCGCGAGCGCGACGTAAGTATTGCGCTGTTCGACGGGCATGGCGCTGCCGAGGACGAGCAGGATGACCAGGTTCTTGAGCGCGTTGTCGCTGAACGCCGTCTGGAACTGCGTCGCCATCAGGCTCCAGAATCCGCGCTTCCAGCCGGGATGGTCAGAGGCCTCGTGCATGCGGGATGTCATGACGACCGCCGCCGGACGGCAAACCTATTGAGGCCTCAGGCGCGGAGGGCGGCGAACAGCTCCACCGCTGATTCGGCCTTATTAAGGATATACACGTGGTAACCGGGCGCACCGCGGGCGACCAAGCCTCGCGCCTGGCGAACCGCCCAAGACACACCGACCTTGCGCTGGGCTTCTTCGTCCGGGCCGCAGGCCTCGAGTTCACGCACCAGAGCGTCCGGGATCCGCGCCTTGCAGAAGCCGCAGAAGTTGCGCGCCTGCTTAAGAGAAAGGACAGGCATGATGCCCGGCAAGATCGGGACGGATACGCCGGCGGCACGGGCCCGCGCGACGAAACGGAAGTAGTCCTCGTTATCGAGGAAGAGCTGAGTGGTCACGAAATCCGCGCCCGCCGCGACCTTGCCGGCGAGGAAACGGATGTCGGACAAGTCATCGACGGCGTCCGGATGACGCTCAGGGAAGCCGGCGACGCCGATCGCGAAACGGTCAGGCTGCTCCGCGGCGATCTGCCGGACGAGTCCCTGCGCATGCGCGAAGCCCTCCGGATGGGCGACGAAATCCTTCTGCCCCTTGGGCGGATCGCCGCGCAGGGCGAGGATGCCTGAGAACCCAGCCTTGTCATATTGGCTGATGATCCCGGCGAGCTCTTCGCGGGAATGCCCGACGCAGGTCAGGTGCCCGATCAGCGGGATGCCCATCTTCACGAGCTCCGCGCCATAGGTGATCGTCGTGTCGCGGGAAGTACCCCCGGCGCCATAGGTCAGGGAGGCGAAATCGATGCCCAGCGGCTTCAGGGTCTCGGCGACCTTGAGCATGCGTGCCCCACCCTCCGCGTCCTTGGGCGGAAAGAACTCCACCGACACCGTGGGTCGCACGGGACTGCGGAGCGCAGCGATAAGCAACGAGCGTGACATCTGAAGTATCTTCTTATCTAGATATGAAGATGTAAGTCAAGGCCCTATGCGGTCACTCGTCCCGGCCTTCCCCGCCACCGTTGGCAGGCAGTTCGCCCGGCATGGCCACATGGTAGGCCATGACCATCCAGCAGAGCATGGCAGGGTAGACCAGGACGATGAAGCCGAAAGAACCGAAGATGCCGAGCAGCACGCCAGTGGTCACGGTCAGGACCTTGAAGACCACGAGTAAGCAGACCGGGATGATGACGAAGACGATGGAGGCGACATAGCCGATTGAGGTCGTCCCGGAGTAGATGCCCGCGGAACGCGCGAGGTCCATGCCGCACGAGCGGCAAGCCTTGCCCAGGCGGAACCACGAGGCGAGCAGGCCACGCTTACCGCAGTTGGGGCAATGGCAGAGGACACCTCGGGCGATGATGTCGCCCCGGGTGACTTTGAGCTCGGGTTCGTCCATCCTTACAGCGTCCGCAGAGGAAGCCCGAAGACAAGCCCGGCCTTGGGTAGGGTCGGGACCGCGTCACGACATAGCCCACTGGCTGGCGGCGCTTACATCCTCTCCACGGGCTCGATGCCGAGGAGGCGCAAGCCGGTCTCCATGACCGAACAGGTGCGCGAGCAGAGCATGAGGCGGCGGGCCTTCACGGCGGGGTCGTCGACGATGACGCTGTCGGCGGCGTAGAAGGTGCCGTAAGCCGCGGCGAGCTCGTGCAGATAGGTGCAGAGATGGTGCGGACGCAGTTCCTCGAGTGCCTGGTCGAGCGCGGCGGTGAACGCCAGGAGCTTGCGGGCCAGCGCGATCTCGGCCGGGGTCTCCGGATCGGTCGCGCCTTCCTCGCCCTGCCCTACGGCCAACCCGCTCTTGCGGAAGATCGAACGGACGCGGACGACGGCGTACATGAGGTACGGCGCAGTATTGCCTTCGAAGGCGAGTAGCTTGCCCCACGAGAAGGTGTAATCCATCGTACGGTTCGACGACAGGTCGGCGTAACGCATGGCGGCGACGCCGATGGCCTTGCCGATGGCCTTACGTTCGGCTTCAGGCACATCGGGGTTCTTGCTGGTGACGGCTTCGAAGGCGAGCTTCTCGGCCTGGTCGATGAGTTCCTGCAGACGGACCGGCTCGCCGGACTTGGTTTTGATGGCCTTGCCATCCTCTCCGAGGATCGTGCCGAACCAGACGTGACGGAGGCGCGGCAGCTTGCGACCCGAGGCCTTGAACCACTTGTCGCCGGTCAGGAAGAGCTGATGGAAGTGGTCCTGCTGACGACCGTCGGTGACGTAGACGATCTCGTCGGCCTTGAAGTGCTCGGTGCGGTAGAGAAGCGTGGCGAGGTCGGTGGAGGCGTAGTTCGAAGATCCGTCTTTCTTGCGGACGATGAACGGCATCTTCGTCTCGGCGTCGCGCGAGAAGCGCGGCTCCTCCTCATGCCAGACCACGAGGGCGCCCTCGCTCTCCTCGGCCAACTTATGCTTCGCGAGCTCGGCGTAGACCTGGTCGACCTTGTCGCGGTAGAAGGATTCGCCGAGGATGACGTCGGTCTTGAGGCCGAACTGGTCGTAGATGCGCTGGCAGGCGGCGTTGGAGACTTCGACGATCTCTTTCCAAAGGGCGGTGTTCGCCGGGTCGCCGGACTGCAGTTTGGCGAGTTCGGCGCGGGCGGCGTCCATGAGGGCCGGATCGGCCTTGGTGGCGGCGCTGCCTTCCTTGTAAAGACGCTCGAGGTCCTCGAGGGCCGTCGGGCTCTTGGCGTCGAGCTGGAAGCCCGCGCGGCGGATGGCGAAGATGAGGATGCCGAAGTTCGTGCCCCAGTCGCCGATGTGGTTGTCGCGGACGAGGTCGGCGCCACAGAACTCGATCAGGCGCGCGACGGCCTCGCCGATGACGATCGGGCGCAGGTGCCCGACGTGCATCTGCTTGGCGGTGTTGGGCGAGGGGTAGTCGATGACGACCTTGCGGCCGCCCATCAGGCGGGCCGCGCCGGCGCGCCACTTGGATTCGTCGCGATACTCGCGGAGCCAGGCGCCGAGGGCGGCGGGCGTGAGCTTGAAATTGATGAAGCCCGGACCCGCGACTTCCATCTGCACGATCTTGTCGTCCAGTCCGCCCCGGGCACGGACGGCTTCCACGAGCGCGGTGGCAAGGGCGCGCGGGTTGGCCTTGGCCTTCTTGGCGGCGGCAAGGACGCCGTTGGCCTGGAAGTCGGCGTGGCGGGGATCCGACGGCTTCAGCTCCGGATTGAAGTCGGCCTCGAGGCCGGGGATGGAAGCGGCCGCCTTGCGCAGCAGGGCGTCGATTTCACGGGCAGGATTGAACCAGACGGACATGCCTCAAGCCGTAAGCCCCTAAGCCCCCTCGGCAAGCGAAGAAGGCCTGATAGGGGTAGGGATAGGGGTAGGGGCAGGGCTTACTTGAGCGTCTTGAGGTAGGCGAAGAGGTCCGTGATCTGCTCGTCCGTGAAGCCGTCGAGCAAGCCTTCCGGCATGAGCGAACGGCGCAGGTATTTAGCGGAAGCCACTTCAGCCTTGGGCACGCGACGGTCGGCGCCGCCGGCCTGACGGATCACGTAAGCCGTGGCATCCTCGGAGACGTAGAAAGCCTCGATGACCTCACCAGCCTTTAGCTTCATCTGGAAGATACGGTAAGCGGCCTCGATGGCGGCGTTGGGCTCGATGATATTGCGGATGACGGCTTCCATGCCCATCGCGCCCGCGCCGGACAGGTTGGGTCCGAGCTGGCCGCCTTGACCGTTGATCACGTGGCAGGCCTGGCAGAGCGCGACGAGGACCTTGCCCTTCGTGGCGTCGCCGGCCTTGGCCGACAGCGCCATGAAGCGGGCCGTCTTCTGCTCGACCGCGGCGAACTGCTCGGCGTTGAGGAGCGGCGGCGCATCGGTGGTACGTACGACCTTGGCGCCCTTACCGAGTTTACCCCAGGCGGCGTCGCCGCTGGCCGACGCGAACACCAGCGACTGCGGAAGCTTTTCGCCAGCAAAAGTGCGGGTCATGTTCGTACGGACTTCGGACGGCTTGCGCTCGACGTCCCAGATACGGTATTCAGCGAAAGCACCCTGCGTGCCGGCTCCCGGCGAAGACCAGCCGAGGGTCAGGCCAGGGATGTCCTGAGGCAGGGCCGACTTCGAAGTTCCGGTGAGTTCGCCGTCCTGGAAGAGGCGTAGGATCCCGGCGGAGTCACGCGTGAGCGCGACATGCGTCCAGATACCCGGGGAGGTCGGCTTGGCTGAGACGACGGCGTCGCGGATCTTCGAGCCCATGTAGGCACGGAAGACGCCGCCTGCGAAATTAAGGTCCAGCTTGTCCGCCGAACCGAGGATGCTGTCGTTATTATCGATCTTACCGTCAAGCCGCACCCAGGTCTCCACGGTGAAGGCACCCTTGAGGACGAGGCCGGACTTGGCGACGGCATCATTGGTGCCGTCGAGGGCCAAGACGCCGCGGAAGACGCCACCCAGCTGAGCGGAGACGACCGCGAGTTCGGGACTATCGCCCAAGGCGATGGCCAGCTTCTCGGCGACGGGGGTCTCGATGTCGGCGACGGCGACGGATTTGTCGGCTAGGCCCGCGGCGATGGCCTTAGCTCCCGCCTTGGTGCCGCTGATGCCATCGAGCACGACCTTGCGGTCGTTCACGGAAAGGGCCGGATAAAGCTTCATCGCGAGCGCGGAAGCCTGCGGCGCACGCGAGGCGACGAGGGCGCGTAGGGCCAGATTCGAAACCTCGGCCGGCGACGTGCCGACGAGTGCGGCGACGGCATCTGGCTTCGTCGTGCGCAACTGCTGCAGACTGATGAGCGCATCGCGACGAGACTCCTCGCGTCCGACCAAGGCGAGCAGGTCGTCTTCGAGCGCAAGCAGCTGGAAGCCGCCGATGAGTTGTGCGGCCAAGGCACGCTCGGCCACACCTTGGGCGAGCAAAGCCTTGGCGGCCTCGGCGACGACAGGTCCGACCTTGGCCGGATCGAGATCCGTACGCATGACGAGCAGGATTTCCACGACGCGGTTACGCACAGCGGCGTCGGCCAGGAGCTTGCGCAGAACGGCGACGCTCTCCGGCTGGTCGAGGGTCTTGGCCACGGCGAAGAGTTCATCCGGCCCAGGAGCGCGGTTCAGCTGACCGACGAGTTCGGCGACGAGCGGAGCGCCGACCTTGGGGTCGAGCGCGAGCGCGGCGAACATGCGTCCTTCGGCGGGGAGAGACTTTGCTTCCTGCGAGGCAAGGAAGGTGGCGACGGCCTCCGGCTGACGCTCGAGATACATGCGCACGAGGAAACGTTCGAAATCCCGCTCATAGGCGGCGCCGACCTTTATCGGCTTGCCGCGGCGATCAGGGGCGACAGGCCCTTCGAGCGACGGGCCGGCGAAACGCATCAGCGCGCCGAGGGCGGCCGGCCACTTGGCGGAAGATTCACCGAGAGCCTTGATGGCGGCGGCGCGGACTTCCGTGTCAGGATCGGAGGAGAGTGCGGCGAGAGATTCGTGTTGCGGCGTCCAGACACCGAAGTGGCGAAGGGCATTCACCGCTTCGCGACGGATGTTGCGATTGGGGTCGGCCAGCAGACGCATGGCCAACGGTCCGATCTTACGTCCATGCTCGCCCAGCACCCAGAGGGCCTGGATACGGCGGGCGGCGGGCGCGGCGATGTCACCGGCGATCGCGGCGAGCGTGCCTTCGAGGGCTTCGCCTTCGTTGCCACGGTCGGCGAGCGTTTGCCAGGCGAGATGGGCGTCGCCGACGATCTTGGAGCCCAGGCGCGCGACCAGGTCGGCGGAAGTGAGCTTGGTGTAATCCGGCACCACCTGAGGAACAAAGCCCTTCGGCTTGATGCGCCAGATGCGGCCGGACTGCTTATCGCGGTCCGGATGGTTACGGGCGACCTCGTTATGGCTGATGATCTTGTTATACCAATCGATGACGTAAAGGCAGCCATCTGGACCCATCGTCATCGCGATCGGACGGAAGAACGGGTCGTCGCAGCTGACGAAGTCCTCGAGCTTCTCGAGGCGATAGCCCGAGCCCTCGCGATGCTGGCGGACGGCGTTGACCTTCGAGGTGATCGGGTTGGCGATATACATCACGCCGTCGTAGCCCTTCGGCCAGACGCCGACGTCGGAGAGCGCGAGGCCGCTCAGGCCGCTGCCGCTCATCTTGAAATCAGGAGCCTGGACGGGGAACGGCGGCTGGTAGGATTTCGCGAGGCGGTCCGCGCAGCCGGGATAGAGCGCGTATTCATGGAACGGCATGACCGGGTAGCCGTAGTCATTAGCCTCCTGGATGAATGCCTCTCCTTCACCGGTGAGGACGAGACCCCAGATGTTGCAGGGACCGATGCTCGTCGGCTCGAAGAAGCTGCCGTCCGGACGGAAGCGGGCCATGCGGGTGTTCGGGAAGTCGGTGACGTCGCCCTTGGTGGACGTGACCTTGCCTGAATTGAAGGCGCCTTGGGCGAGCCAGAACCAACCGAACGGCGCGCGGGTGAACTGGTGCGGGAAGAGGTGCGAATCCTGGATGCCGAAGCCGGTCAGCAAGACCTCGCGCTTGTCGGCCTTGCCGTCGCCGTCGGTGTCGCGAAGGAACACCACGTCGTGGCCGTGCTGGACGACCGCGCCATCCTTATACGGCAGGACACCTTCCGGGATCGCCAGGCCGTCGGCGAAAGCGCGCGGCTGGCGGACGCCCGCCTCGAAAGGCTTGTCGAAGAGGACGACCTTGTCGCGGGCCTTGGACTTATAAAGGGCCTCGGCGGCGGCGGGGTTCTCGTTGGCATCGACCGGGTATTCCAGCGCGGTGCTGGACCACGCCCTGCCCTGCTGGTCGAAGATCAGCATGATGAACTTACCGAAGTCAGCGGATTCCTTGGCGAAGAGCTCGATCTCGAAGCCCTCGGGCAGCTTGAACAGCTTCTGCTGCTCCTCGGCGGTGCGGCGCACGCCCTGCACGTCGTTGTAGCTCGTGTCCTTGCGGGGAGAGGCCGCCTTGGCCGGCTCGGCCTTCTTCGCGGTCGGCTTCACCTTATCCCAGGTCAGGGCGCCGGGCGTGGCGGGAAGTTCTTCAATCGTAATGTCCTTGGCCTGGATCTCGGCCATGCCGCCGGAATGGATTTGGATGCCGATCTTGCCGTCGGCGGCGATATTCGGTTCGGTCTCGACGTAATCCAGCGCGGGCACGCCATTGACCCAGCTGCGGATGCGATTCCCTTCGGCAAGGATGCGATATTCGTTCCATTCGCCTTCCTTGACGGCGGCGAGCACGGCGGCGGCGTCCTTCGACTGAGCGATGACCTTGTTGCGGCGGCTCTCGTCGTAGATCTTGCCGTACCAGCCCTTACCGTAGTCCACCTGGTAGCCGCTCATCTCCGAGCTATTCGGCACACGCACGCTGCGCATCTGGATACCGCTGTTGACGAAACCCGTGCCCGTGAGGCGGAGCTTGATGCGTAGGTCAAAATTCTGGTACGACTTCTCCGTCGCGAGGAAGAAGTTCTTCGGGACCTTCGTCGTAAGCGAACCGCCGCGGATCTCGCCAGCCTCGACGCGCCACCAGGCGGCGTCACCTTCCCAGCCTGACAGCGTCTTGCCATCGAAGAGGGAGACCGGGGCGGAGTGGGCGGTGAGGGCGAGGAACAGGGCCAGGAAACAGCGCATGGGAAGTGGGGTTGCTTGGAAGTTAGCCCTCCGCCGGCCGCCCACAACCCTGCTCGTCATCTCATGTTGCAACCCGATTACCTCCAAAAGCACATCCGCCGGCACGACACGCTTGCGTCCCCCGCCTTAACCGCCTGTTTTCTCTGCATGTCCTCGACCCACAAACTCATCCGCGACTGCGCCGCGACCTTGATCCCTGCCGGGGATGTCGTGGTACTGGAAAGCGGGACGGAAGTCACGGTCACCCAGGCGCTCGGCGGCTCGGTCACCGTCCGCACCCCGATGGGCCTCTTTCGTATCGCCCCGGCGGACATCGAAGCCCTCGGCACCGACGCCGTCAGCCAATACGGCAAGAAGGACGAGGCCGTCATCAGCGGCCCGGTGAACCAGGAAGCCCTCTGGGAAGCGCTCAAGGGATGCTTCGATCCGGAAATCCCGGTCAATATCGTGGACCTCGGCCTCATCTATCACCTCGAACTCTCGCCCGGCGAGCGCGGTGGACAGAAGGTCGCCGCGAAGATGACGCTGACCGCGCAAGGTTGCGGCATGGGTCCCGTCATCGCGGCCGACGCGAAGTCGAAGATGGAAGCCCTGCCCGGCGTGGAATCCGCTGAAGTCGAGATCGTGTGGGACCCGGTCTGGAATCCACGCATGATCTCCGAGGCGGGCCGCAAGCAGCTCGGCCTCGAGTGATGTCCGCGCCCGTCCAGTCCGCGACGGCCCTCTACCTGCACGTCCCGTTCTGCGCGTCGTCGTGCGACTTCTGCTCGTTCTACCAGGAGCAGCCGAAACGCGGCGAAATCGACCGCTACCTCTCCGCCATCGAAAGGGAGATGGAACTCCACCCGCCTGGCCGGGTCGAAACCGCCTTCTGGGGCGGCGGCACGCCGGGGCTCCTGCCCGCGGAAGACCTGTTGCGACTGGGCAAGGCCATGACCCAGGCCGCCGGCCGGCCCGGCGAATGGACCGTCGAGCTGGCGCCATCTTCCGTGCGCGCCGATAAGCTCGCCGCGCTCAAGGAGATCGGCGTCACGCGCGTCTCGATGGGCGTGCAGAGCTTCGACGACGTCACGCTGGACGCCCTCGGCCGCCGTCATTCACCCAAGCAGATCATGGAGGCCTGGGAACTGATCGAGGCCGCCGGCTTCGCTTCACGCAACCTCGACCTCATCTTCGCCATCCCCGGCCAAGACGAGAAGCGCTGGACCGACGACCTGCATCGCGCGATGTCGCTCAAGCCTGACCACCTATCGACCTACTGCCTGACCTTCGAGGAGGATACCGCGATGTTCGTGAAGCTCTCGCAGGGCAAGGTGAAGATCGACCGCGAGCTAGAAGCCCGCCTCTATCGCCGGACCTGGGAGACGCTCGATGAAAACGGCTACGTCCAATACGAGACCTCGAACTTCGCCCACGCTGGCCATGCGTGCCGGCATAACCTCATCACCTGGGAGATGGGCGCGTGGATCGGCTACGGCCCTTCCGCCTCGTCGCAGTGGGGCTCTCGCCGCTGGACGAACCCCTCGAATCTCGATCAATGGATCAAAGGCATCGAAGCCAGCCAACCCGTGCTCGAGCAGGTCAAGGACCTTAGCCCCCCGGACCTGCTCTGCGACGCACTCGTCTTCGGGTTACGCCTCAACGCCGGCGTCGATCCGCATGCGCTGGCCGCGCGCTTCGACGCGCCCCTGCCGCAGGGCGTAAGCAAGTTATTCGCCGACCTCATCGAGGAAGGCCTCATGGAACTCGCCGGCCCGAACTTCCGTCTGACCGGCGAAGGACGCATGCGGGCCGACGCCGTCGGCGTCGCCGTGCTGGAGAAATTCGACTGATGGAATACGCGCTCGGAGCAGCATTTTTATACGCCTGGTCCGTGACGTGCGCCCGTCGTAGCTCCGCGTACCACGGACCCGACCTCGCGAACCTCGGTCGCCTGCTGGTTGGGATTGTCCTCGTCGGTCTCGTCGTCGTCCTCAGCGAACGGCAACCCTTCTCCGCCGGCTGGGGCTGGCTGATCCTCGGCGGCGCCCTCGGGCTCGGCGTCGGCGACATCGCCCTCTTCCACGCCCTGCCCCGCATCGGCGTCGGCCTCACGATGCTGCTCACCCAGTGCCTCGCCGCGCCGTTCGCGCTCATCCTTGAATATCAGGCGCTCGGACATTCACCCAACGGGGCGCAGATGCTGGCGGCTCTCGTCATCCTCATCGGCGTCGGCGTCGCGCTCGGGGCGCCCGCCGAAGGCGACCCAGCGGACCGTCGTACCGGCGTGTGGCTCGGCGTGCTCTCGGCCCTCGGCCAGGCTTGCGGCGCGGTGAGCACCCCACTGACCGTCGAAGCGTGCAAGCAAGCCGGAGAAACTATTCCGGATGGCTTCGCCCAGGCATTCGTGCGCCTGCTCGGGGGCGTTCCTGTCGTATTGCTCTTCCTACTGTGGGCATCGCGCAAGGAGGGCCTGCTCGCGAAGGTGCGCCGACCCTATGCCTTTGGCTCCGCTCCTTGGTGGATGCTCATGAACGGCATCTCCGGCCCGGCGCTCGGCGTGGCCTGCTACCAGTGGGCCCTCACGCAACACCCCGCCGCGCTCGTGCTCAGCGTGGTCGCCCTGACGCCGCTCATCGGCCTCGTGATGCAATGGGTCATCGAAGGCCAGCGTCCCTCGTGGCGCCTCTGGCTCGGCGGCGCGATTGGCATCCTCGGCGTGATCCTGCTGACCCGTCCCTAAGTCGACGATACGTCAACCTTGCGCTCGTAGACATCGACCACGGCGGCCGTCACCAAGTCTGCGCCGACATTCGTCGTCGTGCGGGCCATGTCGAGGATCCGGTCCACGCCGAGCACGATTCCGATACCCTCGGCGGGGATACCGAACGTCACCAGCAGTCCGGCGATCAGCGGCAACGAGCCGCCCGGGATACCGGCGACAGCGACGGCGCTCAGCACGGAGAGGCAGAGCAGCATCAGCTGCTGGCCGGCGGAAAGATCCACGCCGAAGACCTGAGCGACGAAGAGCACCACGCAGCCTTCGAAGAGGGCCGTACCGCTCATGTTCATGGTCGCGCCGAGAGGCAGAACGAAGCCGACCACGCTGGGCTCGAGGCCGAGGGTGTGCTTGGAGCACTCCAGCGCGGCGGGAAGGGTCGCGTTGCTGGAACTCGTCGAGAAAGCGGTGACCAGCACCCCCCGGATATCACGGAAGAACGCCAGCGGCTTGCGATCCGTCCAGAACCGCAGCCACAGCGACAGGACGCCGAAGAGATGGAGGAACATGACCGCAAGGCAGCCGAGGACGAAGACCCCGAGGGCGAGCAGGATGTCGAGCCCGACCTTGACGATGACACTATAGATCATCAGCGGCACGGCGTAGGGTGCGAGCTTCAGGGCAATCCGCACGATGCCCGTCATGAGCTCAGCAACGAGGTCGAGCGTCGAAAGCAGTTGCTGGCGTTTCGTGTCGGATAGCTGCGTGCCGACGACGCCGACGAGCAGAGCGAAGAGGATGAGTGGAAGGATATCGCCGAGTGCGCCGTTGGTGTGGCCGACGACGGCGCCGAAGAGATTCTTGGGCATGAACATCTCCACGAGGCCGGACAAGGACATGGTCGGCGTGGCCGCAGCCACGGCGACATGCTTCTGCGCGGCACCGCCGTACTCGTGCATGAGCATGGCCTTCGCGGCCGTATCCAGCTGGTCACCTGGGCGGAGGATATTCATCATCAACAGACCAAGGCCGACGGCGATGGCCATGTTAAGGAAGAACAGGGCAAAGGTGCGACCGGCGAGCGGCCCGAGGCGATCGAGTCGTCCCAACTGGGCCACGCCGGCTGCGAGCGAGGCGAACACCAGCGGAATCACCACGAAGAACAGCAGGCGGAGGAAGATCTGGCCGAACGGATCGAAGACGTTCGTCGCGACCTTGCGCATGAAAGCGAGGGACGACGGCGAATAATGGCCGGCTCCAAGGGTGATAAGGCCGGCGACGACGCCGAAGAGCAATCCGTAGAGGATACGGTTAGCGAGAGGGCGATTGGTTTCGGCCATGGGGTGGAGTTGTAGGCTTTTTAGGAGCGACTGGGTTTGGCTTCCACTTTAAACCAGCCGCACCCCATGAAAGCCCTGCCCTTCCTCCTCGCCGCCAGCCTGAGCCTGGGCGCCGCTGAAGTCATCCCGCCCACACCGAAACAGACCATGCCCGTCCCTTCGGCCGAGGAAAACCTCGGATGGAAGAGCCTCTTCGACGGCAAGACCCTCAAAGGCTGGTCTGGCGATCCGAAATACTGGCGCTGCGAAGGTGGCGCGATCGTCGGCGAGATCACGCCTGAGACCATCGTAAAGCGAAATACCTTCATCATCTGGGAAGGTTCCCTGCCCGGCGATTTCGAGCTCAAGGCGGAGTATCGCATCTCGGACGCAGGCAATAGCGGCATCAACTACCACAGCGCCGACGTTGCCGGACTGACCTTCGCGCTGACCGGCCCGCAGGCCGATATCGACGGAAAGAACAAACACACCGGCCAGAACTACGAGGAACGGGGTCGCACGTTCAACGCGCTCCGCGGCCAGATCACCCGCGTGCGTCCTGGCCAGAAAGCCGAGGTTATCGGTTCGGTGGGCGACCCGAAGGAACTTGCCACCTTCATCCGCAACGGCGGCTGGAACGAATACCACCTCATCGTCCGCGGCGGCACGCAGGTGCACATCCTCAACGGGCATGTCATGAGCGTGGTCATCGACGACGATGCCAGGGTCCGCCATCCCGAGGGCAAGCTCGGCGTCCAGGTGCACGTCGGCCCGCCGATGAAGGTCGAATACCGCAACCTGCGCGTCAGGCAGCCCTGAGCTCCGCCGCGATCGCATCCCAGAGGGCGATGCGCGACTCGATGGCGGCGACGGAGGCCTCGGCGGCTTCGGCCCACTTGCGGTCGTCATCGCCGCAGAGCAGTTCGACCATGCGCAGCGAGATGGCACCGTGGTGGCCGCCATCGACCTCGATGTGTCGCTCGAGGTAATAGCGGAAGGTGTCGAGCTTGCCCGGGTATTCGCGGCTAAGCCGCGTGACCAGCTCGGTGAACATGTCGGGGATCAGATCTTCTCGGCCGAAGGTGAAGGCCGCGGCAACTTCATGCGACTTACCGTGGGTCGCCAGGGAGAAGGTCGCACCGGAGAACGCGGCGGCACCAGACGAGACACCGGCGGAAACCAAAGCGGAAGCGGTCGAGCCACCCGCGCGGACGGAGGCTAGCGCCTTGTCGACGGCGGACGTATCAGAGCCGGCCTCATGCATGGCTCGCAGATAGAGATCGAAGTGGGCGATGCGGCCCCCGCGCGGATCGACGTCGGATTCTTCACCGCAGACGATCTCGTTGATCAGGAAACGCACCTCGGCATCGCCGACCGGCACCCACGGGACGGTCACACACGTGAGGTCGCGCTGGAGTCGCTTCAGCAGCGACATGAAATCCCAGACCGCGAAGACGTGCGACCGCATGAACACGCGGACGTCGTCGAGCGAGGCCATCCGCGCATAGAGCGGGTGCGCGAGGAGGCGGGCACGAGCAGGCGCGATGCGGGAGCGGACTACTTCAAGTCTAGTCATGTTGACGAAGTTATTAAGGTCGGACGAAACGCAAGCCGGCGACTTAATGATAAGACATCAAGCCCGCTTAATCTGGCGGAGAGCCTCATACGTCGCGATCCCGCAGGCGGTCGAGAGGTTGAGCGAGCGGGTCTTATCGTTGAAGTGCGGGATCTTCACTTCGCGGTCCGGACCGAACCACGCGTGGATCTCGTCGGGCGTACCGGAGCCTTCGTTGCCGAAGACAAGCCCGTCACCTTCTTGGAACTGCGCGTCCCAAAGGCCGCGCGTGGTCTTGGTGGTGAAAAGCCAGAGTCGCTCAGGGCGACCGGGCGAAGCGAGGAAGGCTTCCCAGTTATCGTGATGGCGGACGTCGAGTTCATGCCAGTAATCCATACCGGCGCGACGCAGCTTGGCGTCGTCGATCTTGAAGCCCAGAGGGTGGACGAGGTGCAGCACGCAGCCCGTCACGGCGCACATGCGGCCCACGTTGCCGGTATTCGGCGGGATCTCCGGGCGGAGCAGGACGAGATGGAGTGGCGGCTTCACTTCCGTCGGCTCATCGCGCGCGAAATCTCGCGCTTGGCTTCGCGTTCCTTGATGTCCTGACGCTTGTCATGCATCTTCTTGCCCTTGCCCACGGCGAGGAGGCACTTCGCCAAGCCATGCTTGAAGTAAATCTTCAACGGAATGATCGCGTGGCCGCCGGACTGGATTTCCGCGGCAATCTTCTCGATTTCGGCCTCCTTCAGCAGCAGCTGCCGCGTGCGGTAGGAGGCATGGTTGTTGAGATTACCGAAATCATACTCCGCGATATGCGCGTGGTAGAGCATCACGCCCTTCGGGCTGATCTTGATGAACGCATCGGCGATGTTGGCTCGGCCGGCACGAAGAGACTTCACCTCGGTGCCACGTAGGACGATCCCGGCTTCGAAGGTCGGGCCGATGAAATAGTCACGTCCCGCCTTCGGGTTATTGACCTCGGGTAGAACATGCTCTCGGCGGGCGGCC
>DBCR01000060.1:0-3165 GCA_002293125.1 Opitutia bacterium UBA953
ACCGACCGCCTGGCCAAAGCCGGCTGCCGGGAGATCCGGGCCCGCCGCAAGGACCTCTTGAAGCTGATCAAGGCCTAACCGCGGCGGCGGACCAGGAACCGCCAGAGCACAAAGAGCAGGATCCCCGAGAAGACCAGGTCGCCGACCACCAACGGCCAGACCCGGGGGAGCTTTTGGGCGAAAAGGGCGTAGAGCAGGAAACCGGCCTGGAGGACGATCACCACCGTCAGGAGGGGGACGAAGCGGCGGAGCTTCGCGAGGGGGTCAGGGTCGCTCATGCAAAGTGACGTCGGTGGGCTTCGGCTAGGCCGAGCAAGGTCAGGTGCGGCTCATGCGACACGCGCGACTGCCAGGAAGCCGGGAGGAAGACCGCTGCGCCGCCGGTGACAATCACCTTGGGTAGCGGGGAGCCTTGACGGACGAGTTCGGCGCACACGCCATCGAGCAAGGCGCCGATCATCCCCGCAAACCCGAGGGCGCAGCCGGAGCGCATCGCGTCAACGGTCGATTTACCGATGGCCGGACCGCCGAGCAAGGCGGACGGATCAAGCACCGGCAGTAAGGCCGTGCGCTCATGGAGATACTGCGTCATCACGCCGAGGCCGGGTGCGATGATCCCGCCGGCATACCCGCGCTCGGTGAGGATGTCGACCGTGGTGGCCGTGCCCATGCCGATGATGACCGCCGGGGCACCCGCGACGAGTTGGGCGCCGACACAATCAGCGAGACGATCTTGGCCGACTTCGGCCGGCTTGGGATAATCGAACCCAAGGCCCTTCACGTTGTCGTGACGCAGATGATAGAACGGTCGTCCACTGCTCAGGAGCGCCGGCGAGATCGCCGCAGTCACCTTCGGGACAACGCTCGCCAGCGCGATGCCCTGCGACGGATGGGCGGCGAGCAACGCGTTCAAGGCCGCGGTCTCGAGCGAAGCGGTGGGCAGCTCGCCATGGGCGAGTAGCTGGCGTCCGTCCACGACGCCCCAGTGCGCGTGCGTGTTGCCGACATCGAGGCAGAAGATGGACACGGGAAAGACGGTGGTCGGAAGCAGGCGCGGGCGCAAGCGCTCAGGGTTTGCGCAGCGTGACTTCGCCCGAGGAGACGATGGTCTTGCGGCCGCCGCCGGTACGGAGAATCAGGGAGCCCTCTTCATCGATGCCGTCGACAATGCCCGCGATGGGGTCGCCGCGTAGACCGACGCGGACGGACTTGCCGGCGAGCACGTCGTGGTGTTGCCAAAGCTTACGGAACGAACGCGACCAGGTGCCTTCCTCGAACTGCTCCCAGGCATGGAGGAGCGCGGCGATGACCGCGGCCGCCTCGCGGTTGATGTCGATCGGTTCGCCGAGCGCCGCTTCGAAGGAGCCGGCGGTCGCACGGATCTCGGCCGGGAAATCCTTGGGTTGGCCAGTGAAGTTAAGGCCGAGGCCGAAAACCAGTTCGCGGACCGAATCCGCGTCGAGGCGGGCCTCGGTGAGCATGCCGGCGACCTTGCGTCCGTCGGGCGACTGCAGGTCATTGGGCCATTTCAGGCCGAGTTTGAGGCCGAGAGATTTCTCGACGTGCGCGCAAAGCGCCAGGCCCATCCAGAGCGTGAACGGCTTGAGTCGTTCCGGCGGGATGAACGGGCGGAAAGCGAGGGACAGGTAGAGGTTGCCGGCTTGGGTGCTATGCCACTTGCGACCCAAGCGGCCGCGGCCGGCCCGCTGCGAACGAGCAAGCACCGCAAACGGCGCTTCCTGGCCGACGGCGAGGCGGCGCTCGGCTTCGGAGTTCGTGCTGTCGACTTCGGCAAGCAGGACGACGTCGGGAGAGACCTTGAGGCGGCGCAAATGGGCGTCGAGCAAGGCCGCATTGATCTCGCGCGGGACGGACTTCAATTCATAGCCCTTCCGGGTCGAAGCCTTGAAGACGAAGCCGTCGGCACGGAGGCGCTCCATCCGGCTCCAGATCGCCACGCGGGATACGCCGAGTTCTTTCGCGAGACGGTCCCCGCTGACCGGTTCGCCGGCGGCTTTGAGGAACGCCAGGAGGATGCTGCTATCGAGGGCGGCCATGACGTCAGATCCAGTCGAGTCCGAGGTCGCACCATGGCGCGGCATGGGTGAGGCCGCCGCTCGAGACGAAGTCCGGCGCGAGCGCACCGATGAGCGGGAGAGATTCCAGGCTGACGCCGCCGCTGACCTCGGACCAAGCGAGGCCACGGAGCTGCGGGATCGCCTCACGCAAATCGGCGAGCGGAAAGTTATCGAGCAGGATGATATCGGCGCCGGCCGCGAGGACCGGGCGGATCTGGTCGAGGCGATCGACCTCGACTTCGACGAGGAGGTCCGGGCGGCTTGCGCGCGCGCGCTGGACCATCTTCGTGATCCGTTCGCCGGCCATGGCGCCACCGGCGGCGAGATGGTTATCCTTCACCATGATCCGGTCGAAGAGGCCGAGGCGATGATTGTAGCCGCCGCCTTGGCCGACCGCGTACTTCTCGAGCATACGGAAGCCTGGCGTCGTCTTCCGCGTATCGAGCAATTTCGTCGGCGACGAACCGAGGGCGAGGACGTGCTCGCGGGTGCGCGTCGCCACGCCGCAAAGGCGTTGCAGGAAATTCAGAAGGATGCGTTCGGCGGAAAGCAGGTCGGCGGCGGGGCCTTCGACTTCGGCGACCGCGGTGCCGGCCGGCACGAACTGGCCGTCATAGGCGAGCGGCTTGGCGTGACAGCGCCCGCCGTAAGCGGCGAAGACCACGTCCAGCAAGCCGAGGCCGGCGAGGACCATGGGGCGACGGGCGACCACGCGGGCACGGGCACGGGCCGCGCCGACGAGGAGAGCCGCGGACGGATCTCCCGTGCGCAGCGGGCGCTGGGCGAGGCCTAAGCCGGCGAGATCTTCGTCACGGGCAAACTCGGCGAAGCGGAGCAACCACGGACGATCCAGCTCGTCCCAGCGGAGACGGCGGATGAGTCGGTCGGTCTGGCCCGGATCGCGCGGCATGGGTTCACCTTATGACCCGACCCCTGTCGGGCAAGGGGGTTAACGGAAGAACTCCTTGAACTTCGCGCGCCAGGATTCGGAGACCGGCGCGGCTTCGTCGCCGCAGGCGGCGGCATAGGCCTTGAGGGCTTCCTTTTCTTTGTCGGTCATCTTCTTCGGCACATCGATGTCGACGCG
>DBCR01000060.1:3242-7082 GCA_002293125.1 Opitutia bacterium UBA953
ATCGTGCCGCCCTGCGTGCCGGCCGGGATATTGAGCGTGGTCTTGCCCTTCAGCTTCGGGACGACGATCTTGCCGCCGAGGGCGGCGATCGAGAACTTCACCGGCACGCTGCAGGCGAGGTCATCGCCGTCGCGCTCGAACAGCTGGTGATCCGAGACCGTGATATAGACGTAGAGGTCGCCCGCGGAAGCACCCCGGCGGCCGGCCGAGCCGTTGCTGCTGGAGCGGAGCTTGGTGCCCGTGTCGACGCCGGGTGGGATCCGCAGGCTGACCGTGGATTCCGCGACCGTGCGACCTTCGCCGGAGCAAGGCTTGCAGGGCTTGTCGATGCGTTCGCCTTGACCGCCGCAGGAGGGGCAGGTCTGGCGCATCTGGAAGAAACCGTTCGAACGGACGACCTGGCCTTGGCCGGCGCAAGTCGGGCAGCGGCTCTTCTTGGAGCCGGGCTCGGCGCCGGAACCCGCGCACTTCGCGCAGGCGACGTGCTTGCGGTAGGGGATCTTGCGTTCGACGCCTTCCGCGGCCTCTTCGAGCGTGATCTTCAGATCGACGCGCAGGTCTTCGCCGGCGTCGTCTTGGCTCTCGCTCGCGCCACCGCCGAAACCACCGAAGCCACCGCCGCCGAACATTTGTTCGAAGATGTCACGCGGATCGGTGCCGCGGAAACCACCGCCGGCCGGGCCACGACCGGCGCCCGCGCCTTTGTTGGGGTCGAAGGCCGCTTCGCCATGCTGGTCGTACAGCTTGCGCTTACCGTCATCACTGAGGATCTCGTAGGCGCGGGAAACTTTCTTGAACTTCTCCTCGGCCTCCTTGCTGCCCGGGTTGCGGTCCGGGTGGAACTCCATCGCCTTTTTGCGATAGGCCTTCTTGAGCTCATCAGCGGACGCGCTCTTCGCGACGCCCAGCAGCGTGTAATATTCGTCGGCCATCGGGGAGATTACTTGGCGGCGCCAGCGGAGACGAAGACGGCGGCCGGGCGGAGGACGCGGTCATGGAGCAGCCAGCCCGAGCGGGCGACGCGGAGCACGGTGCCTTCGGCGACATCCGCGCTCGGCTCGGAGCCCACGGCTTCGTGGCGGGAGGGATCGAACGGTTGGCCGAGCGGATTGACCTCGACGAGGCCCTGCGCGGAAAGAATCGCGCGCAACTGGCCGACCGCCATGCGGAAGCCTTCGGCGACGGCGCGCCCGTCGGCCTGCTTCGCCGCGGACTCCAGGCCGAGGTTGAGAGAATCCAGGGCGGGCAGAAGGTCTTCAAGCAGGCCGGCCGTGGCGAACTTGCGGAGCTCGATACCCTCGCGGTGGTGGCGGCGTTGCTGGTTCTGCTGATCGGCGTTACTGCGTAGCACCGTGTCCTTGAGGAGCGCGATCTGGCCTTCGAGCTCGGCGATACGGGTCGCGGCGTCGGGCTGGTTCGGTTCGGAAGAAGAGGTCGGTTCGGTCATGAGATTATTTTTCGCCGAGCAGCTTCTCGGTCACGGATTTGCGGAGGCGCTCGCGGGCGAGGTCGAGGAGGAGTTCTGGCTGTTGCTGGACGGCGCTCTGCACGGCCTGCGTGCCCATCGGGCGGGAGACCTTCTCGTCGAAGTTGCGCTCGGTGATATCGCGGGCCTCGAAGGCGTAGTTGAAGGCTTGGTCGACGACCACCTTGCGCTGGTCGGTACCGTCGCCCGAGATGATCGTGATCCGATCGACGCGAACCCGCAGGCGCTTGATGAGGAAAGGCTGCTTGGCGCTCGGCGGGCCGGGGGTGGGCTTGGGGGCTTCCGTCGCCCCCGTGGATTTGAGCCCATTGAAGATATCCTTCGCGTTGTTGTCCTTCAGGAAGTCGGCCTTGCCGACGATCGTCAGGTGCTCGATGTCGAGTTCGACGTCATGGAAGACTTGGCTGCCGCCTTTGAAGAAGGTCAGCAGATCGAGATCGATGGCGAGCCGACGGACCTTGAGGAACTCCTTCTCCGTCCAGCGGGTCGGGTTGGTGATGGTCAGACCGGCGTAGGCCAGTCGTCCGGCGAAGAGGTTCGTGTCGTTGGACTCGACCGCCAGATGGGCGCCGGACTTCGTAGCGAGGGAGGAATCGAGCAGCTTGGGGGAGAAACGCCCCAAGGCCCAGACGCCCAGCAAGCCCACCATCACGAGGAATAGCACCACGCCGCAGAGCATCGTAAGCAGTTTGCGCAGGGCGGACCCGAGGCGGGTACTTTTGGAGGGAACGGACATCGTGGGACGCTGAAATCGAGCAGTAGGCGTGCCACTGAGCAGGGTCAACGGTGGAGGCGAAAAGCAGGGTTAACGGCCGTTTTTCTAGGAAGGGCTGCGCTCGGATGCCCGGTCGCGGCGGGCAGGCGGGTCCTTCTGTCCCGGAGGTGTGACGCCCAACTCGGACCCAGTTGAGCGCCGCCCGCCGGGGCGAGGTAAGGCTTGCGGCGGGGCGGTGGGTGGGCTTCCTCCATACTCCAATGAGTCAGGAAGCCGCCAAATTGATGCTCGGTCTGCCCAAAGGCAGCCTGGAGGAGGCCACTCTCCAGCTGTTCGCCCGGGCTGGGTTCCCCGTCACCAAGAGCAGCCGCTCTTACCGCCCCTCCTTCGATGACCCCGCCCTCGACGGCCGGTTCATCCGTGCCCAGGAAGTGGCCCGCTATGTCGAACATGGCTTCTTCGATTGTGGCCTCACCGGCCAGGACTGGGTCCAGGAAAACAACGCCGATGTCGTGCAGGTCTGCGAACTGATCTACAGCCGCGCCTCCGCCCAGAAATCCCGCTGGGTGCTCTGCGTGCCCGAAGCCTCCCCGGTCCAGACCGCCAAGGACCTCGCTGGTAAGCGCGTCGCCACCGAACTCGTCGAGACCACCCGCCGCTGGTTCAAGGCCCAGGGCATCGAATGCGAAGTCGAATTCTCCTGGGGTGCCACCGAAGTGAAGGTGCCTGAGCTCGCTGATGCCATCGTCGATATCACCGAGACCGGCTCTTCCATCAAAGCCAACAAGCTGCGGATCGTCGCCCAGCTCATGGAGACCACCACCGTCCTCGTCGCGAACAAAGCCGCCTGGGCCAATCCCGCCAAGCGCGCCAAGATCGAGCAGGTCGTGCTCATGCTGCAGGGCGCCCTCGCCGCGCAACACATGGTCGGCCTCAAGTTCAACCTCCCGAAGGCCAAGCTCGACCAAATCGCAGCCGCCCTGCCCGCCTTGCGTAATCCGACCGTGTCCCCGCTGAGCAATCCCGAGTGGATCGCCGTGGAGACGATCATCGACGCCCGCCAGGCGCGCGAATTCATCCCGACCCTCAAGGCCGCCGGCGCCGAGGGCATCGTGGAGTATCCGATCAACAAGCTCGTCTACTGACGACCTGCGCCATGGCTGACTCCGTCCGCATCGGTCTCATCCAGCTCACCGCTGAGGACACTCCGGCGGCGAACGTGCGCAAGACCTTGCCCCGCATCGAAGAAGCGGCGGCCAAGGGCGCCAAGATCATCGGCCTGCAGGAGATGTTCACGACGAAGTATTTCTGCATCGACCAGGACCCGAAGAACTTCGACCTCGCTGAGCCGATCGAGACCGGACCATCCGTGACCGAACTCGCCAAGGCCGCCAAGCGGCTCGGCGTCGTCATCGTCGCCCCGCTCTTCGAAGCACGCGGCAGCGAAGTCTACCACAACACCGCGGCCGTCATCGACGCCGACGGCACCGTGCTCGGCAAGTACCGCAAGATGCACATCCCGCAGGATCCGGGCTTCGAAGAGAAATTCTATTTCACGCCGGGCGACCTCGGCTTCCGCACCTGGAAGACCGCGCATGGCGACATCGGCGTGCTCATCTGCTGGGACCAGTGGTATCCC
>DBCR01000025.1:0-5494 GCA_002293125.1 Opitutia bacterium UBA953
ACGCCGAACCCAATAGTTCTCATCCCTCTTTAATCTTCGTGCCCTCGGGTCCTCGTGTCCTCCTGCTAAAGGGGCGGAGAGGGAGGGATTCGAACCCCCGGAGCCTTGCGGCTCGGCTGATTTCAAGTCAGCTGCAATCGACCACTCTGCCACCTCTCCGTAAGCGGGATTCAACGGCGGCTGGGGTCTTCCCTCAAGCCGATTCGGTGCGTTACCCTTGGGCTTTCTCCTGATTTCCCTCGCGGGACGGATTCGCCCTTGATGCGCGCATGAGCACCTGCGCCCGCGTCGAAGAGATCGACGGCCCTTACGGCCCCTTCGCTATCGGCGAACGCGCCATCCAACGTCTCTGGGCCTCAGGCGAAGTCCGGGGTCCGATGGCCGCCACGTCCGGCGCAAAGATCGAGATCGTCCACCCGGGCGATTGGAATCGAGGGGCGGGCCCCGACTTCCTGGGCGCCGAAATCCTGGTCGACGGCAAACGCCTCCGCGGCGACATCGAGATCCACCTCCGCTGCTCCGACTGGAACGCGCACGGGCACGACCGCGATCCGCACTTCGGCGGCGTCATCCTCCACGCGGTCCTACTCCCGGGCACGAAGGACGTCGCGACGCTCGCCGGCCATCACCCCGAAACAGTAGTGCTCCTGCCCTACCTCCCACGCGACCTCGAAGACTTGGCCGAAGAAGACGCCCTCCTCGAACTCCGCGGCCGCTCGGGCGAAGTCGCGAAACGCGTGCTCGCGGCTGAACCCAATCTTTCGCTGGGGCTGAAGCGGCGCGCGCTGGAACGCTTCCGCAACAAGACCAAGCACGCTCGCGCCCGCATCAAGGAAGTCGGCTGGGACGCCGCCTGCCATGAGCTCTTCGTGGAATCGCTCGGACTAGGCGGCAACCGCGCTCCGATGTCGGAACTGGCCCGCAGCCACTCGCCGGAACAGATGCTCATCCTCGGCCTCGACGCGCTCTACATGGAGAAATGCGGGCGTTGGCGCCTCCGCGGACTTCGCCCCGCCGGCCACCCCCACCGCCGGCTCGGCCAATACCTCGAGCTCTATCGCCGCCGCCCCGAGTGGCGCGCCCGCCTCCGCGATTGGGCCCTCGCCCTGCCCTCCTCGCCGCTAGTCTCCGCACGCCGGCGACTCATCGACGAGGTCTTCGCCTGCCTGCTCTCCGACGGACGGGCGGACACGCTCTGCGTGAATGCGCTCCTCCCCCTACTGCAGGACCCGCGGCACGCCCTTGATCGCAGCTGGCTCGACTGGCCGCCAGGCCATCACCCTGACGACATCCATGAGGCCCGGTCCCTCATTGGTCTGTCCGGGACTGCCCGGAACTGGGAAGTCCAAGGCATCCTCGATATCCTGCGCCGTTCGATGGCGTCCGCCGAACCGAAGCCGGTTTAGGCCATCATCTTCCGCGCCTTCTCGAGCGAGACGGCCAGACGATCCACTTCCTCGAGGGTATTGTAGAACGCGAACGAGGCACGGGCGGTACCACTGAGCCCGTAATGCTTCATGAGCGGCATGCAGCAATGGTGACCGGTACGGATGGCGATGCCGTCCGCATCCAGCAACGTGCCGATGTCATGCGGGTGCCCGCCTTCGATATTGAAGGAGATGACGGCGACCTTCTCGGGCGCTTCGCCGACGATGGTCAGTCCTTTGATGGCCTTGAGGCGCTCGGTCGCCGCGGCGAGCAGGACCTGCTCGTGCGCGTGCGCGGCCTCCTGGATGGGCATGAAGTATTCCAGGGCGACGCCGAGTCCGATGGCGCCGGAGATATCCGGGGTGCCGGCTTCGAAGCGCTCCGGGGCTTCGCGAAAAGTCGTACCGGCGAAGTCGACCTTGCGGATCATGTCGCCGCCGAACTGATAAGGCGGCATGGCGTCGAGCAGCTCCGGGCGACCCCACAGCACGCCGATACCGGTCGGTCCGAAGGTCTTGTGCCCGGAGAAGGCGTAGAAGTCGCAACCGAGGGCCGGGACGTCGACCTTGAAGTGCGCGGCGGACTGGCAGCCATCGATGAGGACGATAGCACCGGCCGCCTTGGCAAGACGCGTCATCTCGACGGCGGGATTAACGGTCCCTAAGGCGTTGGAGACGTGCGCGAAGGCGACGAGCTTGGTACGGGCCGAAAGCAGCCCCTTGAAGGCCACGAGGTCGACTTCGCCGCGCGGCGTGACGGGCGTGACGACGACCTTGGCACCGGTGCGCTCGGCAATGACCTGCCAAGGCACGATATTCGCGTGGTGCTCGAGGTGCGTGAGGAGGATTTCGTCCCCGGCCTTCAGGTGGGTGCGACCCCAGCATTCGGCGACAAGGTTGATGCCCTCCGTGGCACCGCGCACGAAGACGCAGCCGCGGGTATCCTTAAGCCCAAGGAACTTCGCGACCGAAGCGCGGGCGGCTTCGTAAGCCGTAGTGGCCTCCTCGCTCAGGAGGTGGACGCCGCGGTGGACGTTGGCGTTCTGCTCGGAATAATAGCGTTCGAGGGCCTTGATGACGACCAGAGGCTTCTGGGAAGTCGCCGCGTTATCGAGGTAAGTCAGCGGCTGTCCGCGCACAGATCGCCCGAGAATCGGGAAATCTTTACGGAGAGTGGCGACGTCGAACACGGACATGGGTCGAACGTAAGCGGACCTGGGCGGGGCGCAACCGGGAAGCGAAAATCAAGGGACCGGCGGGAGGCGCACGGCCTTACGAATATAGGCCGGCACATCGACGTCCTGCCCGTCGATGAAGGTCATCGGCGTGCCACCGAAGAGACCGCGACGCATGGATTCCTCCGTCGCGAACTCGAAGATCGGCTGAGCGGGATCCTCGGCTTTGGCACCCTTCTTGGGCTTCGCCGGCGGCTTCGGCGCGGGTAGCGAAGCGCCGAGCACCGAGACTTCGATCCGGTCGCCAAGCGTTGGCTCGATGCGCGCGCAGAGGACCGTGGAGGTCTCGCCGCCGAAACGCGCGCGGATCGCGGCGACGGCCTCAAAGGCCTCCGTGGAGGTCATCGCCGGACCACCGGCGACGGTGACGAAGAGCGAGGCGACCTTGGCGACCGCACCAGGCGCATGCGCCAGCGGACAATCGCAAGCCGCACGGGCGGCCTTCAGCGCAGCACCTTGGCCCTGGCCGACGCCATAAGCGAAGAGCGTGGGCGATCCGGGCGTGGAAAGGAGCGAACGTAAGGCGGCCGGGTCGACCGCGATGAGGGCGCCGGGCGCGAAGGCCGAAGCGAGGCCGCGGAGCGCGCCGCCGACCCAGTTATCCGCCGCGGCAAACGATTCGGATAATGGCGCTTCCGGCGAGACCTGCTGGAGCAAGAGATCGTTATGCACCACGACGAGCCCATGGCACTTCTGGCCGAGTTTGACCGTGGCATCGTTGGCCTGGCGCATGCGACGCTCGCCTTCGTGCGAGAACGGCATCGTCGCGAAAGAGAGGACTGTCGCACCGCACTCGGCCGCATAGCCGGCGACCACGGAGGCGGCGCCGCTGCCGGTACCACCACCCAAGCCAGTGACGAGCACGACCACGGGGACGCCGGCGAACAGGCGACGGAGCGCGGCTTCTTCAGATTCAGCGGAAGCAAGGCCCAGCGCGGCTTCACCCCCGGTACCCATCCCGCGCGTCTGCGCCCGGCCGAGCTGCAACGTGGCGGCGGTGCCGGCGGACAAGGAACGTGCGTCGGTGTCGAGCAACGCAACGGCGACTTCAGGCGGCAACTGCGCCGACAGGCGCATGACCATCGAGCACCCTGCCCCACCGAGGCCGACCAGGAGGATGGAAGCGGGCGTGGACATCTTAGAGTCGGAAGATTTCCTTGAGCTGGGCAAGGAACCCACGCGGACGACGCACCGGGGGCGGCGCATCCGTGATCGCGGCCGTCATGAGGCCCACCACGCCGGCATACTCGGGCTTGCGGAGGGATTCGTTCTCGAAGTTCGGGATACCCACGCGGGCGGAAAGACCCATGACCACCTGGACCGCCTCGGCCGCGTCGGCCAGGCTGGCGGAACCGCCGGTGAGGATCACGCCGGAAGGAATCATGTTCTGGTCGAGCTTCACGGCGTGACCGGGGAAGATCGCCTCCAGGCGGCGGAGCACGTCCTTGCGCACGAACTCGATCGTCTCCTGGTAGCGGAGCGAGAGCACTTGCGTGATCGTACCGCGGTTGAACTGCTGGTCACCCACGCCCTTGTCGCCGTCCTTCCAGATGGTCTGGTTGACGTCGTTCTCGCGGTGCATCGCGGAACCGAAGCGGAGCTTCAGGTCCTCGGCCGTCTCGCGGCTGATGCGCAGCGCCACGCTGAGGTCGTTGGTCAGGTGCTCGCCGCCCACGGGGATCGAGCCCGCACAGAGGATATGTTCCTTATAGTAGAGAATCCAGTCGGTCGTGCCGGCGCCCATGTCGATGACCAGCACCCCCTGCTTGTCGGCGTCGCTCGCGGTCGCGCAGGCCGCGGCATGTGAGGCCAGGATGAAATCACGGACCTTGATGCTCATGCCGTTCACCATGCCCACGCGCATGCGCATGTTGCCCTCCTCCATCGTCACGCGCCAGAAATTCACCTCGAGCCGCTTGCCCGCCATGCCCACCGGGTTGCTCACCGGCCGGTTGTCCAGCATCGTCGGCTGGCGCATGTAGAGAATCGTCGTACGGCCCGCGGGGGGCTCGAGGCGCTTGGCGGACTGAATCGCCTCGGTGACGTCCTTGGCGGTGACCTTGCCGTCGTGCGCAGGCACGGCGACGAAGCCCTTCACGCGTTCGCCTTCGGCCGCGGGACCGGACAAAGAAAGGTAGATCTGCTCGACCGCGCGGCCGGAACCACGCTCGATGTCGTTGACGACCTCATGCACGCACTGCGTGAGTTTTTCGAGGTCGGTGACGGTGCCCTTCACGACGCCGTCGGTGCGGCGTTCGCTGAAGCTGAGCATGCGGGCCTTGCCGTCGATGATCTGGCCGAGGAGGCTGGCGGTCTTGTGCGTGCCGACATCGATGACGGCGATAAGGGAAGGAAGGGGCTTGGAAGTCATCGGGAAGGAAGGGGGACGAGGCGGGGCTCGGGAATGGGCGAAGTGGCGTTGGTCCGGTTCTGGATCGACATCTTCAGCACGTAGGCCTGCGCGGTCGTGCCAGGTCGGCGGAGCATCTCGTCGACGTTGATGCGCGAGAGCAAGGCGAGCTCGTTGCGCCAGTTGGCGGTGGAGAAGACGATCTCGACGACCGCGGGGCGGTCCATCGGTTGCGTGCCGGGGCGCACGGCCACCCGCAGGTTCGAGCCAGGCGAATCTTCCTGCGCGCCGAAGCAGTCGCGCAGCGAGACCGCCGACCACTGCTTATAGAGGTTCGGGTACGTCGTGCGCACGGCGAGCAGGAACGGGGCCGCGATCTCGATGCCGTCGATCAGCATCTTGTCGTCGCTGCCGGTGGTACGGGAGTCGGTGATCTCGGGAAGATTACGGACGACCTGCTCGGGGTAACCCGCGCCGGCGAA
>DBCR01000025.1:5568-35979 GCA_002293125.1 Opitutia bacterium UBA953
GCGATCGCGAGGCGTTCGCGCAGCGAGATATCGAGCGTACCGTCGCCCCGGCGACGGACGTCGGCGGTGACGACTTGGTTGTCCGCCTCGAGGTCGGCCTTGATGGAGCGCACGTCGCGGGCAAAACCTTCCGGCCCGTTATCGATAACCTTCTTCACGAAATCCTTCGAGAGGTAACCCTCGGTTTTGTAACTGAACCCGCCCGCGGTCGGCACGGATCCATCGACGGCCAACCAAAGGACGCCGACAAGGACGACGAAGAAACCCACCGCGAGGATCGTAGGCAGCTTGGAGCGGACGGCACGCTTACGGCCAATCTCGCCCTCGGGGACGCGGTTCACGTCCTGCGGCACGAGCGCGCGCCAGTCGCGATCGGCCGGACCCATAAAGGCGTCACGGCGTTTGCGGAAGAGATCTTCGAAGAGGCCCATGTTCAGAGTCGGACGGGTTGGGCGGCGCGCGCGAGGGCCGGAGCGGCCATGCGACGGACGAGTAAAGGGAAGTCGAGGCCGACGCAGGAAGCGCTCTTGGGCATCAGGCTGGTTTCGGTCATGCCGGGCATCGTGTTGATCTCGAGGAAATAGAACTGGCCGTCAGGCTCAAGGAAGACATCCGCCCGCGCGAAGTCCCGGCATCCGCAGGCGGCGAAGAGCCGAGCGGCGGCGGCGCCGATGGCGGCGGTCAGTTCCGGACCCACGGCGGCGGGAAAGCGGTACTCGGAGGCGCCTTTGGTGTATTTGGTCTTATAATCGTAGACCCCGGTAAGTGGGACGATCTCGACGATGCCCATAGGCTGGCCGTCCAGAAGGCCGATGGACATCTCGCGACCGCGGAGGCGGCGCTCGGCCATCCATTGGCCGGAGGCCGGGATTTCCGCCAAGGCCTTGGCCACGGCGACCTGGCCATCCAGCATATAGAGCCCGACGCTGCTGCCTTGGTCCGAGGGCTTGATGACGATGGATTCGCCCAAGGCGGCCACGAGCGCGTCGGCCGTGGGCTTGGCGGCGCCAGCGAAGGCGACCTCAGGAATCGCCGGGACGCCCGCCCCGCGCATGGCGCGCTTGGTGGCGACCTTGTCCATGCAGAGCCGGTTGGCGACGGAGGAACAACCGGCGAAGGCGATGCCGCGGGCTTCCATCTCGGCCTGGGCGCGGCCGTCCTCGCCCCAGCCGCCATGCAGGGCGGGCAGGACGACGTGCTTGGAGCCGTCGAGCCAATCGGGTAAGGCGTCAGCGGTCAGATCGATGAGTCGTGACCCCGGCAAGACCGACGAGATGGCCTGGCCGGAGCGCAGCGAGACTTCACGTTCAGAGGAGAGGCCGCCGCAGAGGACGATGATTTCGGGCCTTAAAGTCATAGGAGTTCCTTCCATTCTCGACCGAGGGCGATGATCTCCGGGTGGAGCTCGACACCTTGGCGGGATTTCACCTCGGCGCGGACGGTGCGCATGAGCGCGATGAAATCTGCGGCCTGCGCGGCGCCGGAGTTGACGAGGAAGTTGGCGTGGGTGGGCGAAACGGAGACCGGTCCGACGGCCCGACCCTTGAGTCCGCTGAGATCGATGAGGCGGCCGGCCTTATCGCCTTCGGGATTCTTGAAGACGCAACCGGCGCTGGCCTCGCGCGGCTGAGAGGCGCGCCGCTTCGTCCCCATCTCGTCCATGCGCCCGCGGATGACGGCGGGTTCGTCGCGACCGGCGGAACGGAGCACGGCGGAGAGTACCACCGAGCCGCGGAGCTGCGGGCAGTCGCGATAAAGGGCGTCGAAACTGTCACGGCGCGCGGCGCGCACCTTGCCCTCCGGCGTAAGCCATTCGATGGACTCGACGACGTCGAAGATCCACCCGCCCATGGCGCCAGCATTCATCCGCAGCGAGCCGCCGACGGTGCCGGGGATGCCTTCCAAGAACTCGAACCCCTTCCAGCCTTCGCGCGCGGCGAAACCACAGAGTTCCTTGAGGCGGGTGCCTCCGCCGACGCGGAAGCGGCCTTCGCCGAGATCGGCCACGGCCCCCCAATGCGCCGCGTCGAGGTGCAGAATGAGGCCATCGTAGCCTTCGTCGGGTACGAGGAGGTTGGAACCGCGGCCGATCACGAACCAGCGTAGGTCAAGCTCCGCGGCGGCGCGCAGAAGTGCGACGATATCGTCCACGTTCGCCGGTTCGGCATACCAGCGGGCGGCGCCGCCGAGACCGAGCGTGGTGCGGCGAGCGAGCGGCTCGTTGGCTCGCAGGGCGCATTCCGCGGAAAGGCGGCCGGTGACGAGGTCGGGCAGATCCAGCGAAACGATGTCGGCACCGCGGCGACGGAGCACCTTGGCATAGGCTTCGGCGTCGCGCTCGATGTCACCCGCGCCCACGAAGGCCACGACGGTGTCGGCGCCGGCCGAAAGTTCGTCCAGGATGTGAGGCAAGGTCCGACGGTCCTCGACGAGGCGATGTCCGGAGCCGTTGACGATGGCGTCGGAGCCGCCGCCTTCGACGGCTGCTTCGCCGGCGGAATAGACCGGCAGGACGAGGGCATGGTCGGCGACGGCGAGCGCATCACGGAATTCGCGGACATACTGGCGCGTCCGCGTGTGGCGGTGCGGCTGGAAGACGACGACGAGGCGGCCGACGTGGGTCTCACGGACCCACTTCAGCAGTGCGGCGATCTCCGTCGGGTGGTGCGCGTAGTCGGCGAGCACGCGCAGGCCGGTGCGCTCGAAGAGCACGTCCTGACGGCGGCGGATGCCGCGCCAGCGGGCGAGCGGCTCGGCGACGAGGCCGCCGGTGATGAAGTGCGTGACGGCAAGCGCCAGCGAGGCGTTCGAGCGGTTGAAGGTGCCGGCCACCGGCAGATTGAACTGACCCGCCGGGAAACGTCCTTCAAGCGAGACTACGGAAGAGGCGTGACCGCCTTGGACGAGACGGAAGGAATAGTCACCGCCCTCGCCCACGCGGATCACTGGCACCTTGAGGCCGACGGTCAGCCGTTCGAGGCGTTCGTTGCCGACCGGGATGATCACCGCGGTGCGGGTGCGTTGAAAGAGCGCGCGGAAGACGTCCTCCAGCGCGGCTTCGTCGCGATAATAGTCAGGGTGATCCCAATCGAGGTTCACGGCCACGGTGACATCAGGCGAGAACGCGCCGATCGTGCCGTCGCTCTCGTCGACCTCGGCCACGACCCAAGGCGAAGAAGCGGAGGCGCGCGCGGGCGGGAAGGCCGGATCGCGGAAGAGCCCGCCGAGCACGTAACCGAAATCGGCTTCGGCGCTGGCGAGGGCCGCGACGAGCAGGCCGCACGTGGTCGTCTTGCCGTGGCTGCCGCAGATGGCGACGAAGCGGCGCCCCGCGACGGCTTCGGCGAGGAGTTCGCCGCGGCGGAGCGTGCGGACCTCATGACGCTCGGCGAGCGCGAGCGCGGCGTGGCCGGCTTTCACGGCGCTGGAGCGGCCGACGACGGAAGGATGGCGCCCCGCGGCCCAAGGATCGCGAAGGAGCGGGATCTCGGCATTGGCGAGCTGGAGCTCCATCGGGCTCCCCGTCGAATCATCCCAGCCCGAGACGTCCCAGCCCTCCCCTTTCAGGTAGATGGCGAGCGGGCCGACACCCATGCCGCAGGCGCCGAGCATCCAGGCGGAAGCGCTCATGCGGCGATGAGCCGGCGGCGGCCGGCGAGGGCGATGGTTTCGTGGGCGAGTTCTTCCCAGCGATTGGAAGCATCGGCCAGGGCGAGCGCATCGCGCATCACCGCGAGGGCGGCGGAGTCGGCGAGGCGGTCGAAGACGATGCGGAGCAGCCGCGGGAGTTCCGTCTCGGGTAGGAGAATCGCCGCGCCGGACAGTTCGCTCTGGCGCGCGTTAGCCGTCTGATGATCGTCCGCCGAACGCGGATAAGGGACGAGCACCGCGGGCGTACGGCAGGTCGCCAGCTCGGCGAGCGTGCCCGCACCGGCGCGCGTGACCGCGAGGTCGGCCGCGGAATAAGCCATGGCCATCTGATGGCAAAACGGGACGAACTTCACCAGCGAGTCGGGCGAGCGGACTTCATCCTCGCGGCCGCCCGGACCGGTGAGGCACAGGACATGGATGCCGCGGATGGCGAACTCCTCGAGATTGTCCTCTACCCAGCGATTGAGCGAGTGGGCGCCTTGGCTCCCGCCGGTGACGAGCACCACGCGACCCGTCGGCGGTAAGCCGAGCACGCGCCGGGCCGCATCTCGCGCCTGCGGACGGATCTCGGCGCGGACCGGATATCCGGAATCATGCTGACGCTCCGCGGTCAGGCCAGGGATACGCACGCCGGCGGGCAGGTGCACCGCATCGGCGAAGCGCGCGATCAGGCGTACGGCCTTGCCCGGCTTGCGGTTGGCTTCGTGGACCAACACCGGGATACCGGATAGGCGGCAGGCCAGCGACGGCCCCAGGCTCATGAAGCCGCCGAAGCACACGAGCACGTCAGGGCGGAAACGGCGCAGCAGGCGCCAGGAAGACCAGACCGCCCCCAGCAGCGCGGGGAAGAAAAGCAGCTTCGCGCCGAGGCTGGGACCGAAGCCGCGACCCTTGCCCGGGACGAAGTTCAGGCGCGGGTAGCTGGAGGTCATCCGCGCGTCGACGATCTTGCTGCTGACGATCAGCAGGCACTCGTGTCCGTCCTCCGTGAGCCGCTGAGCGAGGGCGATACCCGGGGCGAGATGGCCGCCGGTCCCGCCGCACGCGAGCAGCACGCGGCTCATGCGCGCGCCTCCTTGGCCACGAAGGCCGGTTGGGCCGATTCGCGGATGCAGTTGAGGACGAGGCCGACCATGCAGCCCATGATGACAAGATTAGTGCCGCCGTAGCTGATGAACGGGAGCGAGATGCCCTTGGTCGGGAGCAAGCCCGTGACGACGCCCATGTTGATGAGCGCCTGCAGGACGAGGAAGAGCGTCGCGCCGAGGCAGAGATTGAAGCGGTAGAGGTCCGACGAAACCCGCATCGCGCGGTAGGCACACCAGAAGATGCCGAGGTAGAACAGCGCCACGAGCGAAGTCGCGACAAGCCCGTATTCCTCACCAATGACCGAGAACACGAAGTCCGTGTGCGCTTCCGGCAGGTAGGCGCGGCCTTGGATCCCGTTGGCGGCTCCTTTACCCGTGAGTCCGCCGACGCCGAAGGCCACCATGCCCTCGAAGAGCTGGTAGGCCTCGTCACCGCGTTTCTCCCACGGCTCGAGGAACGAAGTGAAGCGACGTAGGCGGTTCGGCCAGTTGAGGATGAGGACCGTGAAGCCGCCCAGGCCGAGCAGGAAACTCGGGAACACGTAGGCCCAGCGCACGCCTGAGACGAGCATCATCGTGCCGCCCACCGCGCAGCAGAGGAGGATCGTGCCGAGGTCCGGACCGAGCGCGATGAAACCGGCGATGACCAGCAGGATGGCGAGAGGCTTCAAGAAGCCTTCGCGACAATCAATCCAACCGCGACGCGTGAAGATGTAAGGCTCACGTGAACTCAGCTGGTAGATCGGAAACTTGTTCGGCAAGGTGTGCCGCTGCATGCGCGCGAGGAAATCAGAGAGCACGATCACCAGCGCGAGCTTGCCGAGGTCCGAAGCCTGCAGGCGGAAGAAACCGAAATCGATCCAGCGCCAGGAACCGTTGACCGAGACACCGATACCCGGGATGCGCGCCAGGAACATCGCCAAGCAGGCGCCGCCCAGGATCCACCAGCGCCACTCGCGCGCTTTCTCGAGGTTGAGCCGGAAGAAAGCGAAGCCGGCGACGAAGGCGATCGGCACGTAGGCCAGCTGGCGGTAGAACGCCCCGGTGCGATTGCTCGACGAAAGCGAGATACCCGCGCTGTACTGCACCACCAGACCGAACACCGCGAGGGACATCGCGAGCAGCAGGATGCCCAAGGAGTACCCACCCAGGGCTCCCGGACTTTCCTGCTTCTCCTTGATGACCATGGCGCGGCGCGGGCGTCAGCTTACTTCTTGTCCGCAGGAGCCGCAGCGGCTTCCGCAGCCTTGCCGACAGGGATGAGTTTGAAGGGAGCGAAGGTCGGGGCCGGCGCGGCGGGCGTGGTCTTAGTGGCGGTCGTCGGGGATTTCGTCGCGGCCTTGGGCGCGGCCTTCACGGGAGCCTTGGAAGCGGCCGGAATCTTCAGCACCTGTCCGGCCTTGAGGTCGGCGTTGAGGGAAAGACCGTTGGCCTTCGCGAGATCGGCACGGGTGACCTTCTCACTGGCGGCGACGCTCATGAGGGTCTCACCCTTCACCACCGTACGCTTGCCACCGTTGCCGACGGGACCCACGGGCGTGAGCTTGGTCGGGACCGGAGTCGGGATGCGCTCGGAAATCGGGGCGACCGCGACGGGCACGCCCGCCGTGGTCCCGGCGGGGCGGGCGCCGCCGGAGTAGGCGGCGAGGTCGCCGGGCTGCTCGAAGCCGCTGGTGCTTCGACAGCCGTTGACGCCGACGAGGACGGCGATGACGCAGAGGTGCAGGAGCACGACGGCAGTGACGGTGATGAGGGGACGCATGTGGGTGGGTCTGGTGGGTTGGGTGGGTTGGTTGGAAAGATTAGACGCCTTTGGCGAGGGCGCTCGCGGCGCGTTCGAAGACGAGGCCGCGCTCGGCGTAGCCGCGGAACTGGTCGAAACTGGAGAAACCGGGGCTGAGCAGGATGGCCACCGGCCCGTGCGCATCCTTGGCCGCCGCGACGACGGCGTCCTGCAGGGACGGGTAGCAACGGGCGACCTTGCCGAGCTCATCGAAGTGGCGCTTCAATTCTTCGGCCGTCTCCCCGATGAGATACGCGGTGTCGATCAGCGGGGCGATGTTGCGGATGAAGCGGGCGAGGTCGCCGCCCTTCCACTTCCCTCCGCCGATCCAGCGGACGGGGATGCTGAACTCCGAAAGCGCGGCCTGCACCGCGTGGAAGTTGGTGCCCTTCGAGTCGTTCCAGAATTCGACGCCCTTGTTCTCGGCGACCTTACGGAGGCGGTGGGGCGGCACGCGGAAGAGGCGGGCAGACTCCTCGAGGTGGCGCAGCGGGATACCACGCGCCTGCCAGTATTTGCAGAGGATGGCCCAGTTCTCGCGTTGCGGCCAGGAATCGAAGACCGAACCTGCGGGCACCGTATCGGCGACCTCGGCGCGCGTGGCGACCAACGCCTCCGCCGGCAATTGGATGCCGAATTCGCGGGCCGCCGCGACGACGGATTCACCGACGACGAGGATGCCCCCGGGCATCATGCGTTCGATCAGCCGGAATTTCGCGCGGAAGTAGCTCTCGCGGTCGCCATGCCGGTCAAGGTGATCCTCATCGAAGTTCGTCCAGAGCACCGCCTCGGGCGTGAAGTGGCGGAGATCCTCCGCCTGGAATGAGCTGACCTCGACGATCGCGACGAACGTACCGTTGGAGACCGTACGATGCAGCGACGTCAACGGCAGGCCGACGTTGCCGCAGGCGATGGCATCGAGCCCGGAACGCTTGAAGGCGAACGAAAGGAATTCCGTGATGGTCGTCTTGCCATTGGTGCCGGTGATGGCGATGGCGGGACCAGTCCAGAGCAACGCGCCGAAGTCCAACTCGGTCAGGCAATGCAGGCCGGCGCGGCGCGCGGCGAGAATCCATGGGTGGGACTGCGCGAAGCCGGGGCTGTAGACCAGCAGATCGTGACGCGCGGCCTCGTCGGGCCCGAACTGCCGGTTCTCCCCGCGTTCGTCATAGATGACCGAAGCGAAGCCAGCCAAGGCGAGGGATTCCGCGACGGAACGCCCGCTCACGCCCTCGCCAAAGACGGCGGCGGGCCGGGTGAGCCGGCGGCGGAGAGATTCAGGGAACTCGCTCATCGGAGTTTCAGCGAAAGCAGGCCGAGGAGGCCGCACAGCAGGGAGAGGATCCAGAAGCGCGCGACGACCTTGGTCGCAGGCCAGCCCTTCTTCTGAAAATGGTGATGGATGGGCGTCATCAAGAACAGGCGCTGGCCGCCCGTCCGCTTGAAGTAGGCCACCTGCAGGATGACGGACACCGCCTCGACGACGAACACGCCGCCAGCAATCGCGAGGAGGAAGGGCTGGTGCATCAGGCACGCCACGGCACCGAGGCCGCCGCCGAGCCCGAGCGCACCGACGTCGCCCATGTAGATCTCGGCCGGGGCCGCGTTGTGCCAGAGGAAGACGAGGCTGCCGCCGACAAGGGCGGAGCAGAAGACCGCGAGTTCGCCCGCTCCCGGCACGTAACTGATGCGCAGATAAGTCGCGAACTCATGGTGGCCGGCGAGGTAGGCGACCGCTCCGAAGATCATCGTGGTGATGATGACGCAGCCGATGGCCAGGCCGTCGATGCCGTCAGTCAAGTTGACCGCATTCGAACTGCCGACGCAGACGAGCACGAAGAACGCCGCGGCGACGCCGAGGCAGACGAGGAAGGGCCAGCCGAGGGAATTTGCCGACCAAAGCGGGCCATTGAGGATCGGTAGCCAGATCTCACAGAGGCTTTCACGATAGGCCGGGTCGAGGAGCACGATGCCGAAGGCGCTGAGCGCGACGAGCCCCTGCCCCGCCAACTTCATGCGCGCGGAGATGCCATCGGAAGTGCCATGCCGGACCTTCAGCCAATCGTCGTAGAGACCCACGAGGCCCATGCCGATGAGGCACCAGAGCGAGGCGAGCACAAGGACGTTGAGGCGCGCCCAAAGGAGCACCGAAGGGATCATCGCGACGGCGATGATCAGGCCGCCCATGGTCGGCACCTTGCCGCCTTCCTTGGCGAGTTCACCCATCAGCTTGGCCGAACGCTCGGGCTGGCGCAGGCGCGCGAGCAAGGTGATGAGGCGACCGGAGAATAGCATACCGAGCAGCAACGCCGTCATCCCCGCCAGGATTGACCGGACGGAAATGTACTCGAAGAGACGGAAAGGCCCCCAAGTGTCGACGAGTTCGCTGAGACGGTAAAGCATCCTAGTGGAAAGAGAGCGCGGAGCGCAGGGAATCGGGCAGGCAACGCTCGAGGGCGAAGGAGCGGCTACCTTTTAGGAAGACGAAGCCCCGGTGCGCAGCGACGCGGGCGGCGACGTCCTCGACGGAAGCCGCGACAGAAAGCTCCACCCCGGGGAGCGCAACTCCCTGCAGCAACGCCGCCGACTCGCCGCCGAAGACGACCACATGGTCGCCGGAGCGGAGAGGCAGCTGCGCGCCGCAGTCGCGGTGGAGTTGCGCCGAGGTGGGACCGAGCTCGGCCATGCCGCCGAGCAGGAAAAGACGAGGTGCCGCGGAAACGCGGCTGACGCGGTCGAAGGCGCGGGCCGCATCAAGGAGCGACGCAGGACTGGAATTGTAACAATCGACGTAGAAGGTGCGTTCGCCTTCGATGTGCACGCTACCGCGACCGGCGGGCGGCATCCATTGCGCCGTGACATCGGCGAGTTCGACCGACGGGCGACCGAGCGCGAGGGCGGCGACGAGCGCCAGCGCCGCATTGCGGGCGAGCCCGTCGGAAATCGGAGCGAGCGGGAAGACGTCTTCGTCGAGCACAAGCGAGCGCTGGCCGCGGGCGTCGGTGAGGAACGAGGCCCGCACGAGACGAGCCGGTGCGACGGCTGGGGCGGCTTCACCCTCGAACTGCACCGCGACACAACGAGACGCCTGAGCCGCGAATTCCGGCCAATCGAGTAACGCCGCCGGGATGATCGCCCGGCCGCCAGGGGCGAGCTCAGCGACGAGCGTAGCCTTCTCCCGGGCGATGCCGGCGAGCGAGCCCACGCCTTCAAGATGCACCGCCGCGACGTGGGTGACGATGGCGAGGTCGGGGCGGATGACGGCGGCGGAGACACCGAGTTCGCCGGGCACACTCATGCCCGCCTCGATGACGGCAAAACGATGAAGTCCCGGTTCGACGCGAAGGAGCATCAGCGGGACACCGATGAGGTTATTAAGATTGGCTTCCGTGACGAAAGCCTCGTTACCGAGGAGCGCGGCGAGCATCTCCTTGGTCGAAGTCTTACCCACGCTCCCCGTCACGCCGATGACGCGTCCCGGGAATTCGGCGCGCCAACGAGCGGCGAGGCGACGGAGGGCGACGAGCGGATCATCGACGACGAGTTGCGGCAGGTCGTCGGCGACCGGACGTTGGACCAAGGCACAGGCGGCGCCCTGCGAGCGGGCGGCGCCCAGAAAATCATGACCATCGCGGCGTTCGGTGCGCACGGCCACGAAGACGTCGCCCGCACGGAGGGCTCGGGTGTCCGTCCCGAAACCCGTGACGACGGCGCGGGGAGTGGCGGTCCAACGGCCTCCAGCCCAGGCGGCAAGATCGGCTGAAGAGAAAGTCGGCATCACGGCTGCGCGCCCCTCCGAAGCTCAAGGATTTCGCGGACGATCTGACGGTCGTCGAAAGGCACCACCGTGTCGGCGAATTCCTGGGTCGTCTCATGACCCTTACCGGCGATGACGACGCAGTCGCCGGATTTCGCGGCGGCGAGGGCGCGGCCGATGGCGTCGCGCCGGTCGGTCACGAATTCCACCGTCGGGAGCGGGCCGAGGCCTTCGCGCATGTCGGCGAAGATTCGGTCGAGGCTTTCCTTGCGCGGATTATCGGCGGTGGCCCAGGCGAGGTGGGCGAGATCAGCGACGGCCTTGGTCATCGCGGGACGCTTGCCGCGGTCGCGATCGCCGCCGCAACCATACACGCAGAGGACGCGGCCCGGGGTGATGTCGCGGAGCATGCGCAAGGCATTGCGCAGGGCGTCATCGGTGTGGGCGTAATCGATGAAAATCGGGAAGGCCTGACCAGCCTCGACGCGCTCCATGCGGCCCGGAACCCCCGGGAAGGAGGCGAGCGAAGGCGCGAGAGCCAGGGGATCACGCCCAAGAGCGGCAGCCATCGCGAGGGCGCAGAGGACGTTCGAAACGTTGTAATCGCCGGGGAGCGTCGACTTGAAGACTGCGGCGCGGCCTTCGAAGCGGACCGAGAAGACGGCGCCGCCGGTATCGAGGGCGAGGTCGGTCGCGCGGACATCGGCGTCCGCGGCGATACCGAAGGTAATCACCGTACCGCGACGGCGACAGGCTTCGGCGAGCACGCGTCCGGCCGGGTCGTCGATGTTGATGACGCAGACGTCGGGAACGGTGCCGATACGGCCGTCGAAGAGCCCCGTCTTCGCGTCGAGGTATGAGGCTAGGTCGCCGTGATAGTCGACGTGATCGCGGGTCAGGTTGGTGAAAGCGGCGACGCGGAAGTGGAAGCCATGCACGCGGTCCTGATGGAGCGCATGGGAGCTCACCTCGAGGCAGGCGCCCGCGCAGCCCGCGTCGACCATCTGGCGGAAGAAGCCGGAGAGGTCAGCCGATTCCGGCGTCGTCTTATAAGAGGGGATCGAACGGCGCCCGAGGTGGTAACGAACCGTACCCACGAGGCCCCACTGGGAACCATCGGACTGCAACAAGTGACGGAGGAGCGTCGAAATCGTTGTCTTGCCGTTGGTACCCGTCACGCCGACGAGCTGCAGGGCGGCTTCCGGATGGCCGAAGAAACGGCGGGCGACTTCGGCAAGGGCTCGACGCGGATCAACGACTTGGGCGGCGGCGACCGCAGGCAGGCCGGCGACGGGTTCGCCCGAGATGATGGCGGCGGCGCCATGGGCGATGGCATCGTCGAGGAACGCATGCCCATTGGCGCGCAGGCCGGGTAACGCGAAGAACAGCGAGCCGGGGATGATCCGGCGGCTATCGGTGACGAGCGAGGAGATGCGGACGGAGCCGTCGCCAGCGCGGCCGAGGACGGGGAGGCCTTGCAGCAGCGAGTTGAAAGTGGGGCGCTCCATGGCGGCGGGCATCATCGCGGGAGGAGGGGTCATCGGCCGAGGTCGGCGACGTGGGCACGCGGCACGGTGGAGACCGGAGCGATGTCGAGCCAACGGATGCATTTCTCCGCGACGTCGCGGAAGATGGGAGCGGCGACCTTGCCGCCGTAGCCGACGCCCTCCCCTTGCGGCTCGTCGATGATCACCGTGATCGCGAGCTTCGGGTCGTTGACGGGGAAGAAGCCCGCGAAGGAGGCGACGTGGTGCGCGGAAGAGTAGCGGCCGTTGACGATCTTCTGCGTCGTGCCGGTCTTACCCGCGACCTCGTAACCCGGGATATCGGCAATCGGCGCCGTGCCGCCCTTGCCGCAGACCGCGCGCAAGAGCGTGGCCATCTGCGCGGCGGTCGCGGCGGAGACGGCGCGGCCGCGCGAGCGCGGTCCGTAGTTGAGGACGGTCGCCTTCGTCTTCGGATCCTCGACGCGGAGGACGAGCTGCGGCTGCATCAGCAGGCCCTCGGCCGCGACGACCGACATCGCAAAGTGCATCTGCATCGCCGTGACGCTGACCGAGTGGCCCATCGGCACGCGCGAGATCGTCAGCCCGTCCCAATCCTTCGGCGTGATGAGCAGGCCCGGGATTTCGGCACCGGTGATCAGGCCCGTCCGGGCACCGAAGCCGAAGGACTTAATGAGCGCGAAGAACTTATCTTCGCCGAGGCGTTCCGCGTACTGCATCCCGACCTGGACCGTGCCGCGGTTGGAGGATTCGCGGACGATCTGCCGGATATCGGCGGCGCCCATGGCGTGGGAGTCGGCCGGCATGGAGACCATGCGGCCGCGGTAGGGGACCGTGGTGGCACCGCAGTCGAAGACCGAGTTCGGCGTGATGAGGCGTTCCTCGAGCGCACCGGAGACCGAGACGATCTTGAAGACGGAGCCGGGCTCGTAGACGTCGGACACGGCGCGGTTACGCTGACTATCCATCGGCGCGGCCTTCGGGTCGAAGAAACGGTTGAGATCGTAGGTCGGCCAGTTGGCGAGGCCGAGGATACGGCCCGTGCGCGGCTCGCTCACGATGATGATGCCGCCTTTCGGATTATAGCGGGCCGCGGCGGCGGCAAGGGCGTCCTCGCAGGTCTTCTGGATGAGGCTGTTGATCGTCAGCACGATCGTGCTGCCGTCGACCGGTGCGACCTCGCGGAGGCGATTACTCGTGATCTCGCGACGGCGGCCGTCGCGTTCAGATTCGATCCAACCCTTCTGACCGAGGAGCAGCGGATTCATCACACTCTCAATCCCGGAAGCGGGCATGGCCTCCTTGTTCACGTAGCCGAGCACGTGCGCGGCGAGCTGACCCTTCGGGTAGTTGCGGCGATACTTCAGTTCCGCGCGGAGCGCCTTGATGCCGAGCGCCTTGATGCGCTTCATCGTGGCCTCGTTGACCTCATGCGCGAGGACGGCCCAGCGGATCGTCCTTTGCTCGCCGGCCTCATTAAGGCGCGTCGTGGTCTCGAAGGCCTCGCGGACCTGGGAAAAAGGCAGACCAAGGATGGTCGCAACCTCCAGCACGCGCTCCTGCTCGCCCTTGACGAGCGAGTCCGGATCCACGCCGATGTCCCAGACGTCCTCGGACACCGCCAGAAGGTTATCCTGTGAGTCGCGGATCTCTCCGCGACGACACGGGATCTCCTGGAGCACTCGGCGGGCCTGCAGCGCTTCCGCGCGCAGACGAGGGGCGTCGACCCAATGCAACCAGACCAGCCGCGAGATCACGGCCAGGAAGCAGAGGGAAACGGCCCAAGCCAGGAAACGGTAGCGCGTTCGCCTGGCGTGGGGGAGGCTCATCGAGAGCGCGGTCCTCCCTGCCCACCCCAAGAGAGGGAGGCGATTTCGCGGGCCGTCATCCGGGGGCTCGCGGAAAGCATGGGCGGCGGGGATGCGACCGCCGGGAAATAACGTACCCACACCACTTGTTCGGGGACCGGAGGCTTCAGCGCATCACCGATGCGCTGCTGGAGCTCGAGGGTATTGAGGAGCTCATCGCGTGTGCGGCGGAGTCTCTCGAGCTCCTTCTTAGAAAGGGAGATGTCGCGTTCCATGCGCTGGATGCGGCTACCGATGGTGTCAGCCTCGACGCGCAAGCGCATGATGTTGATCGTCCCAAGGGCGAAGGCACCGACGGCGGCGAAAACAAAAACCCAGGTGAAGATACGCGGGCTCATACGGCGAGGCGGCGCACGGCGCGGAGGCGAGCCGAGCGGCTGCGGGGGTTGCGAACCTGTTCGGCGTCCGAGGGCTGGACCGCCTTGCGGGTGAGGAGGTCGGCCTGCTTCACGCGGTCATCCTGATTACGCGCGTCGTCGCGGTCGACGGGGCGGCCGGCGACCTCGTTCATGTAGCGCTTGACCATCCGGTCCTCAAGGGAGTGGAAGGAGATGACGGCGAGCACGCCACCAGGGGTGAGCTTGCCGAAGGCGAGCGGAAGGGCGTCGGCCAGGGCGCCGAGCTCATCGTTGACCGCGATGCGGACGCCTTGGAAGGTGCGGGTGGCCGGGTGCGGGCCGCGCGGCCCCGGAGCGGGGGGCGCGGCTTCCGCGACCAGTTCGGCGAAGGTGGAGGTGCGGGCGAGGCGGCCGGTGCCGCGGGCGGCGATGATGGCATTGACCACGCGGAACCAGCGAGGCTCCTCGCCGTAGTCGCGGACCGCGCGTTCGATCTCGGCGCGGTCGCCGCGCTCGAGGAATTCAGCCGCGCTGCGGCCGACGCGCGTGTCCATCCGCATGTCGTTCGGCGCGTCGAAGCGGAAAGAGAAACCGCGTTCCGGGACATCCAACTGGTACGAGGACACCCCAATGTCCATCAGAACACCGTCGAATCGCCCCGGAACGCGGTCAAGGTTACGAAAATTCTCAGGATGGAAACGCAGGTGGCCGGGATGGGCGGCGAGCAGCGCGCCGGAACGTTCCGCGGCGGCGGGATCGCGATCCATCGCGTCGATGGTGCAGAGCGGCGCGCGCGCGAGAATTGCCGCCGCGTGGCCGCCTCCGCCGAAGGTGCAGTCCAGGTAAGCACGGCCGTCCTGCGGAGCGAGGAGCGTCATGCACTCCTCAAGCAAGACTGGAACGTGGCTGGTCATACGGCGGGCTGTGAATAAAGTGTGAGCAGTGTAAGTAACTCTTGGATACGCCTCACAAGCCGAGCTCGCGCAGAGCGCGGAGGATGGTGAGCGCGGACTCGGATTCGCGATCGGCCTTAGGCGGCGTCGGCGAAGAGAGGTGGAAGGTGGTGAAACCGCCGCGGAAGATCACCTCGTGCTCGAGCTTCGCTTCCTTGACGATGTGATCATTGAGCGTGATGCGGCCGGCCTTGTCACACGCGACCTGGATGCTGTTCGTCGCGAGGAGGCTGAGCGCATCCATCTTCACCGGATCGCTCACCGTGACCTGCTGAGCCGCGTCGCGAATGCGTTCAGCCATCGACGGCGGGAACACGACGATCGATCCCAACGCGGGGTGGAACATCGCGAGAAAAGTCGCTTCCGCATCGAAACGCCAGGCCGCCGGGATGGTGACACGGTTCTTCTCATCCAACTTTCCGTTGTGGATGCCGGTGAAGAGACCGTTGTTGGCGCCAATAGACATTGCATATGGGGAGTTGCCCCCAGTTCACCCACTTTTCCCCACACCCCTCCACCCGTCAAGATTTTAGCCCCAGATCTGCCCAAATTCTTGTTCACAGCGCGGCCAGGGACATTTAAATGACTGAATCCAGTCCTTATTTTTCCTAAGTAACTAAATTACAGCAACTTAAGTGTTTAAAAGTAAGAAACAACGATGTCCGGCGCTCCCCTCCCCCCTCCAGGCCGCCCCCGGGGATCGGTCCGGTGCCAGGCGCGCCCGCCGATTGTAATGGTTTTACCATTACAAAAAGACGCCTTGGGCGGCGGCGGGGCGAGGGCGAAACTGTTTGCCAACGGACCCCGGCTGTGCTTTGACTCCAAGCACTCAACCACGACTCTTGCACATGAAAACCGCTATCGCCCTCCTCGCCGTCCTCGTCCTCTCCGGATGCTCCACCCAGCTCGGCGTGGACAACTCCCAGAACAACGAGGCCTCCTACTCCAACGTCACCGGCATCCTGACCACCCGCTACACCGCGGACACGACCGCCGTCTTCAACGCCGTGAAGCGCACCATCGACGCCATGCCCGGCACGCTTCGCACCGGCGAGACCGACGAGATCGGCGCCAACAAGGAACTGCTCAGCGTCGTGGTCTACGCCCGCACCATCGGTGACCTTGAAATCAAGATCACCATCGAGAAGGCTGAAGACGAAGTCACCAAGGCCGTCTTCACCCAGGTGAAGGTCAAGTACGGCTTCTTCGGCAACCTGCCGGAGAGCCAGAAGATCGTCTCCAAGATCACTTCTAACCTGCGCTAAACGCCGGGGCGGAACCGCCAAACGGACGCCGCCCAGCCACCTGGCTAGGCGGCGTTCTTTTTTAACCACTTTCCCAATGGGCAACATCCACGGACACAGTTTCCGCATCACCACCTTCGGCGAAAGCCACGGCCCCGCCCTCGGCGTCATCATCGATGGCTGCCCTCCCCGCGTGCCGTTCGACGCCGCCTTCCTGCGCAGCGAGCTCGCCCGTCGCCGCCCCGGCCAGAGCGCCCTGACCACGCAGCGCAAGGAAGCGGACGTGCCGGAAATCCTCTCGGGCGTCTCGCAGGACGGACTCACCCTCGGCTCACCCATCGCTATCGTCATCCGCAACGGCGACCAGCGCCCCCAAGCCTACGCCGAGATGAAGGCGGCCTATCGTCCGTCGCACGCCGACTTCACCTACGACGCCAAGTATGGCATCCGCGCCGTCGAAGGCGGGGGCCGATCGTCCGCCCGCGAAACCGCTGCGCGTGTCGCCGCCGGCGCCGTCGCCAAGACGGTGCTCAAACACGCCTGCGGCGCCCGCATCATCGCCTGGGTTGAAAGTGTCGGCGACGTGCGCATGCCCGCCGCCGCCAAGGCGCCGACGTTGAAGCAGGTGGAGGCCACGCCGACGCGTTGCCCGCATCCCGCCACGGCCGGCAGAATCGATGCGCTCATCCGCGCAGCTCGCGCCGACGGCGATTCCGTCGGTGGCGTCATCTGCTGCGTCATCGAGAATCTTCCCGCCGGACTCGGCTCACCGGTCTTTGATCGTTTCGAAGCCGACCTCGCCAAGGCCATGCTCTCGCTGCCCGCGACCAAGGGCTTCGAAATCGGCAGCGGCTTCGCCGGCACCGTCCTCCGCGGCAGCGCGCATAACGACGAGTTCATCCGCAAGGGCGGCCGCATCCGCACCGCGACCAACCGTTCCGGCGGCACGCAGGGCGGCATCACCAACGGCGAAGACGTTGTCTTCCGTATCGCTTTCAAGCCCACCGCCACCGTGCTCAAGCCGCAGAAGACGGTCCGTCCCGACGGCAAGGCCACCGAGCTCAGCGCCAAGGGTCGCCACGACCCGTGCGTGCTCCCGCGCGCCGTGCCCATCGTCGAAGCCATGGCCGCCCTGGTGGCCGTGGACCACTGGATCCGCGACCGCGGACAGAACGCCCCCTTCGGCCGCTGCGGACGTAAGGCATGACCCCGATCGTCATCATCCTCGGCCCCACCGGCGCCGGCCGAGCCGACACGGTGCGCGAACTTGCCGAGAACGCTTGGCCCGAAGGTCGCAAGATCCGCATCCTCCGCGAAGCGCGCGAAGGCGGCATCGCTCCTGACCGATGGGAATTCAAAGACGGACAGGCCATCCTGCCTGCGCCCGGCGACGAAGACGCCGCCATCCTGGTGACCAACGGCTCCCTCCACATGATCGACCAGATGGAAGCGCTCCACCGCACCATCCGGCCGATGATGCCCGATGCCGTGTGGCGCGTCGCGCGCATCATCACCGTCGTCGACTGCCCCCTGACGATGAAGCACAAGGCGGTCGAGGAATGGTACCGCACGTGCGTCCACTTCTCCGACGCGGTCATCATCAACCGCCGCTGGGAAGTCCCCGGGCAGTGGGTCACCAAGTTCCTCGAGCCGTACGTGAAGGAATTCTACCCCTGCCTCTTCTTCAACCTCACGAAGATTGGCGCGATCGCCAACCCGCCGGCCGTCATCGACGGTGAGCCGCTGCGCTTGTCGCATATCTTCGACGACATCGATGCCGTCGATGAAATGGAGTTCGACGAGGATAACTTACCCGACGAACCGTTCGACCTGGTCCGCCAGGTGGACAAGTATTTCGCTCGCGACGAACTCGGTCGCCGCAACATCCTCGTCCCCGAGATCGGCGACCTGCTCAAGCAGGAGGGCCGCGGCTGAAGGCTTTCCTGATGCGGCCGCTGATCGTCACCTACGCCTGGCTGCTCACCCGCCTTCCCGAAGCGTTCGCCCGTCTCAACGCCGCGCTCCTCGGTCAGGTCCTCTGGCTCCTTCGCGGCAAGCTCATCCGCCGCAATCTCACCAAGGCGTTCCCTGACAAGGACCCCTCCTGGGTCCTCCGCATCGGCCGCGTATCATGCCGCCGCACGGCCGAGATGGGCCTCTTCTCCATCGCCTCGCCCTTGATGCCGGAAACCGAAATCCGAGACCGCATCGTCGTGGATGAGAGCATGCTGGGTTCCGAACACGGGATACCGCCTAAGGGCACTGGCGCAGTCCTCTTCGTGCCCCACTTCGCCCTGATGGAGATGATGACCGCCGCCCCGCTCCTGAGCCCCGGACTGGCGAAACGCGAATGGGTCGCCGTCTACCGACCACTCGACCAGCCCGCCGCCGAAAGCTGGGTCAAGGAAGCCCGCGAGCGCTTCGGCATGAAGCTGGCCTCGCGCCGCGAAGGCTTCGCGCGCGCCATGAAGGCCGTCCGCGAGGGACATGTGGCCGCCATCCTTTTCGACCAGACGACGCAGAGCGGTTCCATCTGGCAGTTCCTCGGCGCACCCTGCGCCGTGACCGAACTACCCGGCATCATCGCGCAGCGCTTCAAGTGCCCGAGCCGTATCTTCTGGGCGGATCGCACGGGCTTCTGGCGTTGCCGACTGCGCATGGAAGCCCTGCACGCGACGGATTCCATCGGCCTGACGATCGAATCGAACGCCTGGCTTGAGCGGAAGCTCCGCTCCGGCGATGACGCCTGCGCCAACTGGCTCTGGGCGCACGACCGCTGGAAGCACGGCCGGCTCCCGTTCAAGAAGCTCGGCGAATAGCCTTATTTCTTTGGCGCGACGGCCGGCGACGCCGGGACTTCGCCTTCAGCTAGCTTACGGCGCTTCTTCTCGCCCTTCTCCGCTTCCTTCGCATCGCTCGACTTGCCTTTTTCCTTGTCGATCTCCGGTCCGTATTTCTCGGCAAGCTTGCGGAGGAATTCCATCCGTTGCTCCGTGGTGAGGGCCTGAATACGCGAGCGTTCGGCCTTGGCCTCCGCCGGGCTGAGCGTCTTGAAATGATGCTCGAGCACGCGCGAACCGTAGCCGCCGCGTTCGCGCATGTCCTTCATGATCTTCTTGCGCTCCTCAGGGGTGGCGGCCTCGTACTTGGCCAGATGGGTCGCGAATTCGCGACGGGACTCGGGCGACATGCGCTCCATCTTCTCGATGGCCGAGCGCATGCGGGTGAGACGCTCAGGCGGAAGCTCGAGGATCTTGCGGATGGTCTGGATCTCCTCGGCGGTCGGCTCGGAATCGGGCGAACGGCCGGAAGCCTGCTGGGCCAACGAACCAGCGGCCGCCAAGAGGAGAACCGCGAGAAAGGAAAACGTCTTCATCGGATCAGGAGCCGGGGGCGTTGAGCACCTCGGCCACGCTGGACTTCTCCACCGCAGGCGAAAGGAGCGAGAGGTCGGCGGAGGCGCCAAGCAGGTCAGCGAACTGAGCGGACTCGTCGTGGGCGAAGAGGGCGAAGGTCTGGCGGTTGAGCGCCTCCTCGGAAGGAACGGACAAGGTCAGGACGGCGACGAGGCAGGCGGCGGCGGCCGTGGCCACGGAGCTCCAGCGAATCACGACGCGGCGACGACGGTCGGCGCGGACCGCCCCGACGACGCGGTCGGCGAAGCCGGTGACGGCGACGGAACGGCCACGGCTGAGCGTAGCGGCGAGTTCCTGGTCGAAGGCTTTGTGTTGAGGGTTGTCCATGGCTCAGTTCATGGGGTTAAACACCGCCGGTGGCGGCGAGTTGCAGGGTTCATTCGTTTCCATAGAAGTCTTTCAGGAGCTCGCGCAAGCGGCTCCGGGCGCGGTGGATCCAGGTCTTCACCGAGGAGACGGGTACGCCCATGATCTCGGCAATCTCCTCATAAGGTAGCTCCTGCTGGACGACCAGGAGGATGGCGGTCCGTTGCTCGGGGGGGAGCTGAGCGATGGCCCGCTGGAAGGCTTCGTCGAGTTCGGCCACCCGCCGGGCGGACTGCTGCGACGAATCGCCGGGCTCGGCCGCGAACTCCAAGGCCGTGGTGGGCTTGCGGCCCCGGCGGCGCCACTCGTTGAGCACGAGGTTGTGGGCGATGTGGATGAGGTAGGTGCTCAGCTTCGCCTCTGGACGCCAGCGGGAAGCGGCGCGGTGGAGACGGATGAAGACCTCCATCGCCAGCTCTTCGGCGGTAGCCTGGGAACCGACCTCGCCGCGCAGGTAGCCGACCAGACGGGCATGATGGCGATGGACGAGCAGACGGAGCGCATCGTCATCACCAGCGGCGACCAACGCCATCAAGCGCTTGTCGTCCTCGTCGTCGGGGAGCGTGGGCTCTTCCTGGGACATCTCTTTGATATAACTCCGGGGAAGGGATAAAGTTACGCTGCGCGCGGACGCAGAGCAAAGGCGCGCAGCGTGCGCAGGAGGAACTGCTCGAAGGCGGCCACGACCTGGTAGTTAAGCTCCATGCGATGGCGGGCGTCCTCGAGGTAGCCGACCGACAGCGCGACCTGTTCGGCGCAACCGGGGTGGGTCCGGCCGATCAGCCGGAGCTTTTCCTCGACCGAGACGAGCATCCGCGCGCGGACGCCGCGGCGGACGGACTCCTCGTAGGCGAGTTCGGCGTCATCCTCGTCCTCGTCGGTCGGCGGAGGCGGCGGCGCAGCCTTCAAGGCTTCGTCGACGAAGAGTTCGAGCAGCACCTCGAGCCGGGCGCACAGGGCGTAGAGCGGAATGAAGACCTCGGAGACGCGGGCCGCCGGCGAAGCCGGACCCTTGACCATGCGGGCGAGCAGTTTCTCCATCTCCCGCAGCCAGTCGGACCAGGAGGGGTCGGCCAGCACGGGAGCATCGCCGGCGACATGGAAACGCAGGCAGCGGCTCAGGATCGTCGGGAGTACGCGATAATAATTAGCCGTCTGGAGAATGATGAGCGTACCGGGCGGAGGCTCCTCGAGCGTCTTCAGGAAAGCGTTGGCGGAATCGGGCTGGAAACGGTCGGGCTCGTTGACGATCACGACGCGGTGCGGCGACAGGGAACTCAGACGGAGCGCGGCGACGACCTCGAGGGTGTTGTCGATGGTGATGCGGCGCGACTTCTTCGCCGGGCGCAGCACGCGGCAATCCGGATGGCTTAGCGGGTCGGCCTCGCCGAGATGCAAGGCGGCGAGCTGTTCCGCGGCGCGGGCTAGCACGGTGCCGTCGGCGCCGGTGAGCAGGACGGCGTGCGGCATGCGGCCCTCGGCGCGGGCACGGGCCAGCACCTTGATGACCGGGAGGTCAGCGAGGTTACCGGAAGCGGCGGGCGATTTCATGCCAGATCTCCTCTTCGATGACTTCGGGCGGGCGGGCGGCGTCGACCACGAAGAAACGCCGAGGCTCCTCCCTGGCGAGCGTGTGGTATAGGTCGCGTACCTTTCGGTGGAAATCCGTGCCGAGGACCTCGAATCGGTCGGCTTGGCCATGGTCGCGCACCGAGGCACGGCCGAGACCGCGGGAAGAGTCGAGGTCGAGCAGGACGGTCAGGTCCGGGCGGACGGCCCCGCAGGCGAGGCGATTGGCGGCTTCGATGAGCGCACGGTCGAGGCCACGACCACCCGACTGATAGGCGACCGTGGAGTCGATAAAACGATCGCAGAGCACGACCTGGCCAGAGGCGAGGGCCGGAGCGATGACCTCGGCGACGAGCTGAGCGCGGCAGGCCGCGAAGAGGAGGGCCTCAGCAGCCGGCTGGATGACCGAGCCGGGGTGTTTGAGGACATCCCGCATCTTCTCGCCAAAGGGCGTACCGCCGGGCTCACGGAGGCTCAGCACCCCCTCGCCGGAAGCACGGAGACGATCCGCCAGACGGGTCAGCTGCGTGGACTTTCCCGCGCCTTCCCCTCCTTCGAACGTGATGAATTTACCGGCGATCGGCATGCGCCTTCAAGATGCCCGCCGAAAGGCTCAAAGCGAGCGGAGAAACCCTCTGCGAATAAAAAGGCCCGGTATGAGCCGGGCCTTTTTGAGCGAAGCGAGCCGTGGCTCAGATGCCGGTCGGCGTCGGGTTGGACTGCTTCTGCTCGACGGTGCGATCGACGTTATCTGTGATCTTCTTAAGGGTCTCGTCGAGGGACGAGCTTCCACCGGTGGTGGTGGTGGTCGGACCGATAGGACCACCGGTCTTCCCCTTGACGACGGTCTCCGTCACCTGAGAATCGGTAATCACCTTGACGTAGCGCTTGTCCGGAGCACCGCCGGGTCCATTCGGGAACATCTGCGCGCGGGTCGGCATGGTCTGGGCCATCGAGTTGATGGTCGTGGCGACTTCAACGTTCAGCGTGGAGTTCGCACCGAGGAGGGCGGCGATCGCCGCCATGTCTTCGGCCGGAATCGGGTAGACCATGATCTGGATCGGATTGGAGAGGACGGCCAGCGTAGCAGCAGAAAGAGCGGGGGGCTGGGGCGCGCCCGGAGCGGCGGCAGAAGTCTTGGTGAGGATGTCGATGAGGGCGGCGGAGGCGACGGCGCTGGAGGCCTGCATGCCGGGCTCGACGGTGACCGGACCGGCGTTGGAGCTGAAGACGGTGGTCTCGACGGAACCGCGGACGCAATCAACGACGATGCGGCCGATACCATCGGGGCCGACGCGATACTCGATGGTGAAGACCGTACCGCGGATGCGGACGAGGCCAGCCGGAGTCTTGACGGTGAAAGTGGAAAGGGCGTTCAGCTTGCGGACTTCGCCGATGATCTTGCCACGCGGCACCTCGAGTTCGGTGACGGACGGGCTCGGGTCTTTCTCGATTTGGCGATACGGATCAGTGATGCCGGCGGAAGGCACCTGACGGAAAGTGCGCAGCTGGAGCAGGGTGTTCGGCGTAAGCACGACGGAGGCTCCGTTGGAGAAGACGAGTTCGGCGGTGGAATTGACGCCGGTCTCGACGAGGGAGCCTTCCTGGAAGGTCGCGCCGTTCGCGAGGGGCTTACGCTGGGCCTTGGCGTCGATGATGGTGACGGTGCCGCTGACTTTACCGACCTGGACCTTGCCGCTCTGGAGGGCGGCGGAAGAAAGGATAGGGAGGAGAGCAAAGGCAACCATTCCTAAGAACTTAATAAAAACTTTCATGGCGAGGGGGTGGGAAACCAAAACTATCCCCCACCATAATCTAAGCAACCCCTTAAAGGAAAAGACCCCCGGAAAGGGGGTCGAAACCTCGTAACCTGAATGCGCTCAGGCCGTAACGTACTTTTCGAGGCGGCGCTGGACGGCGATCGCGGAGAGCTGAGCGTATTTCGGAAGTCCCTGATCGAAAGGCAGTTGCATTTCACCTTGGATGAGTGGGAGAGCGTAGCGCACGAAGTCCGGGTGGATGGACATCTTGTCTTCACCAATCCACTTTTCCGGGAAGACCTTCACGCCGTTGGCGATCTGGTCGAGCGGGGCGAGCATGGTCTGGACAGCGTAGTTCTCCTTTTCGGAGCGGGTCAGGATCACCATCTTGCCGGACTCGCCTTCGAGGGCGGCCTTGACGGCGGCGCCACCACAAAGTTCGGCTTCATCGACGTCGGTCTTCGAAGCGTTGTGCGAAGCGGCGCGTTGGGTGATGCCGAGCTTGGAAGAGCGGGCCTTCACGCCATCGAAGCGGGATTCGACGAGGGTACGGAGGTATTCGCCGGCGCCGCCGAGGACGGCGTGACCGAAAGCGTCGGTGCTGGAGGTGTCGGCGCCGAGGTAGTTGCCGGTTGCGTCCTGGACGCCCTCGGAGACCACGACGAAGCAGTGACCGTTGCCCTTGAGGACTTCTTCGACGCGGCGGATGAAGTTGTCGGCATTGAAGGCGACTTCCGGGAGCAGCACGATGTGCGGCGCGGTGTTGTTGTAGTGGGTATTCTTGACGGACTTGTCTTCGCCCTTGTCGCGGCGCTGCGCGAGGACGGACGAAGCGGCGATCCAGCCGGCGTTGCGTCCCATGACTTCAAGGATGGAGACGAAGTCGTTCTGGCCCATGGCGGCGTTATCGAGAGCGGTCTCACGGATGGTCACCCCGATGTGCTTGGCGACGGAGCCGAAACCGGGGCAGTGGTCGGTGAGCGGGAGGTCGTTATCGATGGTCTTCGGCACGCCGACGACGCGGAGTTCGTAACCGCGCTCTTTAGCGAGGGCGTCGATCTTGGCGGCGGTGTCCTGAGAGTCGTTGCCACCGATGTAGTGGAAGTAGCGGATGTTGTGCGCTTCGAAGACCTGGAGGATACGGTCGAAGTCTTCGGTCTTCTTCACCTTGTAGCGGCAGGTGCCGAGGGCGGCGCCGGGCGTGTGACGGAGCGCGCGGAGGGTCTGCTGGGACTCGGCGGCGAGGTCGACGAGCTCTTCGTTCAGGATGCCCTGGATACCATTGAGGCCACCATAGATTTCGACGATTTCGTCCTCATGCTTGAGCGCTTCCGAGATCACCCCGGCGAGGCTGGCGTTGATGACGGGGGTCGGACCGCCGCTCTGCGCGACGAGAAGATTGCCAATGAGAGGAGAAGACATGGGAGTGAACGAGTTGAAAAGTGGGTTGTGGGAAGCCCCACCCCCCTTGGCAACACGGAAAACCCTCCCCTACCCGCACCCCCCTGTTAAGGCCTACAAAATACGTCCGGCTTTGACCTGGGCCGACTCGGGGACCTTCTGGGTCCAGGCCGCGGCCTGCTTCACGAAAGCGTCCACCTGGGCGCCAGCCGAACCGGTCAGCTCGCCCGCCTTGGTCACGGCATCGAGAAGGACGGACTTCGGGAGACGGAGGCGGCTGTCGGAGGCGAGGCGGTCGACGAGGTCATTGCGCTCGGTCTTGCCCGAACGGAGGTCCTTGGCGACGGCGACCGCGTGCTCCTTGATGGCCTCGTGGGCCTCTTCGCGACCCGCACCGGCCTTGACGGCTTCCATGAGGAAAGTCGTCGTGAGGAGGAACGGCAGGTAGTGGCGCGACTCGCGCTCGATGACGGGGCGATTGACCTCCATCTGGCCGAGCACGGTGAGGAAGGCTTCGAAGAGTCCGTCGATGGCGAGGAAGGCGTCCGGCAGGAGCACGCGACGCACGACGGAACAAGAGACGTCGCCTTCGTTCCACTGCTCGCCGGAGAGCGAGGCGGCCATGGCGAGGTGACCGCGCAGGATCACGTGGAAGCCGTTGATGCGCTCGCAGGTGCGGGCGTTCATCTTGTGCGGCATGGCGGACGAGCCGACCTGGCCGGGCAGGAAGCCTTCGCTCGCGAGCTCGTGACCAGCCATCAGGCGGAGGGTCTTCGCGAAGGACGACGGGCCAGACGCGGCGGAAAGCAGCGCGGCCACGACTTCCATATCCATCGAACGCGGGTAGACTTGGCCGACGGCGCCGAGCGAGTGCGGGATCCCGAGGTGCGCGAGCACGCGGCCCTCGAGCTGCGAGACCTTGGCGATGTCGCCGGAGAAAAGCGTGAGCTGGTCGAGCTGCGTGCCGACCGCACCCTTGAGCCCGCGAGCTGCGAAGGCGGCCAGCGCGGCGTCGACCTGCGCGATCCCGCGGAGGCATTCTTCGCCGAACATCGCCCAGCGCTTGCCGACGGTGGTGGGCTGCGCGGCGACGTTGTGCGTGCGGGCGGCGATGAGGACGTCGCGGTCAGCCTGGGCGCGACGGGCGAGCGCGGCGAGCGCGGCCACGCCCTTGGCGCGGATGAGCTGAAGCGAGCGGAAGACCTGGAGCTGTTCGACGGATTCGGTGAGGTCGCGGCTGGTCAGTCCCTTGTGGACATGCTGGTGGCCGGCGAGGGCGCAGAACTCGTCGATGCGCGCCTTGACGTCGTGACGGGTCTCTTCCTCGCGCTTGCGGATGGATTCAAAGTCGACCTGCCCCTTGACCTTCTCGTAGGCGGCGAGCGCCGCGGCGGGGATATCGAGGCCGAGGTCGCGCTGGGCCTTCATGACGGCGATCCAATATTCGCGCTCAAGGACCACGCGACCACGGGTGGACCAGACGGCCTTCATCGCCGGGGAGGCGTAGCGATCGGCGAGGACATTAGGGACGTTATCGGATTCCATCGGTTTGAAAGGGATTCATATCACGCGGAACGCTTCACGGCAAGCGCTCGGAGGAACATCGCGCGGACGGAGGACTCGTCCTCGCCACGATTAGAAGCGTCAAAACAGTCGGCGCAGGCGAGCTGAAGGTCGACAAGTTCGGCGAGGGTATAGCGGGCCGCGGCCGGCGCGACCTTGTTGCTCACGTACCAGGCGTTCTGCGAGAAGAGGTTGGCGGAAGACTTCGCGGCGGACCCGAAAGTCGGGCCATGGCGGCCGCTGGCGGCCTCGAACTGCCCCTTAGGCAGACCCGCATCGCTGACGCGGAAATCGCCGGAGTCGGCGAGGCAGCGGATCTGAATGAGGAGCCGCAGGCGGTTCTGCAGGACGATGAGGAGCGGACGGCTGGAATCCTCGTTGAAGAAATATCGGTCGAGCGACTCCATGCCCCACTTCAAGTCGCGGGCGGCAAGCGCCTCGATGGGCTCGAAGAATTCGCCTTCGCCGAAAGTGGGGACGATGAGGTGGACGTCGGCTTCCTTAATGGTGCCTCCGGCGCCGACGTACGTCGCGAGCTTCTCGCATTCGCCGAGCACGAGGCGCGTCGACTGGCCCACGCGACCCACGAGGACCTCGGGTACGCCGCGTTCGAACTTCACGCCGAGGGTCTTGAAACGCTCGACCGCCAGCGCGACCTGCGCGTCGGCCTGCGCGTCGCCCTTATCGAACGGGCTCTTGGACGGTGAAGCATGCAGGATGAAATCGGTCGCCTCTGGCTTGAGGTTAGCCAGGTCCTTGCGACGTCCGTCGTAAGGCGTGGCGGAGATGATGATCGAGACGGCGGGATCGGACTCCACGACGACCTTCAGCATGTTCGCGAGGCTCTCCTTCACTTCCTCCGACTTGGCTTGGACGGAATCGGAGACGAGGTTGAGGTTGCGCAGCCAGATGACGCGCTTGCTGCCGAACATCGAGAGGGTCTTCACCGATTCGGTGAACTGCACCTCAAGCACCCGGGCGTCGTCGACGCGGATGATCTGGCCCGTGATGACCTCGGCCTCGGCGTCCGCGCCAGCGGCCTTCTTGGCCTTCTCGAAACAGGCGCGCCCGTCCTGATCGACGAGGAATTCGTCCTTACCTGCGATGATGGCGAGATAACCGGGCACGCGCCTAATCTTCCTCCCTGCCCCCTCGTGGCAATCCTTTGTCATTCGCAGGCCGATGACCTGGGCATCTTCCGACCCTCAGGTCCTCCTGCCCTCTGGACCTCGTGCCTGCCCTCAGGCCCCGTGAATCATGTCCTCGACGCGATACTTGTTCAGCTTGCGGCGCATGAAGTCCAAGGCGGTGTTCACGGCACGCAGCTTGACCTGACGGCGGTCGCCCGGGAGGACGATGCGACGTGACCAGACCCCGGTCGGAGAGGCGTAGCCAAGGTAGACGGTACCGACCGGGTCGACATCGGTACCGCCACCGGGTCCGGCGTAGCCGGTCACGGAGATGGCGTAATCGGAACCGAATTTCTCAATGGCGCAGGTGGCCATGGCGGCCGCGCATTCGGCCGAGACGGCACCGTGCTGGGCGATCAGGCACTCGGGGATGCCGAGCAGGTTGACCTTGGCGTCGTTGGCGTAACAGACCGCCGAACCGGCGAAGACCTTGGAGGCCCCGGGGACGTCGGTGAAAGAGTTGGCGAGCAGGCCGCCGGTGCAGGACTCGGCGAGCGCCACCGTGCGCTCCATGCTGCGCAGCTGCTCGACGACGAGCGAAGCAAGGCAGGCGTGGCCGGTGCAGACGAAGTCATGGCCGACGGCGTCCCGCACCTGGCGGGCGACTTGGCAAAGGTCGTCGGCGGTGAAGCCGCTACCGGCGGAAGAGATGCGGGCATCAACGACGCCGGTGTGCGTACCGAAAGAAAGCACCATCCCCGGCTTGAGGAACGGGCGGACGATCGCTTCGAGCGGGACGGCGCCGATCCCGAAGGTACGGACCTGCACGTAGGCTTCGCCCTGACAGGCGCAACCGACATCACGGAGACGCGGGATGACTTCCTCTTCGAACATCGGACGGAGTTCGAGCGTCGGACCAGGCAGCATCACGAGCGCCTTGCCATCGCGATGATAGAAGACGCCGGGGGCGGTGCCGCGCGGATTGGGCAAGGCCTCGGCGCCGGCCGGGACGAAGCACTGACTGAGGTCCGCTTCGGAAAGTCTGCGACCGATCATTTTAAACCGCTCGCGTAAGGCCGCCTCGGCGGACGGCACGTGCTCAAGCTTCAGCCCGAGCGCGGAGGCGATGGCGGCGCGCGTGAAGTCGTCGGAGGTCGGACCGATGCCGCCGGTGGTGACGATCAGGTCGTAGGCGCCCCAGGCTTCGCCGACCTCGCGGGCGATCTCCTTGGCATCATCGCGGACGACGATCGAACGGGTGATGGGCAACCCGCGGCGGGCGAGGTGCTCGCCCAGCCAGAGGAGGTGGCCGTTCTCGCGGATACCGTCCAACAGCTCATCTCCCACATTAATGACGAGGACCTGACGAGGGCGGCTGTTGCAGGAAAGCATTTGCGGAAACGGGGTGCCTGAGCAGTGTTAACGAACCAGGCCCAAAATGCAAACCGACCGGGAAGAACTTTCGCCCAAGGCCAAGGCCCGGCGCGCCCCCCATACCCCAGGCGTCTACCTGATGAAGGACGCCGCGGGGCTGGTCGTCTACGTGGGCAAGGCCAAGGACCTGAAGAAGCGCCTGGCCTCCTATTTCGTGCCCCGCCAGCGGATGACCCCCAAGGTGGCCGCGATGATGGACACGGTGGCCGACATGGAGTGGCACGAGGTCCGGTCCGAGACCGAGGCCCTCCTTCTAGAAGGTAAGCTGATCAAACGCTGGCGACCCCGCTGGAACATCCTCTTCCGCGACGACAAGCAGTTCCCCCAGGTCCGGGTCGACCTCGCCGACGCCCTCCCGAAGTTCCGCATCGTCCGCGCCCGTACCACCGATGCCTGCCGCTACTTCGGCCCCTTCCCTCACCAGCAAGCCGTCCGCCGCACGCTCAACGAGATGCGCAAGAAGTTCGGCATCCTCCTCGCCGACAGCACGCCGACCGCCTTGCCCGACGGCACGTGGAAACTTTACGACGACGCCCGCTCCGAGATCCAGAAGCACGCCAACGTGGTGACGGCCGAGGAATACGCCGCCCGCGTGACCGAGGCCTGCGCCTTCCTCGAAGGCAAGGTCGAGAGCTGGGGCGAACAGGTCGAAGCCGACATGCGCAAGGCCGCCGCCGACCGTGACTACGAAAAAGCCGCGAGCCTGCGCGACCTGCTCGACGCGCTGAAACGCACGACGGAGAAATCCCGCCGCTTCCTCCGCGAGAACCCCCTGCCCCGCCGCGACGAAGCCGGCGCCCTCACCTCGCTCGCCGCCGCGCTCGGCCTCGAACGCCCGCCCGCCACGGCGGAGTGCTTCGACATCTCGCACATCTCGGGCACGCTCGCGGTCGCTTCGATGGTGCGCTTCGTCGACGGCCAAGCCGACAAATCCGGCTACCGCCGCTTCAAGATCAAGTCCTTCGAAGGCAATGACGACTTCCGCTCGATGCAGGAAGTGGTCGGCCGCCGCTATACCCGCCTGCATGAAGAACACCGCGCCTTCCCCGAGCTGGTCATCATCGACGGCGGCCTCGGCCAGGTCGGCGCGGCGCTCGCGGCGTTCAAGGAACACGACCTCGCCCCGCCCCCGCTGATCGGCCTCGCCAAGCGCGAGGAGACGATCGTCTTCCCCGATGGCCGCGAACTGAAACTGCCGCGGCATGACGTCGGGCTGGCCTTGCTCATGCGCATCCGCGACGAAGCCCACCGCTTCGCCAACGACTTCAACGCCGAGCTCCGTAGCCGCAAACTGCGCGAGTCGCTGCTCGACGAGATGCCCGGCCTAGGGCCCAAGCGCAAAGACGCCCTGCTCGCACACTTCGGGAGCATCCAGAAACTGCGCAAAGCCACCGTCGAGGAGATCGCCGAAGTCGCCGGCCTCAGCGACAAGCTCGCCGGCGAAGTGAAGGCTTATTTAGAGGCGAGAGGGTAAGGTAGGGACGCGATGACATCGCGTCCGTTCGCGGAAAGACAAAGGGAGACCAGAAACCGGAAAGGATACTGGGGCTATAATACCCCAAGCCAATCATCCGGTCTCCGGTTT
>DBCR01000011.1 GCA_002293125.1 Opitutia bacterium UBA953
CAGCGGCACCGAAGCCACGATGTCGGCCATCCGCCTCGCCCGCGGCTACACCGGTCGTAATAAGATCATCAAGTTCTCGGGCTGCTACCACGGCCACGTCGACTCGCTCCTCGTGAAGGCCGGCTCCGGCGCGCTCACGCAGGGTAATCCCGATTCCGCCGGCGTCACGCCCGGCACTGCCGCCGACACGCTCGTCGCCGAGTATAATAATCTCCCGGCGCTCTCCGCGCTCTTCGACGCCAACGCTGGACAGGTCGCCGGCCTGATCGTCGAGCCGTTCCCGGCCAACGTCGGCCTGATCCTGCCCGACGCCGGTTTCCTTGCCGGCCTCCGCGAACTGTGCACGAAGCACGGCACGGTGCTCATCTTCGATGAAGTGATGACGGGCTTCCGTCTCTCCCTCGCGGGCACGCAGGGCCTGCATGACGTCGTCCCGGACCTCGTCTGCATGGGTAAGATCATCGGCGGCGGCCTCCCGGTCGGCGCCTTCGGCGGCAAGGTCGAGATCATGGATAAACTCGCCCCGCTCGGTCCGGTCTACCAGGCCGGCACGCTCTCGGGCAATCCGCTCGCGATGGCCGCTGGCCTCGCCTCGGTCCGCAAATTGAAGGCCCTGAATCCCTTCGCTCGTCTCGACGTCCTCGGCCATCGCGTCCGCGACACGCTCCTCGCCGCCGCGCAGGCCAAGGGTATCCCGCTCCAGGTTCCGCAGGTCGGCTCGATGTTCTCGCTCTACTTCAACACCGAGAAGGTCCGTAACTACGACCAGGCCATCGCCTCCAACGGCGACCTGTATCGCAAGGTCTTCCGCACCGCGCTCGACAAGGGCGTGTACCTCGCGCCTTCGCCTTACGAGACCGCGTTCATCTCCACTGCCCACGAGGGCAAGGACATCGACAAGGCCTGCGAAGTCCTCGACGCCGCCGTGCGCGCCCTCTGATCATGCCAAAACTCGCTTTCATCGGTTCCGGACGCATGGCAGGCGCCATGGTACAGGGCCTGCTCCGCTCGGGCGCCTGCGCCCCGGCTGACATCACCGTCATCGGCGGAAATGATTCCACCGCCGCCGATCTTTCCAAGGCCACTGGCGTCCGCGTCGCCACGACTCCGGCCGAGCTCCTCACCGGCGCGGACGCGGTCGTGCTTGCCTGCAAGCCGCAGCAGTTCGCCGACCTCGACAAGTCCTACGCCACGCTCGCGCAGGGCAAGCTCGTGCTCTCCATCCTCGCCGGTACGCGCCTCGCGACCATCGGAACCTTCTTCTCGTCCGCCCGTAATGTCGCGCGCGCCATGCCGAATACCCCAGGCGCCGTCGGGCAGGGCATCAGCGCCCGTTGTTCCGCGACCCCGCTTGCGGCCGCCGACGCCCAGATCGTCGACGCCATCCTTTCCGGTCTCGGTCCCGTGCTCGAACTCCCTGAGTCGATGTTCGATGCCGTCACCGCCGTCTCCGGCAGTGGCCCCGGTTTCTTCTTCGAATACGTCGCCGCTTACGAAGAGGCCGCCGTCGCCTTGGGCTTCACGCCCGAGCAGGCCAAACTTCTTGTCCGCCAGACCTTCAGCGGTTCGCTCGCGCTCCTCGCCGCCACCGGTGAGACGCCCGTGAACCTACGTATCCAGGTGACCTCTCCCGGCGGTACGACCAAGGCCGGCCTTGACGCGATGGAAGCCGGTAAGTTCCGCGCGATCGTCGCCTCCGCCCTCATCGCCGCCAAGCTGCGCGGCGAAGAGCTGGGCAAGAAGTGAGAGCGTCCGCTAAAGCGGACGCAGTGGTAGGGTTAGGGCTGGGGGCAGGACGATGCTGGCATCATCCGTCGGCGCAGGTCCCAGCAGTTGAGCACGGCGAGGAAGATCGGCACGACGGTCGCGAAGCCGTAGAGCGGGTACCACCAGAACATGATGAGCGAATCGTGGAAGCGAAGTCCTTGGAGCGATTCGAGCACGCCCCGCTCCCCCAAAGTCAGGTCCCTGCAGAATTCATAGCCAGCGAAGACGACCAGCATGCAGGCGGCGAAGATCAGCGTACCCAGTAGCAAGGCCAGTGGACCATAAGTCCATACGGTCCACGCTTTCGTCTTGCCGAGGCGTCCGGCGAGCAGGTGTGTGACCAGGATACCGGTCGGGATGCTCCCCAGTAGATACCAGCCGGTCTGCCTTGCGACTTCCTCTCCCGAACTACCGATGAGTATCAGAATGGCGAGCGCGACAGCGCCCCAGAGGAGTCCGTAGACGGAGCCGAGTCGGTTTAGGTTGGGAGCTCGGGCGCTTTCGAGGTTCATGCGTTGGTGGGTAGTTTCCTTGGTTCAGCGTCTGCCGAAGGCGGACGCAGTTAAGGGGACAGGTCAGAAGGCCGGTTGACTCGGCGCCAGAGGTGCCAGGTGTTGAGGGCGGCGAGCGGGACCAGGATGACCGTCGCCAACGATCCGAACGCAAGCAAGGGGTGCAAGAACACGCTAGCCAGTGTCAGCTGGCCGTAGGGCTCCGTCACGTCAAGGCTGACCCAGCCGATTTGCGCGAAGAGAAAGCCGAAAAGCGCGGTCCCCATGAGCAATGCCAGGGGAGCCCAGAGAAACAGTTTCCTGACGTCGCTGCCTTTGAGCAGGCGTCGAAGGATCCAGGTCACGGCGACGCCGGTAAGCAGGCTGGCGGCCAGCATGACGAAACATCCGCCCCATTGTACCGGCAGCTGCTTGAAGTCCGCCGGCCCGTTGAAATAATTGAACAAAGGTATCTGCTCACGGATGATCATCGGCGCGAGCGACCAGAGGGCACCATAGAGCAGGCCCAGCCGGTGGTTTCGCCAGAAGGTCGCCATGTTTGTCATGGGACTATTCTTACTCAGGTCAGGAATTCCGCCAACTTTCTATATGCCAAATATATGCAAGAGGGCCGGGTTATCTCGCCCATTAGGAAACCGAGGAGGTTCGGAATAAGCCCGATTAGGGCCTCTATTTGTGGACTAGGACAGCACGTGGTGCTGTCCCTACCTTTTAAACCCCATACTCGATACTCCAGACTCTGTACTCTCAAACGCCTACTTCTTCTTGGCCTTCTTGGCGGCTTGGCCGCCGGGCAGGCGTTTCTGGCCTTGATTGGGCAGCGGGCCGGCGAGGGGAGGCGTCTCGAAATACTTGCCGTCCTCGAGCATGCGCGGGTCGCCCGTCTCGCGAAGGATCGTGAAGAGGCGCTCGGTCATCTCCTTGCGTACGGCGGCGTAGGCGGGTGACTCAGCTACGTTGTTCATCTCGTGCGGATCCGCTTTGAGGTCGTAGAGCTCGAACATTGGGCGGCGGCCGTAGAACTTATCGAAGAGCGCGGACCACTCGGGGGATTTGCGGGCGCCGACGAACCAGGCCTTGGTCGGGCCGGCATCGTCGTCAGGCAGCGTCACGAAAGTCGCCTGGGCGAGCTCAGCGAAGGTCGGCTCATCAGTGCCGTCGAGACGATACGGATTGCCCAGCGGCCAGCGGTCGGGCTTGAAGTTCACGATCAGGACGTGGTCCTGGGTGCGCAGGGCGCGCTGCGGGTAGGGCGAGTAGTCCGGGCGGGCGATCTCGACGTGACGCTCACGGCCGGCGACGACCCAGGTGCGGGTCGGGTCGACCTGGCCTTGGCGGTCGGACTGTAAGACATTCCAGAGGGAACGCCCCGTCATCACCGCGGGCGGCTTCACGCCACCGGCTTCGAGGAAGGTCGGGGCGAGGTCGGGCAGCGTGACCATGTCGTCCACCACACGTCCGCCCCGCACGCCAGCGCCGGATACGATGAGCGAGACGCCCGTGCCGAAACCGTAGAGGTTGCATTTGCCGTGCGGGAAGCCCGGGGCGCCGTGGTCACCGCTCACGGCGATCAGCGTCTTGCTGCGTTCACCGGCGCGGTCGAGTTCCTCGAGCAGCACGCCCATCGCGGCGTCGAGGGCCTGGACTTCGCCGAGGTAATCGGCGAGGTCTTCGCGTACGACCGGGACGTCCGGCAGGAAGGCCGGCAGCTTGCCCTT
>DBCR01000015.1 GCA_002293125.1 Opitutia bacterium UBA953
CCGTCGCGGTAGAAGAGGCGGTGCATCAGCTTGGCCGTGGCGATCTCGTCGTCGGTGAAGCCCGAACGCTTCAGGCCGACGGCGTTGATCATCTTGGTCTCGCACGGGTTGCCGTCGGCGATGACGAAGGGAGGGACGTCCTGGACGCACTTGGAGCACGCCGCGACCATCGCGTGGTCGCCGATGCGGCAGAACTGGTGGATGCCGGCGTTCCAGCCGATGTTCACGTGGTCGCCGACGTGCACGTGGCCTGCGACGGCGGAGTGGCTGGAGATGACGAGGTGGTTGCCGATCACGCAGTCATGCGCGACGTGCGAATAGGCCAGCAGGACGTTGTCGTCGCCGAGGATGGTCCATTCGCCTTCCTGGGTGCCGAGGTGGACGCTGACGTATTCCCGGAAGGTGTTGCGGGCGCCGACCTTGAGGCCGGGTTTGCCTGGTTTGGCCTTCAGGTCCTGCGTGCGGCCGCCGATGAAGGCGTAAGGGAAGACTTCGCACTGCGGCCCGAGCTGCGTGTAGCCCTCGACGGTCGCGTGGTGGTGCAGAATGCAGCCATCGCCCAAGGTGACGTCCCCGCCCACGTAGGCGTAGGCACCGATGACGACGTCCTGGCCGAGTTTGGCGCCGGCTCCGACGATCGCGGTGGGGTGGACATGCGTGGCCATCCGGTTCAGCCGTTGGGCGAGTCGGCGATGGTGAAGAGTAGTTCGGCGGACGAGACGCACTCGCCGTTGACCAAGCACTCGCATTCGGCGGCAGCGATGCGGCCGCGCACCTTCGTAAGCTTGGCGCGGATCTCGAGGGTGTCGCCTGGCGTGACCGCCTTGCGGAACTTCACCTTGTCGGCGCTCATGAAGAAGACGACCTTCGGGGCTTCGTCGGCGGCGCCGCGGCGCAGCATGATGAGGCCGGCGGCCTGAGCCATCGCCTCGATCTGGAGGACGCCCGGCATGACCGGCTGGCCGGGGAAGTGGCCCTGGAAGTAAGGTTCGTTGATCGTGACGTTCTTGATCGCGACGAGGGAGTCTTCGTTGAGCTCCACGACGCGGTCGACCATCACGAACGGGTAGCGATGAGGCAGGGCGTTGAGGATCTGGCGGATGTCCAACGCCGAGCCGGCGGGGGCCGTCGGGGCTTCGACCTTCGGGCCGGCGGGAGCGGCCTTGGCCTTGGGGGCCTTGGATTCCTGCCACTGCTTGCGGACGGCCGCGGCCAGGCGGGCGTTGAGCGCGTGGCCCGGGCGGACGGCGATGATATGGGCCTTCAGGCGGATGCCGGCGAGGACGACGTCGCCGACGATATCGAGGATCTTGTGGCGGACGAGCTCGTCCTTGAAGCGTAGGGGCTCCTTGCTGACGATCTTGTCTCCCTTGAGGATGATCGCGGAGTCGAGCGTGCCGCCCTTGATCAGACCCTTCTCGATGAGGCCTTCGATATCTTCATAGATCGTGAACGTGCGGGCCGGAGCGATCTGCGCTTCGTAGGTCTCGGAGTCGATGTCGATCGTCAGGTGCTGCGTGTGGATGCCGCGGTCATCGGCCGAGGTGCATGTGATGCGCAGGCCGTCGAAGGGCAGGGCGATGATGGAGCGGCTGCCTTCGTTGATCGTGATCGGGTGCGTGAGCGTGAACGTCTCGCGTTGGGCTTCTTGTTCGACGATGCCGCACTGGTGGATGAGCGTCGTGAAGGGGCGGGCCGAGCCGTCGACGATGGGGGGCTCGGAGGCGTCGAGCTCGATGACGGCGTTGTCCACGGCCATGCCGCTGAGGGCCGAGAGCACATGCTCGATGGTGTGCAACTTGACGGCATCGGACGAGACGGTGGTCTTGCGCTCCAGTTCGGTGATCATCTCGGATACCGGGCGGACCTCAGGCTTGCCGAAAAGGTCGATGCGACGGAAGACTAGGCCGGTATTGGGAGCACCCGGTTTCAGGGTCAGGGTGACGTCCTGGCCAGTGTGGAGGGCTTTGCCCTTTACGGAGGCTTCTTTGCCAAGGGTGCGCTGTTTCATGCCGTTCACATAGTTATTCACACCCCCCTCCCTCTGTAAAGGCCTACTTTCGAGGGGTTTGGGGTGGAATTCACGCTGGAGGGTAGGCGTGGGGGGTGGGGTAGGGGTAGGCCGAAATAGGGCTAAGGCCATGGCGCGGGCAAAGGATAGGAAGCCGTGCGCTGAATTAACTTCCTGATTTTGCCAGCGAGGAACACCGGACGACGGTGCGCGCCAGTCATCGCGATGATTTCATCGCTGTGAACAACGCATCATCCGAGCCCTGTCCCTGGCCCTGTCTCCGCCCCTTGTGCGAACATTGTTCGCACGCTCACTTGTTCACACGGGGCCGCGGTTCCTTGACACTTCGCAGTGCCGGGCAAATCGTCCGCACGTGCTGCTGGTCATCGATAACTACGATTCGTTCACCTACAACCTGGTCCAATACTTCGGGCAGTTAGGCGTGGAGCAGAAGGTGTACCGCAATGACCAGATCACGGTCGCGGAAGCGCTGGCGCTGGATCCTGACCGCGTGATGATTTCGCCCGGTCCGTGCTCGCCCGCCGAAGCCGGTGTCTCGTGCGCGATGATCAAGGCCTTCGCCGGCAAGAAGCCGATTCTCGGCGTGTGTCTCGGCCACCAAGCCATCGGCCATGCCTTCGGTGGCAACGTCATCCGCGCCCCGCACCTGATGCACGGTAAGACCTCGCCGGTGTTCCACAATAACACCGACGTCTTCAAGGGCCTGCCTTCGCCTTTCGCCGCGACCCGCTACCATTCGCTCGTCGTCGAGCGTGCCACTTTCCCTGCCGCCCTCGAGGTGACGGCGTGGACCGAGGACGGTCTCGTGATGGGCCTACGCCATCGGGAGCTCCCGATCTGGGGCGTCCAGTTCCATCCGGAGTCCTTCGCCACCGAGCATGGCCTCCAGCTCCTGGGGAATTTCCTCAAACTCTGAGCGATGTTCTGCCCCCGCTGTAATCACGAGGATACGAAGGTCCTGGAGACCCGCCTCGGGAAGGGTAACCATTCCATCCGCCGTCGCCGCGAGTGCCTGGCGTGCGACCATCGCTTCAGCACCATCGAGGAAATCGTCCGTGAAGGCATGGTCGTCGTGAAGCGCAACGGCGCCCGCGAGGAGTTCGACATCGGCAAGATCGCCTCCGGCGTCCGCAAGGCCACCGATAAGCGACCCATCGAGCTCGAACGCATCAACCTGATGATCTCCGAGATTGTCGAGAACCTGCAGGTGAAGTTCGGCGACGAGGTCCCCTCCAGCGCCATCGGCGAGGAGATCATGACGCTCCTCCAGTCGGTCGACCAGATCGCCTACGTCCGTTTCGCCAGCGTCTATCGCGAGTTCCGTGATATCGACGAGCTCGCCAAGGCCATCGATCAGCTCCGCAAGGGAGGAAAAATTAAGTGACCGCCGCGCTGCCGAAGTCGATCCGTCTCCGCACGCTGAACGCGCTGCTGGCTTCGATGGTCGGCACGGCTCCTCAGTTACGCAGCGATGTCGACGCCGTGTTGCGCGTCTTCGAGGCCGACGACGAGACCGACCCCCGCCTCAACGCCACCGATCTCGCCGCCGCGGCCGCCCAAATTTTCCGTCTGCTTTCGCCCGACCGTCCCGTGCCGACCGTCGCGGTGCTCGATCATCGTGCCGAGCCTTTCGACGCCCTTTGGGCCCATGAACGCGTCGAAGCCGCTCTCGCCACGACCGGGGAAGCCGCCGACGTACTCTTCTGGGTCGTCGGCCTGCAGGATCAGTATCTTGCCGGCACCCGTGCCCGTTCGACCCGCTGGCGTGCCGTCTACGACGAAGCCGTCGATACCGTCCAAGGCCTCGTCGCCCGCCAGGCCGGTCGACGTCGCGTGACGGTGGTCGTCCTCTGATTTGCCATGAGCGCCCCGAAGACGCTGTTCCAGAAGATTGCCGACAAGGAGATCCCTGCGAAGCTCATCCATGAGGACGCGGTGTGCGTGGCCTTCCATGACATCTCCCCTAAGGCTCCGACGCACGTTCTGATCGTGCCTCGTAAGCCCATCCCGCGCGTCGCCGCCGCGACCGCGGAAGACCAGGCGACCCTCGGTCACCTGCTCCTCGTGGCCGGCCAGCTGTCCCGTCAGCTCGGTCTGGCGAACGGCTTCCGCATCGTGATCAACAACGGTCCGGACGGCGGTGAGTCGGTCCCGCACCTGCACGTGCATCTGCTGGGTGGACGCGCCCTTGATTGGCCACCAGGCTGAGGCCATGAGCGCGCCCGAACCCTGCCTCGTCCTCGACGGCTCCGCCCGCGCCGGTGTCCGGGTGGGAGTTCTCTCGGGCGGCCGCTGGGTTGGGCAGGGCCTCTCGACTGATGGCGCTTTGGAAGGCCTCTTCGGCTGCGTCGAAGTCGCCTTGGCCGAAGCCAAGCTGAAGCTCGGTGATATCCGCTCTTTTTCCCTGTGCGTTGGCCCAGGTTCCGTGCTCGGTATCCGCATCGCCGCGCTGGCGGTCCGCTCATGGTCCGCGCTCGAGCCGCGTCCGATTTTCGTCTGGGAATCTCTCGCGGGTATTGCGCGCTCCGCGCTCGCCGCCGGTGAGCAGGGCCCGTTCCTCGTCGCCGTCGAATCCCGCCTGAAGCGCTGGCATGCGCTCGAGGTTTCGGCCGATGGTTCCTTGGGCGCGCCGTTCGAAGCCGAAGCCGCTCAACTGAATTCCTCTGGCCATCGCGTGTTGGCCTCGAGTGAAGCCGCTGCTGGTGTGCTGACATCGCACGTCGCTGTTCCGCATCCGTGGTCGGCTTTGGCGACCTTCTTCGCTCAGTCGGGCTTTCTTCGTGCGGAGTCCCGCCCCGACGCGTTGAACGTCGCCAACGATTTCGCCACCTGGTCGGGGGCGCGCCACCGCTGATGGGTGCTTCATCGCATGCTTCCGCCGCCCGCGCGTGGGTCGAGATCGACCTGCCGGCCATCGATCGCAACGTCGGTCGCATCAAGCAGGCCCTCCCGCCCCATGTCCGCTATGTCGCGGTGGTGAAGGCCAACGCCTATGGTCATGGCATGCCCGAGGTCGCCACGCGCCTCCTGCAGGCCGGCGTGGATTGTTTCGCGGTGGCGAACGTCGCCGAAGCCGCGAACCTGCGCGAGGTCGGCCATGATGCCGATATCCTCCTGCTCAGCCCGACCCTGCCGAGCGAACTCCCTCGCGCGTTGGCCCTCGACCTCGACATCACGCTGAACTCGCTCGAAGAGGCGCAGGCTCTCGCCGCCGCGGTCGCGAAGTCGGGACTCAAGGCTAAGGTGCACGTCAAGGTCGACACCGGCATGGGTCGCGCCGGCGTCTGGCATGAGCAAGCCGCCGAGCTCTTTGCTTTCGTGCAGGCCGCTGGCTTCGAATGGCGTGGCGTCTTCACGCACTTCTCCGACGCCGATAGCGATGCGGCCTACACCACCAATCAACGCGCGATCTTCCTCAAGCTATTGGAACGGATTCCTGCCGCCGTCCGCTCCGGCCTGATGATCCACGCCGACAACAGCGCCGGCCTCGAGAGCTTCTCGGCGTCCGCGCCCTTCAACGCCGTGCGCGTGGGCCTGATGCAATACGGGCTGCCGCCATCCTCTGGCTCCTTCCTTGCCAGTCTGCGTCCCGAGCCCGTGCTGTCCTTTCATGCGCGCGTTGTCCTCGTCAAGGACCTGCCCGCTGGCACCGCCGTTAGTTACAACCGCACCAAGACCCTTTCCCGTCCTACGCGCGTAGCCATCGTCGCGGTCGGTTATGGTGACGGCGTCCCGACGGCTGCCAGCAACCGTGGTTTCTTCCTCGTGCGCGGCCAACGCTGTCCGATCCTCGGTCGCGTCACCATGGACCAGACCATCGTGGATATCACCGATGTCCCCTCCGTCGCCGTCGGCGATATCGCCACGATCTTGGGTGCACAGCGCGCCGACCGTATCACCGTGGCCGAGTTCTGCGCCTGGGCTGACTGTATCCCATGGGAAGCCCTTTGCACCCTGACTCAGCGGGTCCAGCGCGTCTACCGCACCGACCGCACCTGAGCTCAGGCCGCCCTCTTCGGATCGAGCTTTGGCTTTTCGTCCTTCTTGGGGGCTTCCTTGCCGTCTTTCTTTTCCGGCTTGGCGACGGCTTTGGCGATGGCTTCCATGAGCGCATCGGCCTTGGGCACGGCGTTGTAGATCAGTTTGCCTTCGCGGTCGAAGACGCAGATGTACGGGTAGGCGTTGGTCTTGAACGGCGAGCGGCACCCGCTGTACATCGAAAAGGTCAGACCAGCCTTCTTCGTCAAAGTCGTGATGTTCTTGGATGAGCCGGCCATGCCGACGTTCTCGACGCCGATGACAAGCAGGTCATCCTTGTGTTCCTCGGCCAGCTTCTGGAAGGCCTTCAGGTCTTCTCCGCTCGGCCCATCGAGCTCATAGGCCCAGAAGAAAAGCAGGGTGGCCTTGTCCTTCTGCAGGGCCGGCGTGATGCGCGGTCCTTCGACGTGGCGCGAGAGCGCGAAGTCGGCGCGGAAGGTATATTTCTTCTCGGCGGCGAATGTCGTCGTCAGCGAGAGCAGCAGCAAGAGGGCTAGGCGCATGACGGGATAATCGAATACAAATGAGCGGATTCAAGTCCGCACCTGCGTCATCAGGCCTTATTCATGGTCTTTTCGGCCTTTATTTCACGGCGGATGTCCCGGAAAAGCCCATAGGAGGCGAGCCCGCCGACGAGGCCGGCCTGCGCGAGGAGGGTGGCGACCGGCAACGCGTACAGGTTGCCGATCAGGAGATAGGGCAAGTACCCGGCGAAGCCCAAGAGGGCGGTGCCGATCGCGGTGCTGTCCATCGGGAGCGACGGACGGCAGAGCATCAGCAGGCACCAGGCCGCGCCGGGGGCCGCGAGCACGTGCCGCCAGTCCAGGTCTTCGCTCAGGAATTGGGCGATAAGCGCCAGCAGGAAAAGCGTCGAGCTTAAGAACCGGATCGCCGCTTCGAGGCTGGTGCGTGGCCGCGTCGGGACGAGCTGTTCGGTGTGGAAGCCGGAGGACGTCGCCGGGTCGTTTCGTTCGAAGCCGAGCCCCCAGAGCAGGCAGCCGAGAAGGAACCGAATCATCGGAGGGGCGCTGGCTGCGATGAGTGGGGCATGGCGTTATTCTCACCGGCTGAAGATACCGGGCAAGCCCTCAGGCTTATCCGATATCGATACGGCAGGGGCGGCTTACTTCTGGAAGCCGAAGTACTGGCTGGCGTTGCCGTAGCAGACGTCGGCGATCAGGCGTTCGTTCCAGTCCTTGCGGTCCGGGATGCGTCCCGACTCGACGTCCTGGCCGACGAGGTCGCACAGGATGCGACGGAAGTATTCGTGGCGCGGATAGGAGAGGAAGGAGCGTGAGTCGGTGATCATGCCGATGAAGCGGCTGAGCAGGCCGAGGTCGGACAGCGCGTTCATCTGGTCGCGCATGCCGCGTTCCTCGTCGAGGAACCACCAGCCCGAGCCATACTGGATCTTGCCCGGCGTCACGCCGTCCTGGAACGAGCCCGGGAGGCAGGCGAAGAGGGCGGTGTCGGCGGGGTTGAGATTGTAGAGGATCGTCTTCCCGAGGGCGTTCTCGCCGGAGAGCGTGCCGAACCAGCGGATGAGGCCGGGCCCCTGGCGGAAATCGCCGATGGTATCGCAACCGGCGTCGGAGCCGAGGCGCTTCAGCAGGCCGAGGTTCGGGTCGCGGACGGCGCCGAGGTGAAGCTGGGTGGCCCAGCCCTTGGCGTGGTTGAGGCGGCCGACGTGCAACATGATGAAGGCCGTGAATTTTTCGGCTTCCTCGAGCGTAGCGGCCTGGCCGGCGATGGCGTGCTCCCAGATGGCCTTGGCTTCGGCTTCGGTGCAGGAAGCGTCCGGCAGGTAGTCGAGGCCGTGGTCGGAAGCGCGGCAGCCGGCGGCGGCGAAGTCGTCGTGGCGCTGGTTGAGGCCGGCGATCAGGCCGGCGAAGGTGTCAGCGCCCTTGCCGGTGGCGGCGGCGAGGCGCTTGGCCCAGGCCTGCACGCGGTCCGGGGTACGGACCTTGAGGCACGCGTCAGGGCGATAGGTCGGGACGACCTTGGTCTCGAAGCCGGACTTCGCGATCTGGTGGTGCAGGTCGAGCGAGTCGGCCGGGTCATCGGTGGTGCCGACGACGCGGACCTTCATCAGCTTCAGGATGCCGCGAGCCGTGAGGTCACCGTGCTTCAGCTGGCGATTGGCTTCGTCCCAGATCTTCTGGGCCGTGGCGCCTTCGAGGACGTCCTGTATGCCGAAGTGGCGGCGCAGCTCGAGGTGCGTCCAGTGGAAGAGGGGATTGCGGAGCGTGGACGGGACCGTCTCGGCCCAGGCCTGGAACTTCTCGCGCGACGTCGACTTGTCGCCCGTGATCAGGTCTTCGCTGACGCCGTTGGCCCGCATCGCGCGCCACTTGTAGTGGTCGCCCGCGAGCCAGATGGCCGTGAGGTCTTCGAAGCGACGGTCGTCGGCGATGTCCTTCGGGCTGAGGTGGCAGTGGTAGTCGACGATGGGCTGGTCCTTCGCCACGCCGTGGTACAGCTTCTGCGCCGTGCCGGTCGAGAGGATGAAGTTGTCGTCCATGAAGGCCATCGTCGTCGGTCTCGCTTAGATGGACATCGCGGCGAAGCCGCCGTCGACGACGATTTCGGCGCCGGTGACGAAGCTGCCGGCATCGGACGCCAGGAGCAGGGAGGCGCCGATGAGTTCCTTGGCTTCGCCGAAGCGGTTCATCGGGGTCTTGCCCAGGATCATCGCCACGCGCTCCGGGGTGAGCACCTTGCGGTTCTGTTCGGCCGGGAAGAAGCCCGGGACGAGCGTGTTGACGCGCACGCCCTTCGCAGCCCATTCGCGGGCGAGGTTCTTCGAGAGGTTATGCACGGCGGCCTTGGAGGCCGAGTAGGTGAAGACGCGGGAGAGCGGCAGGATGCCGGATTCCGAACCAAGGTTGATGATCGAGCCCTTGCCGGCGGCGACCATCGCTTCGCCGAAGACCTGGCAGCCGAAGATGACGCCCTTGACGTTCACCGTGAGGATCTTGTCGATCTGCGCTTCGTCGATCTCGAGGAAGGGCGTGGGCGAATTGACGCCGGCGCCGTTGACCAGGACGTCGACCTTGCCGTGCTGGGCGAGGATGCCGTCGCGCAGTTTGATGAGCTCGGCTTTGTTGGTGGCTTCACAGGAAACGAACTCACCAGAACCGCCGGCGGCCATGATCTTGGCGAGCCGAGCGTCGGCTTTGGCGGGGTCGCGACCGACGAGGATCACGTGCGCACCGGCGGAGGCGAAGCCTTCGGCCATGGCACCGCAGAGTTCGCCGGTGCCGCCGATGACGACGGCCGTGCGTCCTTTGAGGGAGAAGAGATCGAGGGAGGACATAGAGATCGAGGGCTGGAGGGTTGGAGGACTTGAGGACAAGAGGAGGGAGGGCGAGGTTTAGCGGACGACGCGGGCGCCGCCGCCGGCGAGCTGCTTCTCGACTTCCTTGCGGGTGACCATCGACGTGTCGCCGGGGGTCGTGGACGCCAGCGCGCCGTGGGCGGCGCCGTAGTTCACGGCCTTCTGGGCGTCGTTGTGCTCGAGGAAGCCGAAGACCAGGCCCGAGGCGAAGCTGTCGCCGCCGCCGACG
>DBCR01000037.1:0-596 GCA_002293125.1 Opitutia bacterium UBA953
GGCAGATGTTACCCATGCAGACGAGGAGGATTCGTCTCGGTCGCTTGGGCACTTACTTGCCGAGCAGCTTCTTGAGGGTGTCTAAATCCCGGCCGTTCTTGGTGAGTAGCTCGCCATTTTTGCCGTACACGAGGAGCGTTGGGATGCCGGACACGCCCTGCTCCTTCTGGATCGCCCCGCCTCCCGCAGACCTGAAGGGCACGGCGGGCCAAGGCATTTTGGTTTCCTTCATGTACGCGAACATCTCGTCCGCTCCCTTGTCGCTGCTGATGAAGACCACGGCGAGCTTGGTCTTGTTCGCGTTGGCGAACTTGACGAGTTGCGGCGTGAAGACGCGGCAGGGCGGGCACCAATGGGCGGAGCAGTATACCGCCACGGTTTTATTCTTCAGCGTAGCGAGGTCCACGGCCTTGCCGTTTGCGTCGATGAGCCCTTCCGGGAAACGCGTCTTCCAATCAAAGTCGGCGGCGGAGGCGAGGGCGGCGCAGAGCATCAGGCTGAGGGAAGCGAGGAACGATTTCATGGGGATAATTATAGCAGGGTTTTTGGCTTACGGTGCATCGATAATCTTAATAATGACTATTTATTTCACGGGT
>DBCR01000037.1:712-3817 GCA_002293125.1 Opitutia bacterium UBA953
GTCGAGGATTGGTAGTCGCTCATCTTAGCACGGCTTCCGGGTGAGCTGGGAGCGCGTTGCTCATGGAAGACGCTGAAAGCAGCGATTTCCTGGGCCGAACGGGGCTTCTTAGCATTGGCCATCAGCCAAACAAGGATTTCTCCATCTCCTAAGCCATTGTCAATCTGTGTCTTAAGTGCATTTGCTTCGACGCCTAGGAAGTCCAGGACGTTGGTATCCAGTGGGCAACCGTAGTTATATTCGCCGTTTTTGCCTGCCTTCGTGGCGCGGGCTTTGTCGATCATCCGGGGAAGGATGACGAAGCCGCCGAGGCGGACGCGGGGGCTGCGGGGCGGGTGCTGGGTGAGGTCGTAGAAATCGTGGGCCATAAGGATGGCCAACCTAGGCCCCCTGCCCTCGTCCGCAAGAAAACAGGCTACCTTGAGGGTTTGCCAAAATGTCACACCCCCCCTTATCTCTCCCCATGCTCCCTGTGGCCGCAGAACTCGCCGCCCATCCCCTCGCCCGGGACTGCTTGCTCGGCTGTGCCGCAGTCTTTGTGGTCGCTGCCTTGCTCGATGCGCTGGCCCCTCGGCACGGCTCAGGAAAATTGCAGACCTCCGGCCTCTGGTTGCTCCGCGGCGGATGGGTTCTGCTCACCACGATGCTAGCCTACCAAGGGCTGAAGACGCATTCCCTGCCGATCGCGAGTGCGGCGGAAGTATTGCTCTCCATTGCTTGGGGCGTGTCTGGCTTGGCTCTCTTTCTCGACCTGACATTTAACCACCGCCTGCCGACCTGGGCTATCGCGGGCACGACCGCATTGTGTCTTGGGGCGGCCGCTTTTCTCGGTGTTGTGGAACATCCGGGCTTGGACACGACCGGCAAGCCGCTCATCGCCATCCATGTGGGTGCGGCGATCCTTGCCTACTGCGTACTCGGCGCGCAGGCGCTCAACTCGGCCGCCTATCTCCTGCAGGACCGCGCTTTAGCGCAGCATCAGTTCGGTGGTATCTACGCTTTGCTGCCTGCGCTGGTTCCACTGGATCGCATCGGTGCGCAGCTGATGGGCGCAGCCGTCTGGCTCCTCGGGCTTTCCTTGGTGATCGGCGCGACGGATTGGGCTCAGCGCGATCTGGCCGCCGTGGCCGTCCCGAAGCTCATCGCGTCGCTTGTCACCTGGCTCGCTTGTCTCTGGACCGTCGTGCAACGCCGTCGTCAACATCTCCCTGGCGCCAGCTTCGCGCGCGCTTCCTTGCTCGTCGCGATCCCGGCGCTCGTCGCCCTTTATCTTTCGCTGCCCTCGTCCCGATGAGCGAACGCGCCCGCAATCTGGTGGCGCTGAGCGCTACCCACCGCACCGCCGGCCTTGACGAACGCGCGACGTTCACCGTCCCCGCCGGCGGGGCGGAGGTTTTCTACGCGGCGGCCCGCGAAGCTGGCCTCGCCGAGGCGGTACTGCTCGCGACCTGCAATCGTCTCGAGGCTTACGCGGTGGGCGACGAAGCCGCCGCGCTGCATGTACGTAGCGCACTGCTTAAGGCGACCGGTGCGTCGGCGGCCGTGCTCGACCAGCACTTGCGTCCGGTCCCCGGCCTGCAGGCCGTCGAACATCTCTTCTCGGTCGTCTCCGGTCTGGAGTCCCAGATGGTCGGAGAAGTCGAGATCGCCGGTCAAGTCAAGGATGCCTACGCCGACGCGCTGGCGCGAGGCATGACCGGCCCGGTGCTCAACCGCGTCTTCCAGCGTGCCTTCCAAGCTGGCGCCTGGGCACGCACCAACACCGGCATCTCACAGGGCCAGGTGAGCCTCGGTAACGTCGCCGTCGATCTCGCCCTGCGCGTCTTCGGCTCGCTTGCCGAGGCCCGGGTGCTCGTGCTTGGCACGGGCGACGTCGGCCGTCAGGTCGTCCAAGCGCTCGTCTCGCGCGGCGCCTCCCAGGTTTCCGTCGCCTCACGCACGTTCGAGAACGCCCGTGCGCTGGCCGAGGAATTCTCCGGATCTTCGCTCACGCTCGCCGACGCATTACGTCAGGCTCACACCCATGACGTGATCGTGGGTTGCGCGACCGTGGAGCGGGCGTTGCTCGACGCCGTTTCCCTCCGTGAGATTGCCGGCCGTCGCGGGGGCCGTCCTCTCCTCCTCGTCGACCTCGGCGTGCCGCGTAATTTCGCCGCGGGTGCCCACGGTCTCGATGGTACCTATCTCTGCGACCTGGACGACCTCGCCCGCGTTTCGAACGCGAACCTCAAGGCTCGCCTGGCCGAAGTCGACCGTGCGCGCCTCGCCTTGGCGGAGAAGGCCGCCCGCGCCTGGGGTGCGGCCAACCAACAGACCTCTTCGGAAGCTTGACCCATGAAGCCCACGGTCCTCATCGTCGACGACGAGAAGAATATCCGGGAAGGCCTGCGGGCCGCCCTGGAAGATCGCTACGAGACCTTCGTCGCGAAGGATGCCGCGGAAGCGGCGCGCCTCATGCAGGATGTGCCGCCAGACGCCGTGCTAACGGATCTGCGCATGGCGGGCGAAGACGGCATGGCGGTCATCGACCGCGCGCTCAAGCTGCCCAACCAGCCGGTCTGCATCATGATGACGGCTTACGGCGACGTGGATACCGCCGTGAAGGCGATGAGCCTCGGGGCCTATTGGTTCTTCCAGAAGCCGGTGGACCTCCGCCAGGTTGAGCTCGTTCTGGATCGCGGGCTGAAAGCCCGCACCACCGAGAAAGAAGTCGTCACGCTAAAAGCCCGCCTCGACCGCAAGTTTTCGCTCGGCGAGATCGTCGGGTCCTCCGCCGCTCTCCAGCGTTCGATCGAACAGGTGCGTTCGGTCGCTTCATCGAACGCGACGATCCTCCTACTCGGTGAGACTGGCACGGGCAAAGAGCTCTTCGCCCAGATGATCCATCAGGCGAGCCAGCGCGCGAAAGGACCTTTCATGGCGGTGCACTGCGCCGCCATCCCTGCGAACCTGCTCGAGTCCGAATTATTCGGACACGAGAAGGGCGCCTTCACCGGCGCGAACGAGCGGCGCGTGGGTCGCTTCGAGTCTGCCGACGGCGGCACCCTTTTCCTGGATGAAATCGGGGAAATCGATGCCACCACCCAGGTCAAGCTCCTGCGCTTC
>DBCR01000022.1 GCA_002293125.1 Opitutia bacterium UBA953
GCGAGACCGCCTTTTCCGGCGAAGCCTGGAACGTCATCCTTGCTCATTGCGCCTCGGCCGAAGCTTTGGAAAAGAAAGGTGAGTGGAACGCCGCGACCCAGGCTTGGCAGTCCGCGGTGGATGGGTTCGCCAAGCTGCTTACCGATTACCCGAAGAGCAGCTTCGCCGACCGGACGAAGGAGGCGGCAATCGTGACGCGACTTAATTTCGCCCGCTTCCATGCGGAGATAAGCGCTTTGCGCGCCCGCAGCGAGCAGCTCCGCTCCGCCTTGCGTGCCCGTCGCGCCGACGATGCGCTCCGGCTGGTGGACGAACTTATCACCGAGGCCCGCCGCATCGGTTCAGCCAATACCGGGGTCTTCCGGCCAGAGGATGAGGAGCGCAAGGAACTCGAATACCTCGCGATCAACGGCGCCGTCGTCCGGAGCACCTTAGGTAACATCGACCAGAACCTCCGCCCAGTGCCCGCCGCAGCCGTGCGAATCTATCGCACGGAAATCCCGCAGGGACTTTATGCCTCGGTCATGGGTGCCAACCCTAGCTCCACCCGCCGAGAAGCGAATCCTGTCGAGTCGGTAACCTATGCCGAGGCGGAGGCTTTCGCAGTCCGGCTTGGGTGGATCCTGGGAGCCAAGGTGCGCCTACCGACATCGGCCGAATTCACGGCTGCCGCCGGCGACCTGAACCAACCGTCCCTTCAGTCGCAGGCTTGGACCGCTGAGAATACCGATGGTACGACCATTCGTCCGGTCGGCGCCGCCGTAGCCAATACCGCCGGGATTCACGACCTGATCGGCAACGTCGAAGAATGGACCATCGCCACACTGGGCGAGACCCGTGCCCCGGTGCTTGGGGGCAGCGTCCTGACCCCGCTTGGCAAGGCGTTGTCCACGCGGGAGGTCTTCAAGCGGGAGAAGAGTCGCACCCTCGGTTTTCGTATCGTCATTGAATAAACGCCCAGGGTCCTGATTATAAAGCGACCCCATGGCTACCCCAGTCCATCGACTCCAACGTGCCGCGTTCTTTTTCGCGACCTATGGAGCCTTGGCCGCATTATCCCTCTGGTTCGCTTACGAGCTTCGCTTCGCCGGGCCTGAAGTGCTGTCCGGCGTCGAGGGCACGGCTGCCGAGGCTTATCTCTATGTTCAGCGCCCGCTGGTGCTGCTCTGGCTGATTCCGCTCAAGGTCCTGTTGCTCTGGGCCTGGGGCCAGTTCCGCGGCGTCTTTTACTACTTCCGCCTCCCCGACGCGCTGCGCATGGGCGTCGCCTTAGCCGCCGCGACGGCCATCGCCTTCGCGCTCCCGTCGATCATCGGCAGCGGCGACCCCGCTCAGGCGTTCAGCGTCCCCCGAGGCGTCACCCTGGTGGACTTCAATCTTTCTTTGGTGCTGTTCATCGGCTTCCGGGTCTCGATCCGCACCTTGCGCGAACGCTTCTGGAGCAAGGATCAGGCGACGCAGGGCGCCGTCGAGCGCATCGCCATCGTCGGCGCAGGTCAGTCCGGGGCGCAGCTCGCCTCGGAGCTCATGAGCCGCCGCGGCCACGGCATCGAGCCCGTCTGCTTTCTGGATGATGACGTCGCCAAGCATAACCTTCATATCCATGGCGTACCGGTGGTTGGCGCACCTGAGCGGATGCCCGAGTTGGCTGAGAAATACGGCGTCACCGAGATCATCCTCGCCTTGCCCGCCTCGGCGGTACGCCGCATCCGCGAGGTAAGCACGCTCGCCTCGGCCAGCAACCTGCGCGTGCTCGTGGTGCCCTCCATGTCCGAGTTGGCCGGCGGGCGCGTGCGGGCGAGCGACATCCGCCCGATCTCGGTTGAGGACATCCTCGGCCGCGAACCCGCCAAGCTCGACGATGAAGCCATCGACGCGATGGTCAAAGGTCGCGCCGTGCTCGTCACGGGTGCCGGCGGCAGCATCGGCGCCGAACTTTGTCGCCAGGTCGCGGCGAGGTCGCCGGCCCGCCTCATCTTGCTCGATCAGTGCGAGGTGCTTCTCTATCAGGCCGAACAGGAGCTCATCTCCGCCGGCGCCGGCGCGCTCATCACGCCCATCGTCGGCGACGTCACGGATGTCGACCGCATGCGCGACGTCTTCGTCCGCTTCAAGCCGGAGCTCGTCCTTCATGCCGCGGCGCACAAGCACGTGCCGATGATGGAGTCGCAGCCCGCCGAGGCCCTCAAGAACAACGTTCTCGGCACGGAGGTCGTCGCCCGTTTGGCCGCGGAGTTCGGTGCGGCTAAGTTCGTGCTCATTTCCTCGGACAAAGCCGTCAACCCGACCAACGTGATGGGCGCCAGCAAGCGCCTCGCCGAACGCGTGGTCCGGACGATGCAGGCCGAAGCCAGAAGCAAGACGGCCTTCCTGGCGGTGCGCTTCGGCAATGTCCTCGGATCTTCCGGTTCGGTGATTCCGATCTTTCGACGCCAGATCGCTGCCGGCGGTCCCGTCACGGTCACGCACCCCGAGGTGAAGCGCTACTTCATGACCATCCCCGAGGCGGTCGGGCTCGTACTGCAGAGCGCGACGCTGGGAGCTGGCGGAGACATCCTCGTCCTCGAGATGGGCCAGCCTTTGAAGATCGTCGACGTGGCCCGCCAGCTCATCGAGCTCAGCGGCCTCCGCCCTGATATCGATATCGAGATCCGGATCATCGGTCTGCGCCCAGGCGAGAAGCTCGTCGAGGAACTCCAGCATGAAGGGGAGCAGTATCGTCCGACCGAGCACCCGCGCGTCTTCCGCTTCGTGGCGGACCTCGTCCCGCAGGATTCGGTGGAATCCTTGGTGAGCCGCGTCCGCGCCCTGCTTCCCTTGGAACGTCAGGCCTGCAAGCAGGGGATGAGGGACCTAGTCCCCGAATACGTGCCCTTCGCGGAGTAGTTTTTACGCTTCGGGCTTCACAGTCGGGCATGCCTGCGACACGCTTCGGGCATGGCTCGCGCGCTTTCCTCCGCACCTCTGGTCGGCATCATCATGGGTTCTCAGTCCGACTGGGAGACGATGGTCAACGCCGCCGACACGCTCAAGAAGCTGGGTGTCCCCTTTGAGGCCGAGGTCGTGAGCGCTCACCGCACGCCGCTTAAGCTCAAGGATTATGCCCTGGCCGCCCGTCGTCGTGGCCTGAAGGTCATCATCGCCGGCGCCGGCGGCGCCGCCCATCTCCCCGGCATGGTCGCCGCGATGACCTCGCTTCCCGTCATGGGCGTTCCCGTGCAGTCCAAGTCGCTCGATGGTATCGACTCACTTCTCTCCATCGTCCAGATGCCGGCCGGTATCCCCGTCCACACTTTCGCCATCGGCCGAGCTGGCGCGATCAACGCCGCCCTCGGCGCCGCCGCGGTGCTCGCCTTGTCCGACGCCAAGCTGGCGAAGAAGCTCGACACCTATCGCGCCGAGCAGACCAAGGCCGTGCTCGATAATCCGATCCCCGGACGTAAGGGCAAGCAGCGCTAAGCCATGGAGCGACCCCTGCAGCCCGGCGGCACCATCGGCATCCTCGGCGGCGGCCAGCTCGGCCGCATGTCGGCCATCGCCGCGCGCCGGCTCGGCTTCAAGGTGCGCACGTTCGACCCCTCAGCGGGCGCCTGCGCCGCGGGTATCGCCGATGAGCATGTCACCGCCGATTGGAGCGACACCGAGGCCCTCACGCGCTTCGCGCAGGGTTGCGGACGCATCACCCTCGAGTTCGAGAACATCCCGCCTGCGACCGTCGAGTTCGTCGCGAAGACCGTCCCTTGCCATCCGTCCGCTAAAGTCTTGGCGACCTGTCAGAATCGCCGTCGCGAGAAGGAATTCCTCCGCGCCTCCGGTATCCCTTGCGCGAACTTCGCCGTCGTGTCTTCGCTCGCCGAGCTTCAGGCCGCCGTGAAAATCGCCGGCTTCCCTTGCGTGCTGAAGACGGCGGATTTCGGCTATGATGGCAAAGGTCAGGTGAAGCTGCCGACCGCGGAGGCGGATCTCGCCGCTGCGTGGGACAAAATCGGTGGCACGGTCGGCGTCCTCGAAGCCTGGGTACCATTCCAGATGGAGATCTCCGTCCTCGTCGCGCGCACCGTCGATGGGCGCACCGCGGTCTACGATCCGGCCGAGAACATCCACCGGAATCACATCCTGCATCTTTCGATTTCGCCGGCCCGCATCTCCGAAGCGACGGCCGCCGAAGCCCGCGCCTTGGCCCTCAGCATCGCCGACAAGATCCAGCTCGTCGGCCTCCTCGCCGTCGAGATGTTCGTGAAAGACGGCCGCATTGTCGTCAACGAGCTCGCCCCGCGTCCGCATAACAGCGGCCACCAGACCTTTGACGCCAACGAGACCAGCCAGTTCGAGCAGCATATCCGCGCCGTGTGCGGCCTGCCGCTCGGTGGAACGAAGCCGCTGGCTCCTTCGGCGATGGTGAACCTCCTTGGCGACGTCTGGCGCAACGGCCAGGAGCCCGACTGGACCAAGGTCCTCGCGGACCCTTCCGCCAAGCTGCATCTCTACGACAAGGGTAAAGCGGCTCCTGGGCGCAAGATGGGCCACATCACCGTCACCGCGCCGACGCGCGAAGAAGCGATCCGCCGCGCCGAGGCGTTATTCGCCGCCCTCTGATCAGTCGAGTAGCTCGGGCTTGCGGCTGAACAGT
>DBCR01000034.1 GCA_002293125.1 Opitutia bacterium UBA953
CGAGGCTTGACCCCGGGCGAACGGCTTGGAATAGTGAGCGTCCTTGGCCACGCGGGTATCGTTCAGTGGTAGGACACCACTCTTCCAAAGTGGATACACCAGTTCGAATCTGGTTACCCGCACCAAGGAAAGCGCCGTCGCTCAGTTCCGCCAAGGAAGCTGACCGGCGGGCGTGACCTCGAGGAATTCCTTCCAGCACTCGACCTCGTCGACGGACAAGGACGACGCCACCACCAGACGCCACTTCGGCTTAGTGGGCGCGTGACGGAGCGTCATGCCGGCCTGTTCGGGCAGGCGGTTGGCCTTGCGGGAATTGCAGCGCACGCAGGCCGTCACGATGTTCTCCCAGTTCGTCTTGCCGCCGATATCACGAGGCACCACGTGGTCGAGATTGAGCTCCTCGTCGCGAAAGGGACGGCCGCAATACTGGCAGGTGTTCGCGTCGCGCAGATAGACGTTGCGACGGGAGAAGCGGATCTCGCGGCGCGGGACGCGGTCGTATTCGCCGAGGAGGAGGACGCGCGGGATGCGGAGCACGATGTGCGTCGTGCGCACGGATTCGGCATTAGGCGGCGGGGCCTCCACGGAGAAACGCATCCACTCGTCGGAGCTCATCACGCGGTGGCCGGAAGGATCGGCATGGATCGCCGAAGCGCGGCCCCGGAACAGCAGGCTCATCGCCCGCAAGACGCCCACGATGTTAACCGGCTGCCAGAGACGGTTAAGGACGAGGACACGTTGTTCGAGGCGCGGCGGCACTATGCCTATTGATAAGCCCGGGCGGGCGGACGGTCAACCCCCTCGACTCAACGAGCCGACTTCGCCTTGGGCGCGGGGGCCTTGGGCGCAGGGGTCGGCACGGGCGCGCCCGGGGAACCGGGCGGGGAGGTAAAGGTATCGGGTAGAGCCACGAACATCGCGCCCGTGATGGTGCCTGGGATCGGGAACGGGATGCCGTCGATCTTCACGCGCAGGTGTTCGACCGCGGAGGATCGCAGCTCGCTCGGACCCTTCACGTTGATGACGACCGGCTTGTCGCGCGGGGAAAGCATCCCGAGACCGGGAGTCTCGCCCGTGTTCAATTCGATGACCTGGTAGCGGACCCCCGCCTTGACCGAGGTCAGCGTGATTTGGTGAGGTCGGCTCGCTGGCGGCGCCGGGATGACAGCCGCCGTTGCCGGCTTAGGCTGCGTCCGCTGAGCCGCGGGCGAGCTCAGGAAAAAACCAGCGTGAGGACGATCGCGACGGCCGCGATGCCGATGACGACATAGATCAACGCGTCCCGGCTGAGCGTGATCGAACTGACACCGGACTCCGGCTCGAACGGGGCGTCTTCGTCGGCGGCTGCTTCGAGCGGGCGGCGCGAAGCCTTGGTGGAATGGTGCGTGTTGAAATCCGCGCCGGCCTTCTCGTCATCGAGGCGCAGGTACTTCGCGTAGACCTTGACGAAGCCACGCTTGTAGACGTCGGCAAGCGGGATGGATTCAAATTGGTTGGCCTCCATCGACTGGAGGTAATCGGTGCGGATCTTGGTGAACTCCGCCGCTTCGCGGAGGGTCACGCCCAGTCGCTGACGGGCTTCTTGGAGACGTTCGCCGAGGGTTTGCATGCCTGGAGATTCGCCCGAAGGCGGCGAATAGGCAAGCCTCTCGTGGCCGGACTGACGCTCAGGCGAGGAAGTCCCAGAGCCCGAACCAAGGCAGCACGAGGAGCCGGATGCCGGCGGACATCAGACGGGTGAACGGGGGTAGGTTGATAAGGATGATGAGGATAACGAAACCCCAGCGCGCCAAGGTCAGGAACAACTCCTCCGAGTAGAGTCCCAGACGAACAGCCAGACGGGAGCCATCCAGGGGCGGCAGAGGGATAAGATTAAAGACCACCAAGCTGGCGTTGAGAATGATCCCCATCCGGAGGAAATCGATGACGACCTCCTGGGTCTTCGGGTCGAAATTCCCTAATCCGCCGATGACAGCGAAGACGAAGCAGAGCACGAGGTTCATCGCCGGACCGGCCAGGGTGATATAGATATCATCCATCCGGCGGGTCTTCGGATTAGGCAGGGAGATCTGGACGGGCTTCCCCCAGCCGATGAGTCCGAAGCCCGGGCTAAGGAAGATCATGACCGCGGGGATCGCGATGGTGCCGATCGGGTCGGCGTGGGCGAAAGGGTTGAGGGTCACGCGGCCCTGCATGCGAGGCAGTGGGTCGCCGCGTAGATCGGCCATCCAGGCGTGGCCAAACTCGTGGAGTCCGATCGAGATGATCAGGAGGATGAGCTGGAGTAGCCCGTCGCGGAGGTCTTGGGGATCCATCTCAGTTGCCGCCGCAGGGCTTGCCGTCAACGGCGATGGTGGGTTCGAAGTTCGGCATGGCGGACGCAGCAGGCAAACGCAGGTCGGGAGGTTAGCCAATCCGAAAGCAGGGGGCGCACTCGCTCCTTGAGGAATCGGGGCGGGTGGCTAGACCTAAGGCATGTCGCTCGCCGCCCGGATCCGACTTGCGCAGCAGCGCGGCCTCAGCTTGGCGGCGGCACGTACACTGGCCCGACTATCCACCCCTAAGGCCATCCAGGACTTCCTCGTCGACTTCCCGCAGAACTTCGAGCCCGAGGGTGATACCGCCCGATCCGTCGAGCAGACGCTCAAGCAGCGCCGGGCTCATTGCATCGAGGGCGCCATGGTCGCGGCCTTTGCGCTCTGGTTACAGGGCCACCCTCCCCTGCTCTTGGATTTCAGCGCCCATCAGGACATGGACCATGTCATCGCGCCTTTCCGCGTGAACGGTAAATGGGGAGCCATCTCCAAGACCAACTACGTCTGCCTCCGCTGGCGCGATCCGGTGTACCGCAGCGTCCGCGAGCTCGCGATGTCCTACTTCCACGAATACGCCAAAGGCCCGCGCAAGACCCTACGGAGCTATTCCAAGCCTTACGACCTGAGCCGCCTGCCGCCCGAGAAATGGGTGAACAATCCCAAGGACTGCTGGGAGATCGCCGATCTCATCACCGCCGCGCGGCATTACGAGATCGTCACCGACGCCGAGGCCAAGGCCTTGCGCCACCGCGACGACGTCGAATTACGTTCTGACAAGGTCACGGCTTTCCCGATTCCGAAGTGGAAGCGTCAGCGCCTCTGAGGGCGGTCAGCGCCGGCCGTCGTACCAGATATCACAGTTCTCCGGACGCTTCGCCGCACGGCCGGCGGTGAACAGCATGCGGAAGAAGAAACGGGCCGCTTCCGTGACCGTATAGAGCTTCAGCTTGCGCGAGGACGTGCGTAGCGGGTGGTCAGCTAGGATGATGAAGCGGCGGCCACGACGACGGGCGATACGCTTGAGCCGACGGCTGAGAAAGACTTCTTCTCCCGCGTAGTATTCCGTCCCAAAGCCCCCGGCTTCGCGGAAGGCCGCGGCCTCTACCCATACGCACGACCCGGCAGCCCATCCGGCGAGGCGGCTCCAAAGATTCCAGAATCCGCAGACGGTGCGGGCGTAGCGCGGCGTGCCAAGCTCGAGCTCGACCGTGCTCCCGCCGCCGAGCGCACGGCCAGCGGAAATCTCGTCAGCAATGGCCGCGAAGAGGGCCGCAGAGGGAGTCGAATCCGCGTCGATGAAGACCAGCCACTCACCGGTCGCCACGCGGGCGCCGGCATCGCGGGCCCGGCCGATCTGGTTCACCGGTTCGAAGACGACGGTCGCACCAGCCGCGCGAGCGCAGTCAGCCGTTCCGTCGGTGGAGTTGTTATCGCAGACCACGCATTCCCAGGTCCATCCGCGGGCAATAAAAGCCGCGGCCGCCGCCTGTACGGACGCAAGCGTCGCCGGCAGCAGTTTTTCCTCGTTGAACGCCGGGATGACGACGGAGACGCGCATCACGACGACGGAAAAGCGCTCAGCTGACGTGCTCGAAGGCGCAGGCCGCCGCGCCGACGACGCCGACGTTGCCGCCGAGGCCGGCCGGGACGATCGTGCAGACCGCCGAGAGGCGCGGGAAGGCGTAGTTGCTGGCACTCTTGCGCATCGGGATAAAGAGAGCATCACCCGCCGCGGTCACGCCGCCACCGACCACGATCACATCCGGGTTGAAAGTGTTGATTACCGCGCCGAGGCCACGACCGAGGTAGTTGATGGACTCCGCCCAGATTTCGTTGGCGAGCGCGTCCCCTTCAGCCATCGCCTGGAAGAGATGGTGCGTCGTGACTTGATCGATGCTACCGGCGAACTTGACGATGCTCGAAGGGCGACCAGCCGTGAGGGCTTCGCGGGTGCGGCGCGCGATGGCGGTACCGGAAGCGTAGACCTCCCAGCAGCCGGGGTTACCGCAGCCGCAACGCGGGCCGTCCATCGTCAGAGGAATATGGCCGAGCTCGGCCGCGTTGCCGTTGGAGCCGCGCATCAGGCGTCCGTCGATGACCGCGCCGCCGCCGATACCGGTGGAGACCGTGATGTAGACGACGTTCTTCTTGCCCTTGCCGGCGCCGAAGCGGTATTCGCCGAGCGCGGCCGCGTTGCAGTCGTTATCGATGCGCGTGGGCAGGCCGCCGAAAGAGTTGCTCAGGAAGTCCGTGATCGAGAAGCCGGTCCAGCCCGGGAGGTTGGGCGAGCCGTCGACGCAACCGCGAGCGATATCGAGCGGACCCGGGGAAGCCACGCCGATGGCGACGAAGTCGACCGGCTTGAGCTTAAGTTCGGCGAGGAGCGCATGGGCGGCCTCGGCCACGCGCTCGCAGGCTTGCTGCGGTCCTTTTTCGGCGAACGTCTCGACGCGTCCGGAGCCGAGCACGGTGCCGTCCTGGTTGACGACGCCGAAGGCGAATTTCGTGCCGCCGAGGTCAAAAGCCAAAACTTTACGCATAGGAATAGAAAGGGTCAGTCGCGAGCGGGTCGCGAGAAGTCATCCTGCAGGCGGACGACGTCGGTCAGGTCAGGCGTGGAGACTTCGAGCAGCACGCTATCCTCGAGGGCTTCGAAGCGGTGGATGGTGCGCACCGGCACGTGCAAGGCCTGACCCGGCAGCCAGACGCGCTGGTCGGCCGGCGTGACGAGGGATACGGCCGGAGTCTCTCCGGATGCGATCGCTCGGAAGGTGAGGAGAACCTTGCCGGAAAGGAGGTAAAGCGTCTCCGTCTTACGTTCGTGGTATTGCAGGCTGAGGCGGCGGCCCTGCTTCACTTCGAGCACCTTGCCGGCGTAAGCGGCTTGATCGGCATACCAGATTTCGCGGCCCCACGGCTTCTCCACGATTTTCGGGATATGCGTCGGCTCGGCCATGCCAGAGGTCTGTCCAAAAACGCCCTGTTAGCCAAGCAAATCCCCGAAGAAGTCCGGCTGGTCCATCGCGCCGACCAGCGGAAGCACGAGTCGCTCCGCGTCGATCGCGACCCGATTCACGTCGGGCGACACGCGATGCATCGACAAAGCTCGGTCAGGAGCGGTGACGGCGAGGCGGGCGAAATCCTCGGCGGCGAAAGCCTTTTCTGAGAGCCAGGCCTGGCGATCGGCGCCGGAGAGCACGACCGGCATGCGGGAGTGGACTTCGCCCGCCTCGCGGTTCGGCGCGACCGTCACCAGACAGAGCGTACGACGGTGCGTGCCGTCGGCGGCGAGGGCGAGCGACCAGAGCCCACCGACTGCGAGTGGGCCGCCATCGGCCGCGCGGAAATAATACGGGGACTTCAGCTTCCCTTCCGTCTTCCATTCGTAATAGCCGTCGATCGGGATGACACAGCGGCGATGGCGGGCCGAGTCACGGAACGTCGGGCGATCGAAGATGCCTTCCGCGCGGGCGTTGGCGTGGCCTTCCTGTTCGTCGGCCGGCGCCCAGGCCGGCACGAAGCCCCAAGGGAGCGCTTCGGTGCGAAGGACGCCCTGCTCGCGGCGGACGGAGACCAACGGCGTGCCGGGCGAAATATTATAACGCGGTGAGACCTCGGCCGACGGGGCCGCGAGGTTTTTGACGATCTCCTCCCAGCGTGAGAACTGGGTAACGCGGCCGCACATGCGTTCGGTCTGCTCAGGCTTTCGGAGGCAAGACGGGCGGGCGACTGGCGTTGCCGCTGGTGCGCAGGGAGTTCAGCACGACGAGGTTGATCAGGTGCATCACGCCGAGGACGACGATCACCACGCCGACCGACTTGCTGAGATGTTCGACGACATCGATGCCGGTCTTCGGATGCTCCTTCGAAGAAAGGAAGAGGAGCATGAAACCCGCGTTCACCAGGTAGAAGCCGATGATCAGCAGATTATTGACCGAGTCGGCCATCGTCTCGTTGCCATGGAAGGCCTCGAGGAGGAACGGGCGTCCGCTGCGGAAGAGCGTGCGGCCGACCCAGATCGTGACGGAGAGCGAAACCAAAAGATAGATGCCGTATTCGAGATAGGTCAGCGAATCGTTGTCCATACCCGGAGCCTATGGTGACCGTGACCGGCCTCAAATCCTAAAACCGTCCGTTTACCAATGCGGCGGGCGCTCGTCGGCGGGCGGGGGCTGGTCGCCGGCGTCGGCGGACTGGCTTAGCTTGGCTTCGGTGCGGGCCAGGCGATCGGACAGCTTGGAAACCTCCCGGGAAAGCTCGAGGATGACCCGGTCCTGCTGCTCCACGTGGCGCTGCAGGAAAGTCAGCCGTTCTTCGAGGTCGTGAAGCCGGGAATCCATGGAATGGAAGATGGCGGCAAGGGCGGGCGGGGCAAGCCGATGCCAGCCGCATATGACTATTACGACAGCCGGGGCGGCTGACTGATTTTGGCGATGGACAGCCCACTTCCTTGTAATGGAATACCCGTATGTCCGCACCCCAGGACGAATCCGCGGAGGCGTCCCCCTCGACGCCGCTGCATCGACCCGCCCGTACGCTCTGGCAGCGGCTCGGCGGGGAAGGCTTGGCGCTTTCCGTCCTCCTCCACATTTTATTGGTGATCATCGCCATCGTCTGGGTCGTCTCGACCGTGACGGATCTCTCCGGGAAGAAGGACCCTAACACTTTCGCGACCGGCGCGGGTGGCGGCAGCGGCGGCCCGAAGGCCAAAGAATATAAGACCAAGCTGCAGCCCAAGAACGTGAAAGCGCTGACCAAGACCAGTTCGCGTATCACCAGCAAGAACGCCAACGCGACGATGGCCGTGAGCAGCCTGCCGAGCCTGACCAATCCGCTGGCCACCGCCGGAGCCATCGGTGGAGGCAGCTCGAAGGGCTTCGGTGGAGGTTCGGGCGGCGGCATCGGCGCCGGCAAAGGC
>DBCR01000036.1 GCA_002293125.1 Opitutia bacterium UBA953
GTCGCCGAGAACGTCACGGCCGAATAATCAATCGTTGTTGGCTAGCCATAGCCCGGGCCGCACGAAAGTGCGGCCCGTTTCATTGGTGGAGTCCGCCCGGTCTAACACTCCTCTGCTTGCTTTTCGGGAAGACTTTCGTCAATGTAACTGTCCCCTGCAGTGTTCGACACCCGCGGCAGCCTCCCTTCCCTACGAACATAATATACGGGAGGTGCGACCCGACCGGCCTCGTCCGAGCCGTGGCAACGTACCGCCCACCTAAATCCAGGAATAAGTGGAGCTCCAATCGGAATCGGCACAGGCGGGGACCCTTTCGAATTAGAGGACAGAGGACAGAGGACGGATGGCAGATGATGAACAGGTAGGGATACGATGACATCGCATCCGCCTGCATAGCCAAAAAAGAGAAACATGAGCCCGGAAGATGAGCTGGGGCTTCTATGCCCGCAGCAATCATTCCGGTTCCCGGTCTCCCCTTGAGTTCATGACTTTTGAAACCGCCAACCGCTATCCGCTAACCGCCGGCACCCTCACTCATCCCAAACTCAGCTGCCCGCCTTCGCAGAGGCTCGGATTACCGAAGGTCTTCATGGGATGACCGAAGCCCTTGGCGATGGACATGAGCACACGGTTATGCGGCTCCTTATTAAACTTGAGGGCGCGACCGGTCTTGAACCCAAGGCCCCCGCCGATGAGCACCCACGGGATATCTTCGTGTGTGTGGCTGTTACCCTTCCCGAGCTCGTTGGTCCAGACGATGGTGGTGTTGTCCAACATGTTGCCCTTGCCGTTCGGCTCCGGGGTCTCCTGCAGGCGCTTCGCGAGGTAGGCGATCTGCTCGGCGAACCAGATATTGATCTTAGTCAGCTTCTCGACCGAGCCGGTATTGAGATCAGGGTCATGCGAGAGCGAATGATGGCTCTCGTCGACGCCGATCCACTTCATGCGCGCCTGGCCGACGGAATTGGTGAACTGGAACGTCGAGACGCGGGCCATATCGTTCTGGAAGGCGCTGATGAGGAGCTCGGTCTGTAGGCGCGTGATCTGCGGGATGCTGTCATTGTCCATCGGCACGCCCGGCTCGGGCGGGTGCGGCACCTGGAGCGCCGCCTGCGACTGGCTTTCCTTCAGGCCGCGCTCGAGTTCGCGCAAGGCGGTAGCATGCTGATCCAGCAGGCCGCGGTCGCTCTTGTCGACGGCGTTGGCGACCTTGGCGATGTCGTCCTTGAGGCCGTCGAGGACAGAACCGAGGTTCTCCCCTTCCTTCATCGATCCGTAGAGCTTGTCGAAAAGTTCGTAAGGGCTCGAGATCGGAGCGACGGGCTGGTTGGCGCCGGCATAGCTCCAACGGGTCCAAGGATCCGCACGATTGCCCACGGCGACGCCGATTTCCAGCGAGCCCATGCGCGTCTTGGTCGCGGGGTTGGACTGCAAGTACGTACGCAGGACTTGGTCGACGGACGGACCGCTGGCCCAACCGGCCGGCGCGCCGCCGCCACCCATGATGTTGCCGGGGAAGAGCTCGATGCCGGTGAGCAGGCAGCTCATGCCGCGCATGTGCGAATCGCCGTCACCGCGGACACGGTTGTTCACGCCCTTGAGCGTGAGCAGCTTGTCCTTGAACGGCTCGAAGGGCTTCATGATCGCCTTGAGCTTGAAGTTCGCGCCTTCCTCGTCGGGCCAGAAGGCCGGTGGGACGATGCCGTTGGGCGAGAAGACGAAGATGACACGCTGCCGGCGGCCGCTGATCGGCTCGGCGGCGCCGAGCGAAGCGAGGCCGCCCAGGAGGGGTAACGCGGCGGCGGAAAGGCCGAGGCGGCGGAGGAAATCCCTGCGATGTTGGAGCGACATGGTCTTAGCGGTTGGAAGGGGTGGTGGTGACGGTCGGACGGAGCGCCGCGACGACGGCGACCTCGACGGCCAAGTTGCGGACGTGGAACTTGTCGGCGCGGAACTGGGAGGTCAGCTGACCGAGCAACTCGGGCGAGTACGCCGCGGGCGGCTGCTTCACCATTTCCTGGAACAGGTTACGGACGAATCCGGTCTGGCCGGAAAGGCTTTCGGCAGCGTGGACCGCGACGTCGCGGGCACCGGTGAGCTTGATGACGTTGCCGTCCGCGGTGGTATAGTCGGAGGTCGGATCGACCGGTTTCTTGTTGTCGGTGGTGCGCACGCGGCCGACCGCGTCGAAACGCTCGAAGCTGAAACCGAGCGGATTGATCGTGACGTGGCACGACATGCAGGCGGGCTTGGAGGTGAGCTCCGTCACCTTCTCGCGCATGGTGAACGAGGGGTCGAACTTATCGTCCATGAACGCGATGGCCATGGGCGGGGGCCTGAGCATGAGACCGAGGATGTTACGCGTCACGAAGACGCCACGGTGAATCGGCGAGGAAGACTTGGTGTAGGAGAATGTGGCGAGGACAAACGGGTGCGTGAGCACGCCGCCGCGCTGTTCTGCGTCCATCTTGACAGGCTGGAAGCCTGCGCCGGCCTCGACCTTCTGGCCATAGAACTTGGCGAGACGCTCGTTCATCAGGATGGTGTCGCTCAGCAGGAGCTGGCGGTAGTCGGACTGCTCGGACCAGACGACACTCTCGGCGAAGAGATCCAGCGAGGTGCGGAGGTCCATCACGACGCCTTGGTCGAAGCCGGGGTATTCCTTCTGGTCCTTGGCGATCTCGGCCCCTTCTTCGACGTGCAACCAGTGGTGGAGGAAGTCGCGCAGTTTCGACTTAGCACGCGGGTCCTTCATCATGCGCTGCGCCTGCAGCCGGACCTGGGTGGCATCCTTGAGCTGACCAGCCGCGGCGGCCTTCAAGAGCGCGGCGTCGGGGACGGAATCCCACAGCGTCAACGCGAGGCGCGAGGCGACGGCGTAATCATCCTGCGGGCCGATGCCGGGGTACAGGAAGGCGGGGTTGGAGAGCGTGAAGATGAAGGCGCGCTTGGCGGCGACCTCCGGGGCGACGCCGGCGGCGTAGATCGCCGTAAGGTCGGCCTTCTGCTCGTCGTTCAACGGGCGGCGGTATGCCATCTGGGCAAAGCGCATGGTGAAGGCCTTGAGCTTTTCGCCGCGGTCAGGCGCGTCAGCCTTGGTACCCGCGAGCGCAAATAGGTGCGGGCCGATCATCCCGGAGACCTGCAGCGCGCCTTTGGCGATGGCCTCCGTCCACTCGCGCGAGACCGAAGCGCCGCGCTCGTAGCCGATGCTGCCGTCGTCCGGCGGCAGCGGCACGGAGATCACGCTGACCGGAGAGGAAGATTTCGGCGAAAGGTTCGTACGGGGAATCAACGTCCAGGCACCGCCGGGCGGACGCCATTCGAGCCTCAGCGAAGCGGTCTTGTCCTTATACTTGAAGAACTCGAGCTTGAGCGGGTAACTACGACCGCCGAGGAGGAAGATCGGTGCGGCCGCCGTGCGCGTCATGGCCGAGCTCACCCAGATGTCGATGAGGGCGTTCTTTTCGCTGCCGTTCTCGGGAGCGTTGACGTAGAGGCGGACGCCGTTGGGCGAGGTGACCCGGAACTCATACTCGCCGGTATCCGGCACATGGACCGAGCCGCTCCAATTGATGGAGAACTGCGCGGCGAAGCTACCCTTCTCGGGAGCCTTATCGCCAAAGTCGAAATCGATGACCGGATCGACCTGCTGCTTGTAGGTGACTTCTGGACGATTCTGGTCCGGCTTCTTGGGATCGCGCTCCGGTCGTTCGCGGTAAGTGCCGGCCAGCCCGCCCGTCTCGGTCGTGGCCGTCGCGTTGCGGAGCGAAGCGAGGAGGTCCGCGATGCTCTCGCGGTACTGGCGGACGGTGAGGTGCGCGAGTTCGATGCGGGGCGGATGATTACGGGCGCGGGCCTCGCCGGAATAGAAAGCCTTGTGGATATATTCGGCGGAAGCGGTGGCGTCAGCGAGCGACAGGGTGCCGGGGTCGTTCTCGGGCATCTCGCGGGCGATGTACTTGGCCAACGAAGCGATGGATTTCTCACCGACGAGGGGTTCATCGGCCTTGCCGGCGACGCCTTGGCCGACCGGTCCGTGACAGCTCATGCAGTCTTGGCGGTAGACGACTTCGCCGGCACGCGGAGCGGCGAGATTCTTCTTATAGTAGCGCTGGCCTTGGCGGCCGGCGAAAACCAAGGAGGCGAGGACGACGAGCGCGGCCACGACTTTGATGGACCGGGAAAGGGGCATGGGGTTATGACCCCTAACCTCAAGGGGAAGTTCCTCTAAATCAAGCCCGCCTCACCAAAACTGAACCACCCTTTACCCGCCGGATCGGCCTCCGGGCGACCGATGACCACATGGTCCAGCAACTCCACCCCCACGACCCTCCCGGCGTCGGCCAGCTGCCGGGTCACGGCCCGGTCCGCCGGACTCGGCGTCGGATCTCCGCTGGGGTGATTGTGCGCCACGATCGCCGCCGACGCGGCATGCTTCAACGCCTGCCGGAAGACCTCTCGCGGGTGCAGGAGCGAACTCGTCGCGGTCCCGGAGCTGACCTCGTGCAATGCGAGCAGCCGGTTGCGCCGGTTCAGGCAGAGCACCCAGCACTTCTCGACCGCGAGACCGGCCGCGAACGGCTCGAGCCGCGCCCAGACCTTGGCGGGGGCGTCAAGCTTCTCGCCGGGGTCGTGCGCACGCTCCCGGATTCTTCGCGCGAGTTCCATCGCGGCGGTGAGCTCGGCGGCCTTCGCGGGACCGAGCCCGTGGACCCGCCCGAAGTCATGCGTGTCCCAGGTCGCCAACGCCGCGAGCGAACCGGACTCCGCCAGCAAGGCCGTCGCGACGACCGGTGCTGGCGCGCCCTTGGTACCGGTGCCGATGAGGAGTTCGATGAGCTCGGCATCGAGCAAGGCCCGCGGACCGAGCCGCACCAGCCGCTCGCGCGGACGATCCTGAGAAATCATCCCGCCACGCTGACGGCGTGACGGCGGCGCTCAAGCGGACCTACTACCCAGCGGTTCCACCCAGGCGGCGGTAGTGGGCCAACACCTTGCCATAAGCCGGCGTCAGCGCCTCGAGGGACGCGACGTTCAGACCCAGGTCCTTAATCAGGCCGTCGCGCAGACCGTAGATCCAAGCGTGGACCTCGACCTTCTGCCCGCGGGCCCAGGCATCCTGCATGACCGTGGAATGACAGACGTTGGCCGCCTGTTCGACGACGTTGAGCTCGCAGAGCGTGTCCAGCTTCGCGGGGCCCAGCACGGACTCGACGACGATGGCGTGCTTGTGGTGCACATCGCGCACATGACGCAGCCAATTATCGACGAGGCCTACGTTACGGCGTTCGAGCGAAGCCTGCACGCCCCCGCAGCCGTAGTGCCCACAGACGATGACATGCTCGACCTTGAGGACGTCCACCGCGTACTGCAGCACCGAGAGACAATTCAGGTCGGAGTGGACGACGACGTTGGCGACGTTGCGATGGACGAAGAGCTCGCCAGGCAGCAGGCCGACGATCTCGTTGGCGGGGACGCGGCTATCGGAGCAGCCGATCCAGAGGTAGCGGGGATTCTGCTGCTTGGACAGGGTCTCGAAGAAAGCAGGGTCTTGGCGACGAACGCTCTCCGACCATTCGCGGTTTTTCCCGAACAGGTTTTCGATGGAAGACATCGAAGAGACTTTCATCGGGAAATGCCTTGGGCGAGCAAGCGAATAGGACAATTTCCCCCTTTAGGCCTCCGCTCGGTGCTATCGACTGAGCTTCTGAGCGTGCTACGGAGTGAAAACTGGGTGTTTATCGGCCTTTACGACATCCTCAGGCTGCCTTCTTCACCTTCCGCCCTGTCGGGGGTTGAAACTCCGCCCGGCACGTGGTGTATTATCCATAACATGAAGACCAGTCTCCTCGCCCTGCTCGTCGCCGCCGCGCTCGCTTCGGCCGCCACCACGAAAGAAAAGGCCCCCACTTCCAGCACCGGTACCGTCGTGGTAGATAAACCGAAGGCCACGACCGACAAGAAGAAGCCTAAGAAGGAAGTGCCCGCCGCGGCCGTGCTCGCCGAACCAGTCTCGCTCGTCGCTGAGTCCGTCGACGCCGCTACCCAGATCGCGATCGAAGCCGCCAAGGTCGCCCAAGCCGAAGCCGCTAAGCTCGCCGCCATCGGTACCGATAAGGCTGCTTCCCCTTCTAACGCCAAGCTCGCTGAAGCTACCGTCGTCGCCGGCGCCACCGCCGCCAAAGAACTGAAGAAGGCCAAGAAGGAATCCGATGCCGAGAAGACCGAGAAACCGGAAGCGAAGAAGCCCGACGCCGAAGCGCCGAAGCCTGCCGCGAAGCCGACGGCCAAGAAGGCTGCCAAGGAAACGACCTCCCTCTAAAAAGGACCCGTCTCCCTTTAAAAGCCCCGGATGACGGGGCTTTTTCATGCCTGGTCGCGAAGCCCTTGAAACTTCCCCCGGCTTTCGCTGTATCATCCGTATACCCATGAAGCCCGCCTTCCTCGCCCTCCTGCTCGCCGCCAGCCTCGCCGTGGCCGCCGAGCCCGCCAAGGAATCCCCGGTCACCCCGGAGCCGAAGCCTTTCTTCGACCCCGCCGCGCCAGCCCCGACGGTCGATCCGACCAAGCCCGTGCCCGAGCCAACCATCCCGACGCCAGAAAAGAAGAAGCCGGTCGTGACTGAAAAAAAGAAGAAGAAGGAGAAGAAGTAAGCTGGCAAGAGGACCTGAGGGCACGATGGCCGGAGGTAGTTTTTACCCTGGCTTACCTGGGCGTCGCTTCTTTGCCTTGGGTAGGGTTGAGCGCCCTCGCTCAACCGTGTATCGAGGCAGGGACAGTACCACGTGCTGTCCTAAGCCGCCGCAAGGCGACACACATTAGGACGCGATAGTGATCACGTCCCTACCTCAAGACAGCCGCAGCACCCAGAGGGAAGCCGGGAGGTTTGCTTCGGGCGTTATTAATAACCCAAGCCAATCATCCGGTCTCCGGTTTCCCTCTGAGTGCTGGCTCTCTGCCTTGGGTAGGGTTGAGCGCCCTCGCTCAACCGCGGCTGACCAAGGGTGGTCAGCCCTACCTCGAGACAGCTATGTCGTGACGCGGTCCCGACCCTACCCCAGACAAGCACTCCTCCGATACTCCATACTCCCTTCAGGTCCGGCCCTCGTTTCCTCCGGCCCTCACGTCCTCATGCCCTCGTGCCCTCGACTCCTGCCTCACTCGACCAGGATCTCGCGCGGGCTGGAGCCATTCTCCGGCCCGACGTAACCCTTGTCATGCAGGATATCCATGATGCGCGCGGCGCGGTTATAGCCGAGCTTGAGGCGGCGCTGCAGCATCGAGACCGAGGCGCGGCCGGTTTCCTTGATGATGGCCCAGCTCTGCGCGACGAGCGGATCTTCCCCTTCTTCGCCCTCTTCGCCCTCCATGCCGCCGGAGGCGCCCTCCTCGATGGCCTTGATGACATCTTGGGCGAACTCGGGCTTGCCGTTCTTCTCCGCCAGGAACTCGACGATCGCGGCGACTTCCTGCTCGCCGACGAAGGCGCCCTGCACGCGGTTGAGCGTGGCGCTGCCGGGAGGCACGAAGAGCATGTCGCCGCGGCCGACGAGCGTCTCAGCGCCGCCACGATCCAGGATGGTGCGCGAATCGATCTGCGAGGCGACCTTGAAGCCGATACGCGTCGGCAGGTTCGCCTTGATCAGGCCCGTGATGACGTCCGTCGACGGACGCTGCGTGGCGAGGACGAGGTGAATGCCGGCGGCCCGAGCCAGCTGGGCGATGCGCGCGACGGACGTCTCGACGTCCTTCGCCGCGACCATCATGAGGTCCGCCATCTCGTCGATGATGCAGACGATGTAGGGGAGCTTCTCGTTCTGGACGCGCACGCCGTCATCGACCGCTTCTTCCGCCGCGGCGACCGCGGCGGCTAACTCGTCGGGGCTGAGCGCCAACTCCTCCTGCTTAGGAAGACCCGCCTCCTTGGCGAACTTGGCGTTGAAGCCGGTGATGTTCTTCACGCCGCACTTGGCGAAGATCTTGTAACGCTGCGACATCTCGGCGATGATCCACTTGAGCGCCGCCGGCACGCGCTTGGCGTCGGTCTCGACTGGGATCAACAGGTGCGGCAGGTTGTTGTAGATCTGCAGCTCGACGACCTTGGGGTCGACCATGATGAAGCGCAGGTCCTGCGGCGTGCAACGGTAGAGGAGCGAGACGATGATGGCGTTGATGCAGACGGATTTGCCCTGGCCGGTGGCGCCCGCGATGAGCGCGTGCGGCATCTTGGCGAGATCCTGGATGACAGGCTTGTTGGTGACGCTGTCCACGCCCAGGACGACCGGCAGCTCCATGGCGGCCTCCGCCCAGGCCTTGGACTCGATGATCTCGCGCAGGAGCACGTCCTTACGGTTCTTGTTCGGGATCTCGATGCCGACGGT
>DBCR01000031.1:0-4771 GCA_002293125.1 Opitutia bacterium UBA953
CGAGGCCATCATCCGCATCAACTCGCAGAGCGGCAAGGGCGGCGTCGCCTACGTGCTCGACCGCGAGTTCGGCTTCGACCTCCCGAAGCTCATGCACCCGGAAGTCGGTAACCTCATCGGCAAGCATGCCGATAAGCTCAGCAAGGAACTCTCGCCCGCCGAGATTCACGACTGCTTCCGCCAGAACTTCGTCAACGTCTCCTCCCCGCTCGAACTCATCTCGTTCAGCTCCGCGCCCGTCAGCAAGGAAGCCGTGCGCTGCCAGGCCGAGGTCCGTCGCGACGGCAAGACGCTCACCCTCACCGGCGAAGGCAACGGCCCGATCAGCGCCCTCGTGCACGCCCTCGAATCCAAGGGCTGGGCGAACTTCTCCCTCAAGGATTACCGCTCGCATGCGTTGACCGCCGGCTCGGAATCCTCCGCCGCCGCCTACGTCTCCCTGCAGTCCAAGGACGGCCGCACCGTCTGGGGTTGCGGCGTCGATGCGAACATCGAACTCGCCGGCCTCAAGGCCCTCGTCAGCGCGGCGAATCGGCTCGCTTAAGCGAGCCAGGGGACACGTGGGCAAGGTGACACGGTGACAAGGGGAGATGCTAGTGCTGCCTCGGGTAGGGTCGGGACCGCGTTACGACATAGCTGCCTCTATTCACTCCCTCTCAGCAAAAGGGGTCAGGCCGCTCCTCGTTACGCGTGTGACTAAATTCGGCAAGAACAGGCGAATTAAGTCACACTCCCAAGAAGGGAGCGGCCTGACCCCATCATGCGTACCGAACCTTTTGGCGAGCGCACCTAAAGGGATGGGAAAAGCCTGGTTTTAGGTGCGCATGGGTCGAGGGTGCGGCCTGACCCCGTTGGCTGAGAGGAAGAACCTATGCCTCCACTATCGTGACGCGGTCCCGACCCTACCCACTGCGTCAGCGGGGGAGGGGCGTCGTGAGCGTGAGCGACCTTTTTCCGAAGGCTCCCTCTGGAACTTCCACGACGGTCTCCCGGACGAAGGCGCCTTGGTCATCGTACTGCCGGATGGCCCCCGCGTGGAGCACGCCGGTGGCGTCGCTATTATCGTCACAACGGAAGTTCAGGAATAGACGGCCGTCTCCAGCGGACTTGGGGCCCAGCTTGCTGAGCAACGGCGTGAGATCGATGCCGATTTCGAGCGGGCTTTCATCGCCGGGTCCGGCGAGCGGGACTTCGCCGATGTTATTCTTGGGCTTACCGAAGAGCGGCCAGCCGTTGAGGGGCTGCGGAGCGAGTTCATGTTCGGCCTTGGTGGCGTCCTTGTCGCCAGCGACGCCGATCGTCACCCGCAGGTCGGAACGCTTATTGCAGGCGAGCTTGAGTTTCAAGGTGCAGCGGGGGACATGGCGGGAAACTTCGATGCGTCCCAGGTAGTTCCCGCGTTTCCAGGTGGGGTCGACCATGGCGCTGTAGAGTAGGTAGATCTTCCCGTCTTTCGACCAGGTTTGTCCCCATGAGTTGACGACGATGAAAGCTCCGCGCTCCCGGTCCGCCAGGGTGACTTGGCCGTCGCCGTTGATGTCGAGGTCGTTGCTCACTTTGCCGTCACCATTCACATCGAACCCGACCTGGTCATCGTACCCCACACAAGTGATGCCATGCCCGAAACCGCTCGGCCCCCAATAGATCCAGACGTCCTCGCCTGCGAGATAGTTTCCTTCGGGAATCGTCCGCGTAACCTTCTTTAGCTCACCCATGCGTCCGTCCAGCGCCAGCAAGCCGCCAACGGATGCTTGGCCGGCCTTGGGCTGGTTGCGGTCAAAGAGCCAGCCTCGGGCTTCGTCGATCTGGGCGACGGTGGCGGTCGGGGTGTAGCGATAGCCCGCGACGCGATACTCCATGGCCTCGCGCCAGATGGGGTAACCATTCGCCCACTTGCCGATGAGGTCTTTGTCCGCTTCCACGCGGCCGTAGGTCTTGACGGTGGGGATCCCGACATGCTTGGCCGTTTCCCAACCATGAAACGCTTCCGAGCCTTGGGCGCTGTTGGCCGCATTGCACATGTTCCAGGAGAAATCCGCCGGGAAGCGCGTGGCCTCCGTGCTGGCTACGGTGCCGTTGAGGAGGTTCATCTCGTAGGTGAAGATCGAGGCGACCGCCGTGAACTGACCACAGGCTCCGCCTTTCTGTTTATAGATCGGCGGGAACTGCGAGCGGGTGGAATTATCGACGCGCGACGGCAAGCGCCGGACATCCACGTTCGTCACGCCGACATCCGGGCCTTTCGCACCTCGCCAGGTATCGTAATCTGCCCCCATCGAATTCGGACGAGAAAACGGCTTGGGATATGCGGCGTGCGGGGCCGGATTTACCTTTTCCGCCTCGGACGTGGGCTCGGCGGCTGCAGCGAACCCGCAAGAAGCCAGCAGACCTACCAGCAAGACGGCGAACAACCGGGGGCGGACGGCGAGGGGCATTGGGTTTTATACGCCCGGGCTCTCATTGTCGTCAATTGACAAGGGGGTGCGTTGACAAGGGGGCATGCTGGCACGGTGACACGGGGGCACGGGCTTGTGCATCTCCCTGGCCAACTGGCCAACGGATCAACTGATCAACTTGTGTTGGGGCTCTTCTGGTCAACTGAGCCTCTGAGCCTCCGGGCCTCTTTGTGTCTCCCCTTGTCCCCGTGTCACCTTGCCCACGTGTCCCCTCTCAAGGGCGCATGCCCTTGAGTGCCTTCAGCGCGCGATCGCGGCCGGCGGTGAGGCCGATGAGCGGGGCAGGGTAGTCCTTGCCGAGTTTGATGCCGGCTTCGGCGAGCACATGCATGGGGGCTTCCCACGGCTGGTGGATCCACTCGGCGGGGAGCTTGGCGAGCTCAGGCACCCAGCGGCGCACGTAGTCGCCGTCGGGGTCGAACTTCTCGCCTTGGAGGACGGGATTGAACACGCGGAAATACGGAGCGGCGTCGGCGCCACAACCGCCGGCCCACTGCCAGCCCATGGTGTTCGCGCCGAGGTCGGCGTCGACGAGGGTATCCCAATACCACTTGGCGCCTGCGTTCCAGGGCTGGAGGAGGTGCTTCACGAGCACGGACGCCGCGATCATGCGCACGCGGTTATGCTGCCAGCCGGTCTGCCAGAGCTGACGCATGCCGGCGTCGACGATCGGGTAGCCGGTACGGCCGATCTGCCAGGCGCGCAGGAGCTTCTTGTCCGGCTGCCAGGGGAATTTCTCGAACTCCTTACGCAGCGGACGATCCGGGGTCTCGGGGAAGTGGTGGATGAGGTGCTGGGCGAATTCGCGCCAGCCGACCTCCGCCACGTATTTATCGCCACCGATGACGCCGAGATATCCGGCGGTACGCACGGCGTCCACGATCTCGAGCGGCGAGATCTGTCCGAAATGCAGGTAGGGCGAAAGGCGCGAGGTGCCGTCGAGCTTCGGGATATCGCGGTTGGTCGGATAATTCTTCACCGGCGCAGCGACGAAATCCTTTAGGCGCTTCTCGGCGCCTTTACGCGTCGGGTCCCAGGCGGCGGGGAACTCGCCGTCCCACTTGATCTTCGGGAGGAGTCCGAGTTTCTCGACCGCGACCGATTTGAGAGGCTTGTCGAAAGGGGTGAGCTTCTTCGGGGCCTTGAGGGGGATGCCGAACTTGAGGTTCGCGAGGCAGTTCTTCCAGAAGGGTGTGAAGACCTGGAAGGGATTACCGGCGAGGGTCTTCACGAGGTGCGGCTCGTGCAGGAGGTTGCCGTTGAACGACTCGGCCTTCACGCCGGCATTGCGCAGCGAGGTCTTCACCTGGGTGTCACGCTCGATGATCAAGGGCTCATGGCGGCGATTCCAGGCGACGAGTTCCGCGCCGGTCTCTTTCACGAGCTGCTTCAGTTCGGCGAGCGAATCGCCGCTGCGGATCACCAGCGGGGCACCGACCTTCTCGAACTGCTCAGCGAGGTCTTCGAGGGCGTGGTGCAGCCACCAGTTCGACGCGGCGCCGGGCTGCCAATGTCCTTCGGCCTGCGGGTCATGGATGAACACCGGGATGACCGGGCCGCCATGCTTCACGGCCGCCTCAAGCGACGGATTGTCGGCGAGGCGAAGGTCTAGGCGGAGCCAGACGATGGCAGGGGAGGGCATGGCGTGAACCTAACGACCGAGAGAAAGAGTGCAAATGGATGCAACCGTTAGGGTTAGGGGCAGGGGTGGGGGTAGGGGTAGGACAAACGAGAGGCCAAGAGGCCCAGAGGCTCGGTTGACCAGAGGTCGAACCACTCAAAGGGAGACCGGGAACGGGATAGGATGCTGGGGATTATAGGTAGGGGCGCCACTGCGTAGCGTCCGTGGGCGGACTGACATCGGAAGGCCAAAAAACTCTGCCCGGCTCACGTATCTCACGCTGCGAACGGACGCGACGCAGTCGCGCCCCTACCCAAGGCAGCGCTGCGTTTTCTGAGCCTCCGGGCCTCTGGTCAACTGGGCCTCTCGGTTTTCCCCTTTTCCCCGTGTCACCGTGCCCACGTGTCCCCTGCGACGCGCTCTGCGCGTCGCGCTTACCAAGCGTAGCTCTGCTTCTTCTTCACGCGGCGGGCGAACTCGACGAGGAGCTGGACCGACTGCTCCACGACAGCGAGGTCGACGACTTCGCCGGGGGTGTGCATGTAGCGGAGAGGAATGGAGAGCAGGCCGCAGGCGACGCCGGGTCCGGCCATCTGGATGGCGCGGGCGTCGGTGCCGGTCGGACGCGATTCCGCACCGATCTGGTAAGGGATATCGATCGCCTCGGCGGCTTCGACCATCTGGTCGTAGACGA
>DBCR01000031.1:4941-40831 GCA_002293125.1 Opitutia bacterium UBA953
GCCGATCTCTTCCTGGGTGGTGGCCACGGCGACCACGCGGGCGGAGAGTTTCTTTTCCTTCGAGAGACGGCGGAAGGCTTCCATGCACACGTAGGCGCCGGCCTTGTCATCGAACGCACGGGCCACGCCGATGCTGCCGCGGAGGAGTTCCGGGCCGTCGGTGTAGATGGCAGGATCGCCGATGCGGACGATCGCGAGGGCGTCGGCGCGGTTGTTCACGCCGATGTCGATCCACATGTCATGACGCTCCGGGACGCGCTTGCGGTCCTCGGGTGAAAGCAGGTGGACGGCGCGCTTGCCGGTGATGCCGAGCACGGGGCCGTTGCGGGTGAGGATGTGGAGACGACGGCCGGAGGGGATGATCTGGTCGTGGCCGCCGAGGAATTCGAAGTACAGGTAGCCCTTGTCGTCGACGTGCGAGATGATCAGGCCGATCTCATCGATGTGGCCAGCGAACATCAGCGTGGGGCCGCCGTCGCCCTTGAGCTCGGCGATACGGTTGCCGAGCGCGTCCTTGGAATACTTGTCCGCCGACTTCTCCACGTGGTCGTCGATGACCTTCTGGGCCGCGAACTCGTGGCCCGTCGGGGACTTCGCCTCGAGCAGGTCCTTCAGGAATTCAGGGTAGCTGGTCGGCTTGGCAGGCTTTTTGGACATGCAGGAGATTTACCTGTCCGGGAGGGAAAGTCGAGCGAGGGCTCGATGGCGAGCCCTCGCAGGGGACACGTGGGCATGGTGACATGTGGGCATGGGGTGTATCCATCTCAAGGGGAGACCGGAAACCGGATAGGATGCTGCGGTGTATATTAGGTAGGGCCGAGCATCCTTGCTCGGCCGCGGACGACCAAGGATGGTCGTCCCTACCCAAGGCAGCACGCATCTCCCCTTGTCACCGTGTCACCGTGCCCACGTGTCCCCTATCTTATCACTTATTCCACGGCGCGCGGGCTAAGAGCAGTCCCATGCCGCACCAGTCGGTGACGCCGGCGAAGATGAGGCCGGCGCCGACGAAGCCGCTGAGGCCGTAGAAGCCCGGATGGACGAAGGTGCCCAGCATGACGCCGGTGAAGACCATGGTACCCGCGGCGATGCGGACTTGGCGTTCGACGGAGATCATGCCGCCGGCATCCTTGTCCATGGGGAGTCCGGCTTGCTGGCAGGAATTCGTGCCGCCCTGGACGACGAGTGTCTTGAGGCCGCTGGCGCCGAGCTTCTTGGCGGCGGTACGAGCCCGGCCTCCGGAAGCGCAGAGGAGCACGACGGTCTTCTGGTCGTTGCCGACGAGCAGGGCGCGCACGGATTCGGCGGTGACGTTCTCGAGGGGCAGGTTGATCGCACCTTGGACGCGCCCGGAGCGGAATTCACCGGGCGAACGGACGTCGAGCAACAGCGCACCCACGCCGGCTTGGGCCATCACGTTCAGCGGGTGGAGTTCGTCATGGCTGTCCGTGGCGATCGCGCCCGGAGCACCGCAGGCCTTGACGGTCCCGCAGGAGCTGGCGGCCGGCGCGATGTCGAGCGGACGGCTGAGGGCGAGGTCGCGGACGTAGGTCGCACCGCTGACGTTGAAGGCGTCGAAGCCATGCTCGCGGAGGAGGCGCGTGCCCACGTGGGCGCGGAGGCCGCTGTGGCAGACGACGGCGGTGCGCTTGGACTTGTCGAGTTCGCCGAGGCGATCGCGCAGGGTGTTGAGCGGGATATTGCGGGCATGCTCGGCGCCGATGAGCTTGAGCTCGGCGCACTCGTCGGCATCGCGGAGGTCGACCACCTGATAGGAGGTCAGATCGACGTCGGGTTGGATGATCGGGGCGAGGCCGTCGAGGTCGTTCATCGCCGCGAAGGCGGCCATGTGCAGCGGATCCTTGGCGGAACCGAAGGGCGGGGCGTAGGCAAGGTCGACCTGCGCGAGGTCGCGCACGGTGCCGCCGAAGTGGAGGAACGAGGCCACGACATCGAGACGTTTGTCGATGCCCGCCGCGCCGACCGCCTGGGCGCCGAGGATACGGCCCGTGCCGGCTTCATAGACGAGCTTAAGGGTCATCGACTTCGCACCGGGGTAATAGCCGGCGTGATGGTTGGCGGTGATATGGACCGCGCGGGCCGAGAGGCCGCGCTTGAGGGCGGACTTCAGCGAATCGCCGGCGATACCCGCGCCAAGGCCGAAGACCTTGATGATGGCGGTGCCCCAAGCGGCCGGAGCGGCGGCGGACTTGCCCGTCGCGGCGTGTTCGCCGACGAGGCGGCCGGTGCGATTGGCGATGCCGGCGAGCGGAACGCGTCCGCGCAGGCCGGTGGGTCCGAGGCGATATTCCGCGGCGTCGCCGACGGCATAGATATCGAGGTCGGCGGTGCGCTGGTATTCGTCCGTGAGGATGCCACCCGTGGGGCCGACACCGAGTCCGGCGGCGACCGCGAGCTGATTGTAGGGACGCACGCCGAGGCCGAGGATGACCAGGTCGGCTTCGACGGTGACACCGTTCTCGAGCACGACGCCCGTGGCCTTACCGGCGACCTCGCGGATGGCGCTGAAGCCCGCGCCGGAGATCAGGCGGATGCCGTGGCGGAGGAGTTCGCGGCGGAGCGGCTCGGCCATCTCGGCGTCGAGCGGAGGCAGCACCTGGCCGACCTTCTCGATGAGGGTGACGTCCAGCCCGCGTTCCTTGAGCTGCTCGGCGACTTCGAGACCGATGAAGCCCGCGCCGACCACCGCGACCTTCTTCACCGAAGGCAGCCGGGCGAGGATACGGTCCATGTCCTCGATGTTGCGGAGCGAATGCACGCCCTGGGCGCGGACGCCCGGGACGTCGGGGATGAGCGGGGCGGCGCCGGGGGCGAGGATCAGCTTGTCGTAGGACTCGTCGTATTCCGTGCCCGCGGCGTGGTCGCGGATCCGCACGGTCTTCTTGGCGCGGTCGATGGACAGGGCTTCATGGCGCACGCGGACCTCGATATTGAAGCGCTTCTTGAACATCTCGGGCTTGGCCACGAGCAGCTTGGCGCGGTCCTGGATGACGCCGCCGAGGTGGTAGGGCAGGCCGCAGTTGGCGAAGGAGACGAAGCCGTCCTTCTCGAGCATGATGATGCGGGCCTGTTCGTTCAGACGACGGGCGCGCGTGGCAGCCGAGGCGCCGCCGGCGACGCCGCCGACGATGAGGATCTTGGGGGAGGGGGTCATAGGATTATTGGGAGAATTGGGAGCGGATGCAGCCGAGGATGGAAAGGCAGCCCGCATGGGCCACGCGGTAGCGGGCGACGCGGCCGGTGCGTTCGGCGGCCACCAGCCCGTGGGCGCGGAGGCGCATCAGGTGCTGGCTGACCGTCGCCTGCGGACGGCGGAGGCGCGCGGTGAGCTCGGAGACATCCAGCGGGCCGTTTTCGAGGGCCTCGACGATGCGGAGGCGGTCCGGGTGGGAAAGCGTACGCAGCGCTCCCGCGCAGTGGCGGAGGACCTTCGGGTCAAGCGGCTGGGCTTTTGACATATTCAATAAATTGAATGTGTTTGGGCGGAAGGCAAGGGCAAAAAAGGTAATAGCGGCTGGCGGTTAGCGGTTGGCGGTTGGGGTGAGCCATTTCAGGTGGCGGGTTTCAGGCCGGGGACCTGGTCCTGAACTTGAAGACCCGAACCTGAGTCCCGATGGCCGAGACCTGAGACCCGAGAATGGTTTCCCGCTATCTGTAACCTGGGGCCGCCACCCGCCACCCGAAGTAAATACGCTAGGATCGCACGTGGTGCTTTCCTATATTGCCTCGATGCATCGAATCCATTCACACCTCCACTCAACCCTCTACGCAGTCCTTAACTCAGTCCTCCGTGCGCATGGGTCTCCCTTGTCACCGTGTCACCTTGCCCACGTGTCCCTAGGCTCGGTTTTCACCCGAGCCTATTCGCCGCGCTGACAAGGGCCTTGAGGCCGGCGAGCTCGATGTTCGCGTCGACGCCGCAACCCCAGACGGTGCGGCCGTCCTTGGACTGGAGGGAGACGTAGGCGGCGGCGGAAGATTCCGAGCCGGCGGTCAAAGCATGCGAGCGGTAATCCTTGAGGGAGAAGTTCGCCCAGCCCCTGGAGTCGAGGGCGTGCACGAGGGCGCTGATCGGGCCGTTGCCTTCGCCGGTGAGGGTGAGGGTCTTCCCGGAGTGACGGACTTCGGCTTCGCAGCGTACGGTCTGCTTGTTGACGGGCGCGGAGCTGAACGAGATGAGTTCGAGCGGGGAGGAGACATTGACGAAGTTCAGGCGGAAGCAGTCGTGGATCTCGGCGGGCGAGAGTTCCTTGCTGAGCTGGTCGGCATGCTTGCCGATGAGGTTGCCGACTTCCGGATGCATCAGCTTCGGGAGGTCGAAGCCGAACTCGCGGTCGAGGACGTAGGCGACGCCGCCCTTGCCGCTCTGGGAGTTGATGCGGATGATGGCCTCGTACGAACGGCCGATGTCCATCGGGTCGATGGTGAGGTAGGGGACGTCCCAGAGGGCGTCGTGGCCGATCTTGCCGCGGCGATCCATGCCCTTTTTAATGGCGTCCTGGTGGGAGCCCGAGAAGGCCGTGAAGACGAGGTCGCCGCCGTAAGGGTGGCGGTCGTGCACGTTCATGCGGGTCACGCGCTCGTAGACCTCGCGGATGGCGCCCAGGTTACGGAAGTCGAGGTGCGGGTCGATCCCGTGCGAGAACATGTTCAGCGCGACGGTGACGATATCGAGGTTACCCGTGCGCTCGCCGTTGCCGAAGAGCGTGCCTTCCACGCGGTCCGCGCCGGCCATGAGGCCCAGCTCGGTGGCGGCGATGCCGGTGCCGCGGTCGTTATGCGTGTGCAGGGAGACGATGGCCATCTCGCGGTTGCTGAGATGACGGCAGAACCACTCGATCTGGTCGGCATGCGTATTCGGCGTGCCGGCTTCGACGGTGAGCGGGAGATTGAGGATGATCTTACGCTGGGCCGAAGCACCCCAGGCCTTGGCGACCGCTTCGCAGACCTCGAGGGAGTAGTCGGGCTCGGTGAGCACGAACGTCTCCGGACTGAACTCCAGCTGCCACTGCGTGTCGGGCAGGGCGTCGGTGAGCTCGCGGATGAGCTTCGCGCCGGTGACGGCCATCTCGAGGACCTGCGCCTTCGAGAGATTGAAGACGATCTCACGCTGGGCCGGGTTGGTCGGCGTGTAGAGATGGACGATCGCGCGACGGGCTCCCTTGAGGGAATCGATCGTGCGGCGGATGAGGTGTTCGCGGGCCTGGACGAGGACCTGCACCGAGACGTCTTCGGGGATGAGTTTTTTTTCGATGAGCTCACGCGCGAAAGCGAACTCCGTGTCCGAGGCGGAGGGGAAGCCGATCTCGATCTCCTTGAAGCCGATGTGGCAGAGGGTCTGGAAGAGCTCGTGCTTCTCCGGCACGTTCATCGGGATGGCCAGGGCCTGGTTGCCGTCGCGGAGGTCGACCGAGCACCAGCGGGGGGCCTGCTCGATGCGCGCGTCTGGCCAGCGGCGATCCGGGAGGCGGACGGTCTCGAAAGGGCGGTATTTCTGCCGGGGGGATTCCATGGCGGGCGAAGTGCGGATGGTGGGAAAGGAGGGGGGGCTGGCGAGCGTGGGTTTGGGCTCCTAAAAGCAAAAAACCCACCCGGAAGTCCGGGCGGGTTTTTTCGCAAAGGAGCGAGACCCGGACTTAGGCTTCGGGCTTGGTCTTCGGAAGCTTGGTCACGCGCTTCAGGTCCTTGACGGTGCCGCGCTTCTTGAGCAGTTCCACGCGTTCGAAGCGCTTGAGGACGTTACGCTTCGCTCCGGAGGAGGAGGCGCTGGACTTGAAACTGTTGTGCTGGGTCATGGCCGTAAGGTGGGTGGAAGTTTGGAGAAAAGGGGTGGAAGGGGCGGGAGCAAGGGGAAAAGCGGGCGAAATGCCGACTTTGCCCCTTTCCCTGCCTCTTTCCTCGTTCAGGCGTGTTTCAGGATACCCTTCACCACGTGGCCTTCGACGTCGGTCAGGCGGAATTGGCGGCCCTGATAGCGGAAGAGCAGGCCTTCGTGGTTGATCCCGAAGAGGTGCATCAGGGTGGCCTGCATGTCGTGGATATGGACCCGGTCCTTGGTGATATTCCAGCCGAACTCATCGGTTGCGCCATGGACGTAGCCCGGCTTCACGCCGCCGCCGGCGAGCCACCACGAGTAGGCGCGGCCGAAGTGGTCGCGGCCCTTGAAGCCCTGGCCCTGCTGGTTCTGGCCGAACGGGGTGCGCCCGAATTCGCCGCCCCAGACGACGAGGGTGTCGTCGAGGAGACCGCGCTGCTTGAGGTCCTTGACGAGCGCCGCGCTCGCCTGGTCGGTGTCGAGGCACTGCTGCGCGAGCTGTCCGGTGGTAAGGTTGTTATGCTGGTCCCAGCCGGAGTGCATCAGCTGCGTGAAGCGCACGCCGCGCTCGGCGAGGCGGCGCGCGATGAGGCAGTTGTTGGCGAAGGTGCCGGGCTTGAGGACGTCGGGTCCATACATCTCGAGGACCGACTTCGGCTCGTTCTTGAAGTCGAGCAGGTCGGGCACGGAGGCCTGCATGCGGAAGGCCATCTCGTATTGCGAGATACGCGTTTCGATCTCGGGGTCGCCGACCTGGCCGAGGTGCTCGCGGTTGAGCGCCTGCATGTCGTCGAGCATCGTGCGACGCGCCTCGCGGCTGACACCAGCCGGATTGCCGACGTACGGCACCGGGTCGCCGACGCCACGGAAGCGGACGCCCTGATGTTTGCCGGGCAGGAAACCGTTGGACCAGTAGTGCTCGAAGAAGAGCTGACCGCAGGTCTTGGCGGCGTCCGACGACGTCATCACGACGTACGAAGGGAGATCTTCGTTCATCGTACCGAGGCCGTAGGAGAGCCACGCGCCCATCGAAGGACGGCCGGGAATCTGCGAGCCGGTCATGAAGAACGTCACGCCGGGGGCGTGGTTCACCGCCTCGGTGTTCATCGAGCGCACGACGCAGAGCTCGTCGGCGATCGCACCCGTGTACGGGAGCATCTCGCTCATCTCGATGCCGCTGGAGCCCCATTTCTTGAAGGGCTTGATCGCGCCGACGCAGTTGTACTTCGCGTAGCCGCTCGACATCGAGGAGAGACGGGTGTCGCCGCGCACGCTGGCGGGGATTTCCTGGCCGGCCATCTTTTCGAGCAGCGGTTTATGGTCGAAGAGGTCGACGTGCGAAGGTCCTCCGCCCTGCCAGAGGCAGATCATGCGCTTGGCCTTGGGGGCGAAGTGCGGCAGACCAGGCAGCCCGCCGATGGGGTTGCCTGCGCCCTTGGCATCGCGGGCGAGGAGGGAGCCGAGGGCGACGGCGCCGATACCTTGCACGCCGGCGCTGAGGAAGCTGCGTCGCGTGAGTCGCGAGCGCCATTCGGAGGGAGAGAGTTCGAAGGCCATGGAATCAGTCGCGGGTGATGGCGGCGTCGAGGTTGTAGAGGGCGAGGCAGGTCGCGGTGAGGGCGGCGTGTTCGGCGGCGGGGAGCGTCGCGTCGCGCTTGCTTTCGCCGATCAGGAGCAGGGCTTCCGCGGCCTTGGCGTCGGCGGCATAGACCGCGCGCTGGTTGGCGAGCATCTTGGCGATGAGGGCGGGTTCCTTGCCGGAGGGTTCACGGCCGAGCACGAGGGCGAAGGCGCGCGCGAGGCGGGCTTCGTCCGTCGGCTGCTCCTTGGTCACGCGTTGGGCGAGCACGCGCGCGGCTTCGACCCAGGTCGGGTCGTTGAGCATCGTGAGCGCATGCAGCGGCGAGGACGTCACCGCGGTGCGCACGCGGCAGGTCTGGCGGGCCGAGATGTCGAACATGTTCACCGGGGCGATCGTGCGGCGCCAGAACGTGTAGAGCGAACGACGATAGAGGTCGGCGCCTTTCGACTGCGGGTAGGTGAAGTCGCGCTCCTTCGTGATCGCGAGGCTTTCCCAAGGGCTGTCGGGCAGATAAGGGTAGACCGGCACGCCGCCGACCTGGGCGTTGAGCAGGCCGCTGGAACGCAGGGCGACGTCGCGGAGCACCATCGAGGGCAGGCGCAGGCGCGGGGCGTGCGAGAGGAGCTTGTTCTCCGGGTCTTTCTGCAGCTGCTCCTTCGTGACGTGGCTGGACTGCCGGTAGGTCTTGCTCGTCAGGATGATCTTCTGGAGGGCCTTGATCTTCCAGCCGGACTCGCGGAATTCGACCGAGAGCCAATCGAGCAGTTCTTGGTGAGTGGGGCGGTCGCTCTGCACGCCAAGGTCTTCCGAGGTGCGCACGATGCCCTTGCCGAACAGCTCCTGCCACTGGCGGTTGACCTGCACGCGGGCGGTCAGCGGGTGCTCGGGACGGAAGAGCCACTGCGCAAGGCCGAGGCGGTTCTTCGGGGCGTCCTTAGGGAGCGGCGGCAGGAAGCCCGGAGCGTCGAAGGTGACCTTCTCCTTTTTCGAGAGGTAGGCACCGCGGTCGAGGATGTTGGTTTCGCGCGGCTGGTCGTCGGCCATCACCATCACGCGCGGCAGGACATCGCCGCGGTAGCCGTCGAGCAGCTGCTTCGCGCGATCGAGCTGCTTCATCGCAGGGATCTTCTTCCGGTCCTCGGTGAAGACGTTCTTATTATAATGGTCGCGGAGTTTCTTCGTCTCCGCCGCGATGCGCTTCTTGTCCGCGGCGAGGAGCGGCTCGAGTTCCTTGGGCAGCATGCCCTTGTCCTTATTCGGCTTGGCGAGCCAGGCTTCGAAAGCCTTGGTCTGCAGGGGGAAGAAGTCTTTGTTCAGTGCGTCGAAGTCGGCCTGGAGCTTGGCGAGTTCAGCGGCCTGCTCGGGCGAGGGCGCCTCGACGACGGTGGTGTCGAGGCGGAAGCGGCTACGGCCGCCGGTCTGCGTCTGGCCTCCGCTCGGGGTTCCGCGCTCCTTCACATGATTGAACGCGTCCATCCACTGGTAATAGTCTTTCTGCGAGATCGGGTCATACTTATGGTCGTGGCACTGGGCACAAGCGACCGTGAGGCCGAGCCAGGTGGTCGTCGTGCTCTCGACGCGGTCGAAGAGGCTGACGTAGCGCTGTTCCTCGGCGATGTTACCGCCTTCGCCGTTGAGGATGTGGTTACGGTTGAAGGCCGTGGCTATCTTCTGGTCGAGTGTCGCGTTCGGGAGCAGGTCGCCGGCGAGCATCTCGGTGCTGAGCTGGTCGAACGGCTTGTCGGCATTGAGGTTCTTCACCAACCAATCGCGCCAGATCCACTGGAAGGTGTCGCCGTCCTGCTGGAAGCCGTTGCTGTCCGCATAGCGCGAGGCGTCGAGCCACGGCAATACCATGCGTTCGCCGTAGTGCGGGGACGCCATCAAGCGGTCGACCTGCTTGCCATAGGCGTCGGGACTCGCATCGGCGAGGAACGCGGCGGTCTCCTCGGGCGTGGGGGGCAGGCCGGTGAGATCAAGCGACAAGCGGCGGAGGAGCGTGGCTTTAGGGGCTTCCGGCGAGAGTTTCAGTCCGGCCTTGGTCAGCTTTTCGACCACGAAGGCGTCGACGGGGTTCTTCTCGCCGTTGGCCGGCAGGGCAGGGCGGACGGGCGCTGTGAAGGCCCAGTGGGCTTTATATTCGGCGCCTTCGGTGATCCAGCGCTTGAGAATCTCTTTCTGGGCGGCGCTGATCGTGCGATGGGAATCCGGCGGCGGCATGACCTCTTCTGAGTCCGTCGAGAAGAGTCGCTTCACCAGTTCGCTCGCTTCGGCGTCGCCCGGGACAAAGGCTTTGTGGGCGAGCGCGTCCTCGCGGACATCGAGGCGGAGTTTGGCCTTACGCTTATTGCCGTCGGGGCCGTGGCAGTAGAAACAGTTCTCCGAAAGGATCGGGCGGACGTCCTCGTTGTAGTCCACCTTTGCGGCGAAGGCGGGCAGGGCGACGACCAGCGCGGCGAGGATGGGGCTAATCCGGGGCATGAGGTAGGCATAAGACAGTCTCTCTGTGGGAAGGTTTCAACCCTAACGGTGGGGACTTCTGCCTAGTGGCGGAATCTCGCATTTAATCGGCGGAAACGGGGACTTGGGCTTGGTTTGGGGTTGCTGGCAAGCGGACCCTTGTTGTCATTCCGGGCAGTGCGCCTTCTGGACCGCTATATCGTCGCTGAATGGGCCAAGGTCTTCGCCTTGGCTTTGCTGAGTTTCGTGGGCCTGATGCTGCTTTCGGACGGGTATAACCGCATCCCTGAGTTCCTCGACCTCGGTGCCGGTTGGGGGACCATCGTCGCCTACCTGTTGTTCGGCTTGGTCCGGAATCTCTCCCTGCTCATCCCGATTTCCTTGCTGATCTCGGTCATCTTCGTCCTCGCGACGATGAACCGTAATCACGAGATCTCTGCCGCCCGCGCCGCCGGTATCGGCATGTGGCGCCTGACGGCCCCGCTTTGGGCGGCTGGCCTCTTCCTGGCTGGGCTACTGGCCCTCCTGAACGCCGTGCTGGTGCCTGATGCGCTCGAAGCCCAGAACAGCCTCGTCGAGGAAGCCCAGTTCGCCGCGCTCAAGTCCAAAGGCGGCACGGTCATCCCGAAAGGGCAGGCTTACTCGGTCTCCTTCGAGAACGCGAAGGCCCGCCGCCTCTGGCTCATTTCCAATCTCGGTCTCTCCACCGGCCAGGCCTTCGAGGTCATCGTCCATTCGTTCGACGAGAAGAATCGGGAGATTCGTTGCGTGACGGCCCGCTTCGCCGAATTCAGCAAGCAGAGCGATGGTCGCTGGCGCTGGACCTTCCGCGATGGACGGGATATGCGCTTTGATCCGGCGACCGGCTCGCTCATGGCTCAGCCGCGCTTCAAGGAACTCACCCTGCCGGATTACGATGACGATCCCGAGGTGATGTTCTATTCGACCAAGGATCCGGACAAGCTTTCGCTGCGCGAGGTCTCCCGCTTCGTCGAACAAGCCGGCGCGAGCCCCGGCGGCCAGAACGCCGCTTACGCGATGCGTTATCATTCGATCATGTCCGCGCCGGTCATCTGCCTGATCGTCGTCGCCGTCGCGATCCCGTTCTCCGTCGGCGCCGGCCGCATCAGTCCGATGGTGGGCGTCGCCAAGACCTTCGGCCTCTTCCTCACCTTCTACTTCCTCACCTCGTTCTGCGCCGCCTTTGGCGAGAGCGGCGCCCTGCCGCCGATGATCGCGGCCTGGATCCCTGCCGTGCTGGTCGCGGCTTGGGTCATCCCGAAGCTGAGGTCCGTCAATTAATCCATGCTTAGAGCTATTCGTATCCGCCCCGGACGTCCCGTGCGCGCACTCCGGGGACATCCCTGGGCCTTCCTCGGCGAAGTCGAATTCGTCGGCGAACCGCCGGTCGACGGCGATTGCGTCGAACTGACCGACCTCAAGGGCCGTTGCCTCGGCGCCGGCCTCTGGAACGGCAAGTCGCAGATCGCCTGGCGCCGCTACTCGCGCCGCCCGATCACCCTCGATGGCCCGCTCCTCGAAGAACTCGTCACGGCTTCCGTCAACCGCCGCGCAGGCAAGTCGGTCTGCCGTCTGATCTGGTCCGAGGCCGATAGCCTCCCGGGCCTCGTGGTCGACCGCTATAATGACCTGATCACGATCCAAGCCCTGACCTGTGGCATGGACCGTCGTCTGGCCACGATCATCGACGTGCTGCAGCGCCTGCTGCAACCGCGCGAGATCGTCCTCCGCAACGACGCCTCCACGCGCAAGCTCGAGGGCCTGCGCCAGGAAATCCGCACGGTCTCGGGCAAGCCGCTCGAGCCTACCTGGATGGAAGTCGGCGGCGTGCAGGTGCTCATCGACCTCATGGGCGGCCAGAAGACCGGCACCTACCTCGACCAGCTCGACCAGCATCAGAACGTCGCGAAGCTCGCCAAGGGCCGCCGTGTGCTCGACGCCTTCTGCAATCAGGGCGGCTTCGGCCTCGCCTGCGCCAAGGCCGGCGCCACCAGCGTGCTTGGCCTCGACCAGTCCGAGGACGCCATCGCCGCCGCCCGCTCGGCGGCCGAACGTAACGGCCTCAGCGCCTCGTTCGAAGTCGCCAACGTCTTTGACTGGTTCACGGAACACCGCGAAGCGTCCTTCGATCTCATCGTCCTCGATCCGCCGCCCTTCGCCCGCAGCAAGGACGCCGTCGACGGCGCCCTCCGTGGTTACAAAGAGCTCAACCTCCGCGCGCTCCGCTTGCTCGCCCCGGGCGGCATCCTGGCGACCTATTCCTGTTCGCACCGCGTCTCGGAAGAGATGTACCTCGAGGTCATCGAGGACGCCGCTTCGGATGCCCGCCGCGAGGCCGTCGTCCTCGAGCGCACCTCCCAGCCGGCTGACCACCCGGTGCTGCTGAACTTCCCTGAGAGCCGTTATCTCAAGGGCTTCATCATCGAGATTCGGGCCTGACTCCCGGCCCGCTTCCGCTTTCATCTCGCCATGATCGTCTCCCTCCGCGGCAAACTCATCGAAGCCGGCGTCTTGCGCGTCGTCATCGAGTCGTCGGGCGTAGGCTACGAGGTCAACGTGCCCGTCACGACGGCGGAGCGCCTGCCGAAGCTCGGCGCGGAAGTCTTCCTGCTCGTCCACCACGTCTTCCGTGAGGACGGCCAGGCCCTGTACGGCTTCGCCGTCGCCGAGGAACGCGAGTTCTTCAAGCTGCTCGTCGAGAAGGTGTCGGGCGTCGGTCCTAAGATGGCGCTGAACATCCTCAGCCGCCTCGCGTTGCCGATCCTGCGCGACGCGATCCTGCGCGGCGACGTCGCGTTGCTTTCCCAGTGCCCGGGTATCGGCAAGAAGACCGCCGAACGTCTCGTCATGGAACTTAAGGATAAGGTCGGACTCGAAGGTACCGGTGCCGCGCCTGCGGCCGCCGCCTCCGTCGTCTCCGCCCAGCCCACGCCTGCCTCTGACGCCATGGCCGCGCTCATCGCGCTCGGCTTCAAGGGACCCGACGCCGACAAGGGCGTCCGCGCCGCGCTGGCCAAGCTCGGCGCTGGCGCCACTGCTGATCAGTTGGTGAAGGCTGCGCTCGGGCGCTAAGGCGCGCGAGCGAGGGGACACGTGGGCACGGTGACACGTGGACAAGGGGCGTCACGAAGAGGCCCGGAGGCCCAGAGGCTCAGTTGATCAGAAGAGAGGCGACACGAGTTGATTCGTTGATCGGTTGGCCAGTTGGCCAGGGATTCAACCGATGCACAATACAAGGGGAGACCGGGAACCGGGATGTTAGCTTGGGACATAAAACCCCAGCCAATCATCCGGTCTCCGGTTTCCCTTTGAGTTCCTCCGTGTCTTTCCCGCCACCTGATACGAACACTCTAGGGCAGCACGCGGTGATGCCCCTACCTTCATGCATGGGCTTTCCTAACCGCCAACCGCTTGCCGCTAACCGCTTCTACCTATCTCTCACTTCAGTCCCAACACATCTTCCATGCCATACAGGCCGGCGGGCTGGCTCTTCAGCCAGCGGGCGGCGCGGACGGCGCCACGCGCGAAGATCTCGCGGTTGGAAGCCTTGTGCGTGAGTTCCAGGCGTTCGCCTTCGGCGGCGAAGAGCACCGTGTGGTCGCCCACGACGTCGCCGCCGCGGATGGCGTGCACGCCGATCTCATTAAGCGGGCGTTCACCGACGAGTCCGTCGCGGCCGTGCCTGAGGGCATCCTTGGCGAGCTGGCGCTCTTCGAGGAGGATCTTGAGGAGCGTCTCGGCGGTGCCGGAAGGCGCGTCCCTCTTGAGGTGGTGGTGCATCTCGAGCACTTCGACGTCCCAGCGGCCGGCATCGGCAAGCGAGCGGGCGGCCTGGCGGACCAGCGCGTTGAGGAGCGTGACACCGACGGAGTAGTTGCCGGCCCAGACGACCGGGAGGCCCTTGATGGCAGCGGTGATCGCGGCCTTCTCTTCAGCCGTGTGACCCGTGGTGCCGATCACGAGGGGCTTCTGGTGCTGGGCGCAGAGCTGCGCGACGGCGAGGGTCGCGGAGTGGAAGGAGAAGTCGATGACCACGTCGGCGGCACCGATGTGCGCGGCGAGGTCGTCGCCTTGGTCGACGCCGGCGGCGATGACGGCCTTCTCGGAGGCGGCGACGTTGACGATGGCGAGGCCCATGCGGCCCTTGGCACCATTGAGGAGAATGCGGATTGGCTGGCTCATCGGAGGGAGGCGAGGGTGGCGTCGGCGACCTTCTCGACGAGAAGGCGGTTGGCTTCGGACATCTCGCAAAGGGGCAGGCGGACTTCGTCCGAGCGGATGATCCCGGCGCGCATCATGCAATGCTTCACCGGCACCGGGTTGGGTTCGACGAAGAGGGTCTTGAAGATGTCGGCCAGCTTATCGTGCAGGACCTTGGCTTCGGCGAACTGCCGCGTGTGCGCGAGCTTCGCGAGCTGGGCGACCGGGCCGGGGATGAAGTTCGACGCGACGGAGACGATGCCTTGGCCGCCGACTTGGGCGAAGGGCAGGGTCAGGGAGTCGTCGCCGCTGAGGACGATGAATTCCTGATCGGACTCGCGCACGAGACGCGCGGCCTTCTCGACCTGCCCGCCGGCTTCCTTGATACCGATGATGTTCGGGTACTTCTGGCGGAGGCGCAGGGTCGTCTCGACGGTGATCTCGATGCCACAGCGGCCCGGGATGGAATACAGGATGATCGGCTTCGCGGTGGATTCGGCGAGCAAGGCGAAGTGACGGAAGAGACCTTCCTGGCTGGGCTTGTTATAATACGGGGCCACGAGCAGGAACGCGTCGGCGCCGGCTTCGTCGGCCCGCTTCGTGAGGTCGAGGGCTTCGGTCGTGGCGTTGGAGCCCGTGCCGGCCATGACCGGGACGCGGCCGGCGGCGAACTCGACCGTCTTACGGATGACGTCAATATGCTCGTCGTAGTCGAGGGTGGGGGATTCGCCGGTGGTACCGACGGCGACCAGGCCGTCGATGCCGCTCTGGATCTGGAATTCGACCAGCTTCTTCAGGTCATCCCAGGCCACCGCTCCATTGAGGAAGGGGGTGACCAAAGCCGTATGGGCTCCCACGAAAGCGCGGGGGCCGAAGGGGCGGCGAGAGGAGTTGGAACCGGTCGAAGACATTGGGCTGGATGTGACCCCAGAACCAACCGCCCCCTGCTGAAAGAGACAAACCCAAAAACCCCGCCAGACGGGCCTGACCCCGCTTAAGGGGCCGGACCGACGAGGATTCGGTTGTTTTCGGTATCGGTCACATAGAGGCGACCATCCGGTCCGATGCGGGCGCCGTGCGGGCGGTTGAGCTGCGTGCCGGCCCAATCCGCGCCGACCGTCGCGCCCTTCTTGCCGTTACCGACGATCGTTCGGATGGTCTGCTTGACGGGATCGTAGAGGCGGAGGCAGTGGTTCTCCGTGTCGAGGATCAGCACGTTTCCCTTGGCGTCCATCGTCACGTATTTCGGGCCGCGCATCGTGGCGTCGGCCGCCGGGCCATCGGTCGCCGGACCAGCCTTGCCGGCCTTGTTCACGACCACGGTGACCTTGTCATCCTTGATCGCGGTGAGCGCGTTGCCGCCGCGCAGGAGGGCGTAGACCGTGCCGTCTTGAGCCACGCACGTCGCGCGCACGTCGCCCATCGGGGCTTCCAGTGCCGGCGTGCTGTCCTTCGGGAGGCCGCGCTTGCCGTTGCCGGCGAGCGTCGTGACGATCCGCGTCTTGAGGTCGATCCGGCGGACGCGGTGGTTGCCGATATCGGCGATGGTCATGAACGCACCGTCAGGGCTGAGCGTGCCGCACATGGTGATGTTGAATTGCGCGAGTTCGGCCGGGCCGCCGTCGCCGGCGAAGCCGGCCTTACCCGTGCCGGCGAAGAGCGTCGCGACGTGGGTCTTCGGGTCGAGTCGGACGATGCGGTGCTGGAAACTATCGGCGAGGTAGATGGCGCCGTCGGGCGCGCTCGCGATGTCGTGCATGCCGTCGTAGACGGCCGGCGCAAGGTCGAGGCGCTTGGCGGGTGCGGGGAGATTCGGCGTCTTGCCCATGCTGTTCCACTTCACGCCGGAGATATACTCGATCTTGCCGCCGTGCAGCTTGAAGACGCGGTTCGCGGGCTGGAACTCCACGCCGTAAGCGTCGCCCTGGGCGTCGAAGGCGATGCTGAAGGGTTCGTGCAGGTCTTCGGCGCCGGGGACTTTGACGACTTCGATGGCGGCGAACGCCGAAGCGGCGCAGGCGAGCAGGGGGACGAGACGGGAGAGCATGCGTCGTTCTTAGTTTCCGTCCGCCGATGTTCAAGCCTCGGCGGGAAAATGGTTCGACCTCGGGCGGGGCGCCTCCACCGTGGCTTTCTTCCCGTGCCTGTCCCGCTTCCATTGATCATCCGCGAGCTCGGCGGCTCCGGCGCACCGCTCGTGGTACTGCATGGCCTGCTCGGTTCGTCGCGTAATTGGCAATCCGCCGGCGTGGCGCTCGCCGAACGCGGCCATCGCGTGCTGGCGCCCGATTTGCGAAACCATGGGTCATCGCCCTGGGCGGACGACTGTTCCTATGCGGCGTCAGCTGGCGACGTCATCGCGATGTTGGACGGACTTGCACTCGGTCCTGTGCACCTCGTCGGCCATAGCATGGGCGGCAAGGCCGCGATGCGTCTCGTGATGGACCGACCCGACCTCGTCGCGCGCCTCACGGTCGTGGACATCGCTCCGCGTGCCTATTCTGACCGCGTCCGCGTCGAGTTTGGCGCGATGAACGCGCTCGATCTTTCCGCGGTGACCTCACGTAAGGATGCCGAGGCGAAACTCGCCGCGCAGGTGCCCGAGTGGGGCATGCGTCAGTTTATTCTGACGAACCTTGGTCAAGATGCCGAAGGCCGCTGGCGCTGGACCGTGAATCGCGAGGCGCTGACGCGTTCGCTGCCCGAGATCCTCGGTGATCCTCTGGCTGACGGCGAAATTTGGAATGGCCCGACGCGTTTCCTGCGCGGCGGGAAATCGAATTACATCCGCGATGAAGACATCGCGCTAATCCGCGCGTACTTCCCGCAAGCGGACGTCGTCACGTTGCCCGACAGCGGCCATAACCCCCACTTCGAGGCGCGGGCCGGTTTCGTCGAGGCGACGCTGGCTTAGGCCGCGGATTTCGCCCGGAGTCGGCGCAGTCCGAGGAAGCCGAACGCCAAGGCCGCCGCGACGATGAGCATCGTGGCGCCGCAGAGGACCAGCATGCGCAGGCCGAGGTGATCTTTCGCCTCATGGGCTTGGATCAGCGGCGATTCATCGCCCGCGACCATCATCACCCAGCGGGCCTTGGCGCCGGGCTTCGTTTCGTCGACCAGCCAGAGTAGCACCGTGTGCGGGCTTTCGTCTGGCAGGCGCAGCAGGAAGTTGCGCGGCTGGGGTGTCCAATGCCACTCGGCGCTCTCGAGCCGGTAGTCCTTCGCGAGCTCCTCCGCCGTGTGCTGGAAGGGCGAATCGGTCTCGAGTTTCGTGGACGAGGAGAAGTCTGGAGAGCCCGCCGCCTCCGTGAGGGGGAGGAGGTCCCTGCCGGTCGAGACCGTGAAGAGCCCTTCGGCGACTTTCGCCAATTCGGCGCGCTCGCGGATGTTGAAATTCGCCTCCAGGTCCGCCGTCACCTTGAGCGAGCACGCGCCATCGGCATGCATCGTCAGGCGCGCGAGGAGGACTTCGCCGTTATGGGCGCAGACGAACAAGGGGAGCACGAGGGCTCCCCAGGTCAGGACCAGCTGGCGCAACGCGCGGATCACTTGCGATTCCAGCGCAGCACGCGACCGAAGGTATTCCACTCGGTCTCGAGGATGTTGCCGTCGTTATCGAAGGTGATGCCGTGGGGCGAGGTCACGACGCCTTCGCGCCAGTCGGCGGGCTTCACGCCAGGGGTATTGGTTTCCTTCTTCGTGCCGTTGGCGCCGGTGTTGGCGTTGGAGCCGAGTTCGGCGACCATCTTGCCTTCCTTGTTCCAGACGGAGACGCGGCCGGCGATCTCGGCGACGCACATCAGTTCGCCATGGAAGGAGGCGGACGAGGGATTACGCAGGCCCGTGTTGGCGATCATCTGCGGGTTGGCGCCGCCGAGGTCGACGTGGAACATGCGGTTATTGCCGCGGTCGAGGCAGAGCAGGCGGGCCGGGGAGAAGCGGGTGTCGACGAAGACCTTGTGGGTATTGGCGAAGCCTTTGCCGTCCACGACCTGCGTGGGGCCGCCGAAGACCGACTTGAACTTGCCGTCCTTGTCGAAGACGAAGACCCAGCTCTTGCCGTAGCCGTCGACGATGTAGATGTCGCCGTTCGGGGCCACGTCGCAGCTCGTGAGCTTCAGGGCGTTGGCAGCTTTGCCCTTCTTGTCCGTGACCTTGGCTTTGTCGGCAGGGAAGGCGTCGGGCTTGATTTCCATGACGACGGTGCCGTCGAGCTTGGCCTTGATGAAGCGCTGCTCAGCGAGCACTGCGCCGTAGAGGAACTCGCCTTCGGCGGACTTGCGGATGACGAAGCCGTGGAGGGACATAGGCAGCGCGAGGGTCTTCACGTATTTGCCGTCCTTGCCGTAGACTTGGATGCCGGCGTCCTTCTCCTGGACGCTGACGTAGATAAGGCCGGCGGAGTCGACGGCGATCTCGCCGTGGCCGTTGCCGATCTGGGCCTTGCCGGGAGGCGTGCCGAGGAAGTCCGGCAGCAGTTCATATTTCACTTCGGCAGCTTGGGCGAGGGAGCACACGGTGAGGAGGGCGAGGAGGCGGAGGGTGGGCATGGGGTGATGAAGGGGTTGGGACAGGGGTAGGGGTAGGGACAACAGGAGGCAAATGGATTTCGGCAAGCGGAACTCCGTTTTCGGCATCGCTCTTTTATTGTATCTCCTGCCCCGACCCCTATCCCTACCCCAACCCCCCAAAGCATATGACCTCCCTCCGTCTCCTCGCGGCTCTCGCCGCCTTCGTCGTTTCGGCCTCTGCCGCCGAAGTGAAACTTGAGTCCGCCTTCAATGGCAAGGACCTCGCTGGTTGGAAGACCTCCGGTCCTGATGCCTTCTGGACTGCCGCCGATGGCGTGCTGGCCGGAGAGAACAAGGAATCCTTCAAGGACTACAAGAAGGGCAATATGCTCTTCACCGAGAAGTCTTACCAAGACGTCGTCATCGAGTGCGAAGTCCGCTTCGACGGCGAGATCGACAGCGGCATCATGGTCCGCAAGGACGCAGCTGGTAAGAAGGATATCCAGATGCAGATCGGCGTCTCCCGCTCCCTCAAGAAAGACATGACCGGCGCGTTCTACGTCGGCAAGTATCCTGAAGCCGGCTGGGCTCCGAAGGTCGCGAGCCTCTGGAAGAACGGCGAGTGGAACAAGGTCCGCCTCCAGGCCAAGGGCGACACCTACACCGTGTGGATCAACGGCGAGCAGGTCTCGAACTACGTTGACGCCGGTTACCCCATGCCCGCTCCGGTCGGCCTCCAGGTGCACGGCAACGTCAAGATGAAGGTCGAATACCGCAACATCGCCATCGGCGAGATCAAGTAAGCTTCGGCTGATTTTCGGTCCGAAAGGGCGGGCGCAACCCCGCCTTTTTTTGTGCATGCTTACCTCAGAAAGACGACAGGCGGCAGCTTGCTGGCTCATTTAAGGATTGAATCACGCCATTTAAAAATAACTTAAGAGCGAATTACGCCGTATAACCCCCATCTCCTTTATAGGGGGAAAGTATATATTTATTCGCAACCTGTCGGACATCTAACTGTCTCAAAGACAACCCCTGACAGACCCATGAAACTCCATCGCAATTGTGAAGGAAACCACCCCGACGTCATGAACGCCCTGAGTCGCCGCGACTTCATGCACATCGGCATGGTCGGCACGCTCGGCCTGAGCCTCCCGAACATGCTTCGCCTCAAGGCGTCCGCGATCCCCAGCGTCGAGTCCTTCAACGCGATGGCCGACTCCGTCATCCACATCTACCTTCCGGGCGGCATGGCGCAGCACGAGTCGTGGGACCCGAAGCCTTTCGCCTCTCCTGATTACCGCGGTCCGTACACGCCGATCAAGACTTCCATCCCCGGCGAATACGTCGGCGAGAAGTTCGTCAACATCGCGAAGATCATGAACAAGCTGACCGTCGTCCGTTCGATGACGCACGGTGAAGCGGCGCACGAACGCGGCACGCACAACATGTTCACGGGTTACCGCCCGAGCCCGGCGCTTAAGTTCCCGAGCTATGGTTCGGTCATCTCGCACGAACAGGGCAGCCGCAATAACCTCCCGCCCTACGTCGTCGTCCCGAGCCAGAGCATCCCTGACCAGGGCACGGGCTACATGAGCAGCGCCTTCGGTCCGTTCGCGCTCGGTAGCGATCCGGCTGACAAGGGTTTCGCCGTCCGCGACCTCCTCGCCCCGAAGGATGTCACCACGCAGCGTTTCGACCGTCGCCGCAGCATGCTCGCCGCCGTCGACGAACATTTCCGCGCCACCGAGAAGTCCGACGCCATCGGCGCCATGGACAGCTTCCAGCAGGCCGCCTACGGCCTCGTCAGCAGCGCCAAGGCCCGCGAGGCCTTCGACCTCTCCAAGGAGTCCGACAAGCTGCGCGATGAATACGGCCGCAACACCGCCGGTCAGCGCTTCCTCCTTGCCCGCCGGCTCGTCGAGGCCGGCGTCCGCATGGTCTCCGTCACCTTCGGCGGCTGGGATCACCACTCGAACATCAAGAGCGCCTTCGACGGTCAGGCCCCGAATTTCGACCAGGCTTTCGCCCGCCTCATCACCGACCTCCAGGACCGCGGCATGCTCAAGCGTACGCTCGTCCTCGTGAGCTCCGAGTTCGGCCGTACGCCTAAGATCAACGGAACGAACGGCCGCGACCACTGGCCGCGCGTCTTCTCCGTCGCCATGGCCGGCGGCGGCGTGAAGGAAGGCTACATCCACGGCGCCTCCGACGCCCTCGGTGGCGAGCCGGACCGCGACGCGGTCGGCCCGGAAGACTTGGCCAAGACCATGTACCGCGTCCTCGGCATCAACGCCGATAAGCGCATCATGTCGGATGGCGGTCGTCCGATCGACATCGTCAACGGCGGTCGCATCATGACCGATTGGCTGGCCTGAACCGGCGCCTAAAACCCCATCCGCCTGCCTTTCGGCGCGGCGGGCGGGCTGCGCCCCGCTGAAACGTTTTCATGAACTTCCGTCACCTTGCCGCGCTCCTGCTCGCCCCGCTCACCGCGTGGGCGGCCTACCCCAGCATGTCCTCGCTGAAGCCGCACGGCGGCCAGATCGGCGCCGACGTCAAACTCACGATCGCCGGGGCCCAGCTCGATGATTTCGAGGACCTCATGTTCTACACCCCTGGCTTCAAGGTGAAGAGCGTGGAGAGCCGCGCCACGAACAAGGTGGAACTCACCCTCTCGATCGACAAGTCCGTCCGCGCCGGCAACCACGTCATGCGCGTGCGCACGAAGTCCGGCATCTCGCATATGCGCCAGTTCTTCGCGAGCCCCTACCCGAACGTCGAGGAGAAGGAGCCTAACAGCGAATTCGCCGGCGCCCAGGCCATCGCCCTCAATCAGACCGTCGAAGGCGTCGTGCTCGCCGAGGACGTCGACTACTACAGGCTGACCGTCAAGAAGGGCCAGCGCATCGGCGTCCAGGTCGACGGCCTGCGCCTCGCCGCGATCCCGCAGGGCGCGATGGATCCGTACGTCGCCATCCTCGACAAGGATCGTTTCGAGAAGGCCGCGTCCGACGACACCATCCTGCACCGCCAGGACGGCTACTGCTCCTTCACCGCCGAATACGACGGCGACTATTACGTGATGGTGCGCGAGTCCTCCTACCGCGGCTCGGGCAACTCCTTCTACCGCCTGCACGTCGGCGACTTCCGCCGTCCGGACGCGATCTACCCCGCCGGCGGCAAACTCGGCTCGAAGGTCACCGTGCGCTTCCTCGAGCCGCGCGACTCCTTCGCCGAAGAAGTCACGCTCCCCGCCGAGGACGACGCCGAGTTCGTGCTCTACCCGAAGTCCCAGCCGCCCGCGCCCTCCGGCAACCTCTTCCGTCTCTCGACCGTCGACAACACCCTCGAAGCCGAGCCGAACAACGCGGCCGAGCAGGGCACCGTCGCCGCCGAGGCTTCGGCCTACGCGCTCAACGGCATCATCGAGAAGCCCGGCGACGTGGACTTCTTCCGCGTGCCGCTGAAGAAGGGTCAGGTCTTCGAATGCCGCGCCCTCGCCCAGATCCTGGGTTCCCCGCTCGATCCGGTCGTCACCGTGCTGAGTCCCAAGGGCAACTCCCTCGCGAACAATGACGACGGCGGCGGCATGCGCCGTCTCGATTCCCGTTTCCGCCTCACCGCCCCCGCCGACGGCGTGTACACCGTCCGCGTCGCCGACCACCTCGAACGCGGCGGCGCCAACTTCGTCTACCGCATCGAGATGGTGGCCTCGCAGCCCAGCCTGACCTTCGCCTCCCCCGATTACACCATCAACGACACGAACTACCGCCAGTTCCTGGCCGTGCCCAAGGGCGGCCGCATGGTGCTGCTGGAGAACTTCACCCGCAACGGCGTCGGCGGCGACTACCGCTTCGAACTCAAGGGCCTGCCCGCCGGCGTGAAGCTGCTCGAAGACGAAGCCCCTGGCAGCCTGCCCGGCGTGCCGCTCGTGCTCGAAGCCGCGGCCGACGCGCCCCACGGCGGCGCCATCGTCACCCCGCTGCTCCTGCCGAAGGATCCGGCCAACAAGATCGTCGGCCAGATGCGCCGCACCTACGATATCGTGCGTATCGGCAACGTGATCTACTACCAGGGCATCGAGGACCAGCTCCCGGTCGCCGTCGTGGATGAGGCGCCTTACTCCCTCGAGATCCAGAAGCCGGAAACCCCGCTCGTCCGTAATGGCGTCGTCAATCTCAAGGTGATCGCCAAGCGCAAGGAAGGCTTCAAGGGCGCGATCCGCGTCTTCATGTGCTGGACCCCTCCGGGCGTCTCCTCGCTCGGCGAGCAGACCATCGCCGCCGACGCCACCGAGTGCGTCTTCCAGCTCAGCGCCAACGCCAACGTCGACACGAAGCCCTGGAAGTTCGTCGTGCAAGGCGAGGCTACCGCCGGCAAGGGGAACGTGTACAACGCTTCGCCGTTCGCCGAACTGGCGACCGAGGCTCCTTACGTCGCCGCCAACGCGATTCCGCTCACCGCGGTCGAGGTCGGCACGCCCGGCGTGATGGCGACCAACTTCGAGGTGACCCGTCCGTTCGAGGGCGAGGCCGTCGCCCAGCTCGTCGGTGCCCCCGATACGATCCGCATCGCGCCCGTCAAGGTGACGAAGGACACCAAGGAACTCCGCTTCACCGTCGAGACCGACGAAAAATCGCGCATCGGCAAGGTGGCGAACATGTTCGTCCAGGTCGATATCCCGGTCGGCAAGGGCTTCGCCACGCACCGTATCGCGCTGGGTTCGATCCTGCGCCTTGACGCAGCCCGTAAAGCCGCGCCCGCGCCGGTCGCCAAGGCGGCCACGCCGTCCGCCGCCAAGGTCGCCGCCCCGGTGGCCGCCGCCCCGGCCGCCCTTTCCCGTCTCGAACAGCTCCGCCAGAAAAACGAAGCCCCCAAGAACTGATTTCCCAGCCATGTCTTTCCGCCGTCTCCCGCTCCTCGCCTTCCTCGCCGCCGGCCTGACCGCCGCCGCCGACGCCGCCCCCGTCGCCTTCGACGAGGTGCGCGCGATCTTCGAGGGCAAGTGCCTGGAGTGTCACAATCCGGACAAGACCAAGGGCAAGCTGCTCATGACCAGCCGCGAGGGCTTCCTCAAGGGTGGCGAGAGCGGCGCCGCGCTCATCGGCGTCGACGCGGAAAAGAGCGAACTCGTGAAGCGTCTCGTCCTCCCGAAGGACCATGACGACATCATGCCTCCGAAGGGCGGACCCCTGCCGGCCGCCGAGATCGACGTCATCCGCCGTTGGGTCGCCGAAGGCGCCGCCTGGCCCGCCGGTGTCGTGCTCGCCGCCAAGGATAAGTCGAAGGAGGAAGCGAAGGCCGAGCTCACGCAGAAGCTCGCGACGCTGGAGAGGCTCGAGATCTTCCCCGAATCCATCAGCCTCGAGACCAAGCGCGACTTCCATCGCCTCGTCGTCTTCGCCACCTTCAAGGACGCCACGACTCGCGACGTCACCGCTTTCGCCGACCTCCGTATCGCCGATGAGAAGGTCGCCAAGTTTGACGGCTATTCCGTCCACGCCGTGACCGAAGCCGGCAAGACCGAGGTCGTCGCCGCCCTTGGCGGGCTCACCGCCCGCATCCCCGTCGCGGTCAAGGACGGGCAGAAAGACCGTGCGGTCTCCTTCCGGCTCGACGTCATGCCGGTGTTCTTGCGCGCCAACTGCAACAGCGGCGGCTGCCATGGCGCCGCCCGCGGCAAGGACGGCTTCCGCCTCTCGCTTTTCGGCATGGATCCGGATGGCGACTATATCCGCCTGACCCGTGAGATGATCGGCCGCCGCATCAACCTCGCCATCCCCGAGGAGAGCACGATGGTCGAGAAGGCCATCGGCAACGTGCCGCACTCCGGCAACAAGCTCTACGAGGCTGATTCCCAGTATAACAAGACCATCCTCGAGTGGATTTCTAACGGTGCTAAGGATGACGCGCCGGGCCTCGCCAAGGTGACGGGCATCGAGGTCTTCCCGAAGCAGATCGTCCTCGAAGGTAAGGACGCCACGCAGCAGATCACCGTCCGTGCGACCTACTCCGACGGTACCGACCGCGACGTGACCAGCCTCGCGCTCTTCATGTCGAACAACGATCCCGTCGCCTCCATCGGTAAGGACGGCGTCGTGAAGTCGGGCGACCGTGGCGCGGCCTTCATGCTCGCCCGCTTCGACGTCTTCAGCGTCACCGCCCAGGCCATCGTCATCCCCAAGGGCCTCGTCTACGAACGCCCGAAGGTCGCCGAGGTGAACTACGTCGACAAGGCCGTCAACGAGCGCCTGCACCGCCTGCGCATCGTCCCCTCCGAGACGTGCACCGACGAGGAGTTCGTCCGCCGCGTCTACATCGACGTCATCGGCCTCTACCCGAAGCCGGCCGAGCTGACCGCCTTCCTCGCGGACCAGCGTCCCGACAAGCGCAAGCAGCTCGTCGAGGCCCTGCTCCAGCGCAAGGAGTTCACCGAGCTCTGGGTGATGAAGTGGGCCGAGCTCCTCCAGATCCGCTCCGGCATCAACCAGGGCAACAACGCTCCGCCCTTCTACAAGAACGCGCTCCTCTATTACAACTGGCTGGCCGACGAGATCGGCAAGAACCGCCCGATCGACCAGATCGTCGTCGACCTGCTCTCCGCCAACGGCGGCACGGTCTCCGTCCCCGCGGTGAACTACTACCAGAGCGAGCTCGACCGCCTCAAGCTGTCCGAGAACGTCGCCCAGGTGTTCATGGGCATGCGCCTCCAGTGCGCCCAGTGCCACAACCATCCGTTCGACCGCTGGACGATGAACGACTACTACGGCTTCAACGCCTTCTTCGCCCAGATCGGCCGCAAGAACACCGACGACCCCCAGGAAGTCATCGTCTTCAACAGCAAGGGCGGCGAGTCGCAGCACTTCCTGACCAAGAAGAACGTGAAGCCCAAGTTCCTCGGCGGCGAGGAGCCGGACCTCAAGCCCGGCGACGACCGCCGCCGCGTGATGGCCGAATGGCTGGCGTCGCCGCGCAACCCGTATTTCGCCCGTAACATCGCCAACCTCGTCTGGGCCCACTTCTTCGGCGTCGGCATCGTCGATCCGGTCGACGACGTCCGCGTCTCCAACCCGCCCTCGAATCCGGAGCTGCTCGACGAGCTCGCGGCGAAGCTGACGGAATACAACTACGACGTGCGTCGCCTCGTGCGCGACATCACCGCCTCGGCCGCCTACCAGCGCAGCTCGAAGACGAACGCCTCCAACGCCGACGACAAGCTGAACTTCGCCCGCGCCCAGGTCCGCCGCGTCCGCGCCGAGGTCCTCCTCGATGCCATCTCGCAGATCACCGAGACCCCGAACAAGTTCCAGGGCCTCCCGCTCGGCGCCCGCGCCGTGCAGATCGCCGACGGCGCCGTCTCGAACTACTTCCTGACGACCTTCGGCCGTTCCAAGCGGGAGTCGGTCGCTTCGACCGAGGTGAAGACCGATCCGAACTTGTCCCAGGCGCTGCACCTCATGAACGGCGACGCCGTCAACGACCGTATCCGCCGCGGCCAGGTGGTCGAGAAGATGGTCGCCGCCGGCAAGAAGGATGACGAGATCATCGACGAACTCTTCCTGCGTGTCTTCGGACGAATGCCTGCCGACGTCGAGCGCAAGTCCGTCGCCGCCGCGATCGCGGCCGACCCCAATAATCGTCGGCTGGTGCTCGAAGACGCCTTCTGGGCGCTGATGAACTCGAAGGAATTCTACTTCAACCACTGACCTTCCCGTCCGCATGTCCGCCGCCTTCCCTCATTTTCGTTGGCTGACCCGTCGTTGCCTTATCTTGGCGGCGGGGTTGGTTTCTGCCGCCTCCTGGGCGCAAGAGAACGAGAAACTCACTTACGACGACCACATCCGGCCGTTGCTCGAGAACAAGTGCTTCTCCTGTCACAATCCGGACAAGAAGAAGGGTGGCCTCGAGCTCACCAGTTATGCTGGCCTCATGAACGGCGGTAGCGGCGGCGCGGTCGTTGACGCGGGTAATCCTTCCGGCAGCCGACTCTGGACCATGAGTGCGCACAAGGAAGAGCCCTTCATGCCGCCGGAAGGTGCGCCGATGGAGGCCAAGGACTTGGCGCTGCTTTCCAAGTGGATCGAGGGCGGCGTACTCCAGGCCAAGGGCAGCGTGGCCAAGGCTTCCAATAAGCCTAAGGTCGACCTTTCTTTCGCTGGCGGCGCCGGTAAGCCCACCGGCGCGGTGGCCCGTCCTGAAAACGTGTTGCTCGAGCCCGTCATCGTGACGCCGCGTACGTCGGCCGTCATCGCCATGGCGGCCAGCCCTTGGACTTCGCTCCTCGCCGTCGCCGGACAGAAGCAGATCCTCCTCTACGATACCGACTCGCACGACCTCGCAGGCATCTTGCCCTATGCCGAAGGTTATGCCCGCTCGCTGAAGTTCAGCGCCAACGGATCGCTACTGATCATGGGCGGCGGTCGTGGGGGCAAGCTCGGCCATGCCGTCGTCTGGGACGTCAAGACCGGCAAGCGCGTCACCGAGATCGGCAAGGAATTCGACCAGGTGATGTCGGCCGACATCTCGCCGGACCATGGCAAGGTCGTCCTCGCCACCAATACCAAGAAGGTGAAGTGCTTCGACGTCGCTACGGGCGAGCAGCTCTACCTGATCGCCAAGCACACCGAGTGGGTGACCGGCGCCGACTTCAGTCCGGATGGCATCCTGCTCGCGACGTCAGACCGCAACGGCAACGTCTTCGTCTGGGAAGCCGATAACGGCGGCGAATTCTATAACCTCGGCCAGCATAAGGGCAGCGTCACCGACCTCGCCTGGCGCGCCGACTCCAACATCCTCGCCAGCTGTTCCGCCGACGGGATCATCACCACCTGGGAGATGAAGACCGGCAAGCAGGTCGCGACCTGGGGCGCCCATGGCGGTAACGTGCAGTCGGTCTCCTTCTTGCCTGACGGCCGCCTGATTTCGTGCGGAGCCGACGGTACCACCGCCATGTGGAGCGTCGACGGTAAGCGACTCGCGCATGCGCAGGGAATCAAACAGGCTGACCAAGTCGCCAAGGTCGTCGGCCTCTACGACTCCAAGACCTTCGTCTCCAGCAACTGGTTGGGAGAAGTCCGTTTCTTCGAGACCGCGACCGGTCGCGAGATCATCCAGGTCTCCAGCAATCCCGCTAAGATCTCCGACCGCCTGGTCGCGCTCGAGAAGCGCCTGAGCGAACTCGAGCCGGCGCTCGCTCCCTCCGAGGCTGCCGCGAAGGTCGCTGAAGCCAAGATTCCTGCCGCCGAAGCCGTTTTGGCTAAGCTTAAAGCCGAAGGCGAACCCGCTTCGAAGAAGCTTGCCGAACACGAGGCCAAGAACACCGAGGTCGCCAACGGTCTCAAGTACTGGCAGGGCATGGTAACCAAGGCCAAGACGGCTGCGGAGAAAGCGACCGCCGCCAAGGGGGTTGCCGACTGCCGCAGCGGCCTGACTTATCACGGCCAAGAAATCGCCAAGCTCAAGCCCGCCGCCGGTGCGTTCCGCGCCGCCGAAGGGGAGCTTGCTAAAGTCCGGACCGAACTCGCCTCCGCCCAGGCCAAGGCGCGCGATGTCGCCGCCGAGATCGTCGCCCATCGCGAACGCATCGTCTCCCTTAAGGCCGCCCAGTTCAATGTCGGCGTCCTTACCGAGCAGGATAAGCTGGCCAAGCTCGAGCAGGATATCGCCGACCTCGTGGCCGCCAAGGCCGAGAACGAGGCCGCCAAGGTGACCGCCGCAGCCCGCATCGAATCGTCAAAGAAGACCGCCGCGCAGAACGAGGAGCTGATTCCGAAGCAGCAGGCGGAGCTCGAAGCGCTCAAGTCCGAGTTCGCCGTCTTGGATAAGACTCTTTCGCCGTTGCGCCAGAGTGAGGCCGAAGCCCTCGGCAAGATCGAGGCCCAGCAGAAGCTCATCGACGCCCAGTCCGAGGCCATCGTGCGCTTAGGCCAGGATCGCGACGCCATCGTGGCCGTCGCCACCGCCGCTGCCGCCGCTTACCGCGATCAATATACCACGCCGCTCCGCGCCCGCCTCACCGAGGCCACCGCCAAGGTCGACGAACTGAAGAAGGTCGCCGACACCGCCAAGGTCGCCGCCACCAAGGCGAAGGCCGCCGTCGCGGACGCAGTTACGAAGTCGAAGGGTCTCGCCCTCGTCTCCGTCAAGGCCGCCGATGAGGCTAAGCAGGCCGGGGTGAACCTCGCCGCGGCCGATAAAGCCTTCGGCGAAGCCCGCACTTTCGGGGCCGTCTTCTCCTTCAGCTACTTCTCTCGTAAGAAGCAGACCGAGCAGCAGGTCGCCGGGGCAAAGGTCGCGCATGCGAAGGCCAAGGCAAGGCAGGGCATCGCCGACCAGGAGCTCATCGCCGCTAAGTCCGTCGAACAGACCCTCCTCGCCACCCTGGCCGCCGCTGATGCCGCGGTCGTCGCCGCTGACAACGCGGTCGCGCCCGCCGGTGTCGCCGTCGCCGCGATCACCAAGGAGCGTTCGGCCCACTTGGTCGAAGTCCAGAAGCTCTCCGCTCCCGGCGTCGCCGCGGAAAAGGATTACGCCGCCAAGTTGCCCGCCCTCCAGGCTTCCGTCCAGAAGGCCAAGGATGGCCTCCCCGTCCTTGAGAAGGCGCTTGTCGCCGTCCGGGCCCAGTTGACCGAAGCCGGTAAGCCCGTCGAGGCCAAGCGTCTCCTCGTGGACGCCGCCGCCAAGACCCTCGAACTCACCAAGAGCGAGAAGGCCAACGCCGAGAAGGCCGTGGCCACCGCGGAGAAGGACATTCCGCAGCGCGACAAGAACCTCGAGGAGATCGCCAAGTCCTACGCCGAACTCACCCCGCAGGTCGAACCGCTGAAGGCCAAGGTGAAGGCCGTGCAGGAGCAGTATTTCGCGATGCTACCCAAGCGCGAAGTCGCGAAGAAGTGATGATTATAATTAAATAGGTGTCTGCGGTTGGCGGTTAGCGGTTGGGGCTCAAAGGGAAACCGGATACCGGATGATTGGCTGGGGTATTTCTAGGTAGGGCTGACCGACCCGGTCAACCGCGGTTGAGCGGATCGCTCAACCCTACCAAATACACCGCAGGATTCTTTCCGTTTTCCATTTCTCGCTGATGTATACCCGCAGGGAAGGGTGGTTTGACTCACCCCAGCCCTACCCCTATCCGTAACCCTGATAACCATGCTCTCCCGCCGTCGTTTCCTGGAATCTGCTTTCGTGGCGGCCATCGCCGCTTCGCTGGGTGCCGCCGAAGGTAAGCGCGCCCCGCGCGTGGTGCTGCGTTCCTCTTGGCAGACGGTGAACATCGGCGACATCGCCCACACTCCGGGCATGTTGGCTCTGCTGGAGAAATATTTCCCGGAAGCCGTGATCACCCTCTGGCCGAGCAACGTCGACAATGGCGTGAAGGAGATGCTGGCGGCCCGCTTCCCGAAACTGCAGTTCGTCGGCCCCAAGCCCGACGTCGCCAAGCTCTACGCCGAGAACGATTTCCTGCTGCACGGCTCCGGCCCTTCGCTCGTGGGCGAGAAGCAGGTGGCGATGTGGCGTAAGCAGGGACCGAAGCCCTACGGCGTGCTCGGCATCACCCAGGGAAAGCCCACGCCGGAGACGATCGACATCCTCAGCGGCGCCCAGTTCGTCTATTTCCGCGACTCGGTCTCGCTCGAGACCGCCAAGGCCGGCGGCGTGAAGTGCCCGGTGATGGAGTTTGGTCCGGACGGCGCGTTCGCGACCGACCTACGCAATGAGGAGAAGGCTGCGGCTTTCCTGCATGGATGGGGCCTCGAGCGTGGTAAGTTCCTCTGCTGTATTCCGCGTTACCGCATTACGCCTTATTGGACGATTCACAAGGAGCGCGCCTTCGATCCCGTGAAGCAGAAGCGCAACGACGAGATGAAAGAGCATGACCACGCGCAGCTGCGCGCCGCGATCGTCGCGGTCGTGAAGCAGACCGACCTCAAGGTGCTGATTTGCCCCGAAGACCGCACCCAGATGGCCTTGGGCAAAGAGATCCTTTTCGATAAGTTGCCCGATGACGTGAAGGACCGCGTCGTCTGGCGTCAGGACTACTGGCTGACTGACGAGGCGCTGAGCGTCTACGTCCGCAGTGCCGGTCTCTTCGGCAACGAGATGCATTCGCCCATCATGTGCGTCGGCAGCGGCATCCCCGCCATCGTCTGCCGCTGGTCCGAGCAGACCTCCAAGGGCAACATGTGGAAGGACATCGGGCTGAACGAATGGCTCTTCGACCTCGACGACGAACCGCAGCTCGCGGGCATCGTCCCGGCCGTGCTGGCCATGGCCAAGGACCCCGCCGCCGCGAAGGCGAAGGTGCTCAAGGCCCAGGCCATCCTGCACGAACGTCAGTCCGCCGCGATTGGTCGCGTCCGGAAGGGCGTCGGCGCCTAAGCCGGCTTACTTCTTGGCCGGAGCTTTCGCCTTCGGCTTAGCCTGTTCGGCTAACTTGACCGTCACGGCCGGCGTGGGCTCGTTGACGCCCGCGAAGGCGTTGTAGGCCTGCTGGAAGGCCACGGCGTCACGGACGTCGCCTTCGGCGATGAGCCACTGGTAGCGCAACTTGAAGGGGGCTTCCGACGTGGCGATGCCCTTCGGGAACGCGCCGAAACGGCCGTAATCGCGGTAGGCCGAGAAGGCCGTGTCTTTCGGGTTGGAAGGGTGGTTAAGGAGAACGGCCGTGAAGGTCTTGCCCTCGACCGTGAAGATCTCGGCGACCCAAGTGAGATCGCGGACCTTGTGGATGAGGATGTCTTTGCCTGGGTAGACGTAGGTGGTCTTCGTGCCGTCGATCTTTTCGGAGGGTCGGAACTGCGCGCCGGCGTGCTCGGGGTCGCCGTCGATCTTGGCTTCGCCGTGGTCGGGCTTGAGCGTGCTCTTCATCTCGATGCCGACGTAGAAGGGCGCGGCGGGCTTCGTGAACGTGAAGGCGCGTTCCTCGGTGAGGATCGGCTTGTCCTGGGCCGTGGCGCCCTGCCAGTCGATGGCGGCGACGAAGCCGTCGGTCGTCGGCTGGACGGCGGTGACGACTTGGTCGCCTTTGGTCATGTGCCAGCGGTCGAAGGTCTTGCCGTCGACCGTGATCTTCGCGAAGCCGAGCATGATGCCGCGGTGGTGGGTGAAGTTGAAGCCCGGACCCTTGGTCAGGCGGAGGGCGCCGCTGGGGTCGAAGACGTGGAGGTAGGGCTTGTAGTGATCCAGTCGCTTGGCCGGGGTGCTGACGTCGTGGGACATCATGAAACGGGCGACGACCTTGCCGTCCTGGGCGACGTCGACGGCTTCGTTCGGGGTGACCTTGATGTCGGCGGCCATCGCGGTGGCGCAGGCGAACAGGGCGAGGAGGGTGGGGCGCATGGGCTGACCATGAAGGCCGGTCGTAGGCATGGAAACATCGTTTTATCTGCAAACTTTGGGCGTCCCCGGGGTTTCATAAGAGTCCCCATGCGCGCCGTTCTTTCACTGCTCCTGACCTTGGTCTGCTGGGGCGCCTCCGCGGCCCCGAAGCCGAACATCGTCTACATCCTGGCCGACGACCTTGGGTTTGCCGAGCTGGGTTGCAACGGGTCCGACCGTTACAAGACCCCGCACATCGACGCTCTCGCCAACAGCGGCGTGCGCTTCACCCGTTTCTACACCGTGCCGCTCTGCGGCCCGTCGCGTGCGCTGATCCTGACCGGACGCTACGGTTTCCGCTCCGGCGCGGTCACGCAGGACGCCTGCAAGACCATCATCCGCATGGGTGAAAAGGCCGAGGTCATGATTCCGACCGTCCTGAAGCAGGCTGGCTACGCCTCCGCGATGATCGGCAAGTGGGGTCAGCTCACGCCCTCCGGTGATCCGTCGGACTGGGGCTTCGACCATGAACTCTATTACAAGGGCAGCGGCATGTATTGGAACAGCAAGGTCGCGAAGCCGATGTCCGAAGGCGGCGAAGTCCGCGGCGACCCCGATACCTACGTGCTCGACGGCAAGAACATCAAGGTGAAGGACGAGGAGTATATCCCTGACCTGCTGCACAAGGACGCGACCGCCTGGCTTGAGGCCCATAAGGCCGGCCCGTTCTTCCTGTATTACTCCTTGTCCCATGTGCACGGCGAGATCCTGCCGACCCCGGACAGCGCCCCGGCCCCGAAGGGAGAGTCGAATGCCCAACGCGCCCAACGTCTGCTCGCTGATAACATCACCTATATGGATAAGCTCGTCGGTAAGCTCGTAGCCGAACTCGAACGCCTCAAGCTGCGCGAGAACACCTTGATCGTCTTCATGGGCGACAATGGCAGCACCAAGTCGGCCGCGGTTGACGCCACGATCGGTGGACGACGGCTCGAAGGAGAGAAGGGTTCCATGAAGGAAGGCGGCGGCCTCGTCCCTTTCTTCGCCGCCTGGCCCGGCGTGATGCCCTCCGGTAAGGTGAACGCTAACGTCGCCGACGCTAGCGACCTCCTGCCGACCTTCGCCGAAATCGCCGGTGCGCCGCTGCCGACCGGCCGCGTCATCGACGGGCGTAGCCTCGTGTCCCAGTTCAAGGGCGACACGAAGTCTCCGCGCACCTGGGCTTTCTGCCAGCTCAGCAATAACTACTACGTCCGCGAGGCGGGCTGGAAGCTCGACCAGTCGGGCACCCTTTACGACATGAAGGACGCGCCGTTCCAGGAAGTCGCCGTCGCGGCCGACACCAAGGACGAGGCCGCCGTGGCCGCCCGTACTCGCCTCTCCGCCGCTTTGACGGGCCTGAATCCCGCGGCAGGCTATAAGGACGAGGTCGGTGACGGCTCCGGCCGCAGCGGCAACAAGGAAGAGAAAAAGAAGAAGACAAAGAAGCCGAAAGAGGCTAAGTAAGCCGCATGCCCCTGCGTCTGCTCTGCGCGCTCATCCTGACGACGTCCGCTGTCTTCGCGGCCGACGAGGTCCTGACGGATAAGTCCTCGTCCGCGAAGGTCATGGCCTTGTATCAGAAGGTCCTGGCCGGAGCGCAGAAGGCTCCGCCGGCGCCCGGAGGCATCATCTGCCTCGGCAGCTCGCACATGCAGTTCTGGAAGGGCGTGAAGACCGACCTGGCTCCTCTGACGGTCCATAACTACGGCATCGGTGGCAGCCGGATGAATCAGGCCGCCGAGCATTTCGTCGAAAACCTCGCCATCCCGTTCAAGCCGCGCGCGGTGATCCTTTACGAAGGCAGCAACGACATCAACGCCGGCGCCAAGCCGGAGGAGGTCCTGGCGAATTTCCGGAAGCTTTACGGCAAGCTGCACGCCGCCTTGCCGCAGGCGCGGCTTTACGTCCTCGGCGTCGTGCCCAGCCCCGGCAAGCGCTTCCTCAAGATCGCCGAACTCCGGAAGACGAACGAACTGCTCGCCAAGGAGTGCGCCACGCAGCCGTGGATGAAGTTCATCGACATCACCGAGCCGCTCATCGGCGCCGATGGCCAGCCCAAGGCCGAATGCTTCATCCCCGGTGACATCCACATGCTCCCCGCCGGTTACGCCGTGTGGAAGTCCGTCATCGCCCCCGTCATCGTCCCCGCCGAAAAGCCTTACGAACATGCGCAATAGCCCTCCCTCGGATTTCAAACGCAACCTGCGCCGGGAGGTCGCCGGATATTTCATCGTCGTCTTGTGCGCCTTGCCGATCCGCTTCTGGCTTTATTCGACCCTCAAAGATCAGGACGGCTGGCTGGGTTTCCTGGCCGGGCAGGCTTTTGGCTACCTGACGCTCGGCCTCGTCTCCGCCGTCTTCGTCTCCAAGCTCAGTCTCCGGACCAGGCTCATCCTGACCTTCCTGATTGTCGCGCTCTGAGGGCGGGAGCGGTTCGGGCTAGGTCAGTACGCAGTGCTGACCCTACCTGTATGCAGGTTGTTAGAGTCTTTGTGAGAGTAGACTGATCTAACCCGAGAAAGGCGTGCCTTTCTGGCTCGAATCTAGCTGGCGGAGAGGGAGGGATTCGAACCCTCGGTACCTTGCGGTACACTGCATTTCCAATGCAGCGCGATCGACCACTCTGCCACCTCTCCTTTGTTACCAGCTAGAAGGTGCATCAAAGGGAGGGCGGGGGGTGGGTCAAGGGAGAAGAAATGGAGGACACGAGGGCCGGAGGACCAGAGGTCCAGAGGGGTTGATCCATTGACCGGAGGGTCGGTTGGCCAGGGCGGGGCCGAAGAATGGGTAGGGACGCGACGGCGTCGCGTCCGTGGGCGGATGGATATGGTAAGGCCCGAAGGCATGCCCGAATCAGGCGAGCTAAGCGGCGAACGGACGCGACGCCGTCGCGTCCCTACCTTATTTGGCTACAGCCTTCGCCCAAGAGTCCTTCAGGCCGACGGTGCGGTTGAAGACGGGCTTGCCGGGCTGGGAGTCCTTGGCGTCGGCGCAGAAGTAGCCGGTGCGTTCGAACTGCACGCGGGTGCTCGGCGCGAGAGCGAGGAGGGCGGGCTCGACGTGGCCGCGGATGGTCTTGAGCGAGCCTGGATTGAGAAGCGTGCGCCAGTCGGTGCCCTCGGGGATGTGGTTCAGGTCCTCGTGCGCGAAGAGGCGGTCGTAGAGGCGGACCTCGACGTCGCCGGCGTGCTTCTCGGAGACCCAATGGATGGTGCCCTTGACCTTGCGGCCGTCCGGGGCGTCGCCGCCGCGGGTGGCCGGATCGTAGGTGCAGGTGACCTCGGTGACGTTGCCGGCGGCGTCCTTCTTGCAGCCGGTGCAGGTCACGAAGTAGCCCCAGCGGAGGCGGACCTCCTGGCCGGGCGTGAGGCGGAAATATTTCTTCTCCGGGATCTCCATGAAGTCGGCGCGCTCGATGAGCAGCGTCTTGGAGAAGGGCACCTTGCGGGTGCCGGCGGAGGGGTCCTCGGGGTTGTTGACGGCGTCGAGCTCGTCGACCTGGCCTTCGGGGTAGTTCTCGATGACGAGGCGGACCGGGTCCAGCACCGCCATGAAGCGGGAGGAGGTCTTGTTGAGGTCGTCACGCACGGCGTGCTCGAGGAGTGCGACGTCGGAGAGGGAATTATGTTTTGTGATGCCGATCGTCTCGCAGAACTTGCGGACTGCGGCGGGCGTGTAGCCGCGGCGGCGCATGCCGGAGATCGTGGGCATGCGGGGATCGTCCCAGCCGGACACGCGCTTCTCCTGCACGAGTTCGAGCAGGCGGCGCTTGGACATGACGGTGTAGGTCAGGTTGAGGCGGGCGAACTCGATCTGCTGCGGCTTGGCGGGGGTGTCGAGCGTGCGGAGGAGCCAGTCGTAGAAGGGGCGGTGCACCTCGAACTCCAGCGTGCAGATCGAGTGGGTGATGCCTTC
>DBCR01000070.1 GCA_002293125.1 Opitutia bacterium UBA953
CGGCAAGGACCTCTTCGCCGAGAAGCCCTTCGGCATCGACCTCGCCTCCGCCCGCCGCATCCACGCCGCCGCCAAGGCCAGCGGCCGCTTCGTCCGTTGCAGTTCCGAGATGCCCTTCTTCCCCGGCGCCCAGCGCGCCTTCGAACTCGCGAAGTCCGGCTCGATCGGACGCGTCCTCGAAGTCGTCTCGGGCTTCCACCACAGCAGCGACCTCGACCCGACCAAGGCCGCCAACTGGAAGCGGATGAACGCGCTCTGCGGCGAAGGCGGCGCCCTGAACGACCTCGGCATGCATGCCTGCCACATCCCTCTCCGCCTCGGATGGAAGCCCGCCCGCGTCTTCGCCCAGCTCCAGAAGGGCTACCCGCAGCGCCCGGACGGTAAGGGCGGCGTCACGAACTGCGATACCTGGGACAACGCCCTCCTCAACACCTGGATCAAGGTCGGCGGCCACGAAGTCCCCATGCGCCTCGAGATGAAGCGCCTCATGCCCGGCGCCACCAACACCTGGTATATCGAGATCCTCGGCACCGACGGCGGCGTCCGCTACAGCACTGCGGACACCAAGGCCCTCTGGCTCTTCGAACGCGGCAAGGAACAGTTCTGGAAGCGCACCGACCTCGGTTTCAGCACGCCCTTCAAGACCGTCACCGGCGGCATCTTCGAACCCGGTTTCGCCGACGTCATCCAGCAGATGTGGGCCGCCTACCTGATGGAACGCGCCGGCCTGCTCAACGGCCGCTTCGGTTGCGCCACGCCCGATGAAGCCGTCGCCACCCACGAGATCTTCGCCGCCGCCCTGCAGTCGCAGGCCCAAGGCACGGTCGTCTCGCTCTAAAATTCTCATGCCCAAAACTCCTCGCCAAGGCATTCTTGCCGCCGGCAATTTCATCGTCGATTACGTCAAGGTCATCGATGGCTACCCTGTCCAGGACATGCTCGCGAGCATCCTGAGCGAGTCGCGCTCCAATGGCGGCGGCCCTTATAACGTCCTCAAGGACCTCGCCGCGATGAAGGTCGATTTCCCGCTCTCCGCCTGCGGGCTCGTCGGCGACGACACCAACGGACAGTGGATCAAGCGCGACTGCCAGAACCACCGGATCGACGTCGGCATGCTACACCTCAGCAAGGAACACCCGACCTCCTACACCGACGCGATGACCGTGCAGTCCACCGGGCGCCGCACGTTCTTCCATTGCCGGGGCGCCAACGCGCACTTCGACCTCAAGCACTGCTCCTTCAGCAAGACCAACGCCCGCATCCTGCACCTCGGCTACCTCATGCTGCTCGACCGCATGGACACCTTCGAAAATGGCCAGACCATCGCGGCCAAGCTGCTCTTCAACGCCCGCTCCGCCGGCCTCGAGACCTCCGTCGACATGTGCAGCGCCTCGCACCCGCAGTTTCGCGAAATCGCGCTCAGCGCCCTGCCCCTCACCGACCACCTCGTCATCAACGAGATCGAAGCCGGCCTGAGCCTCGGTGAAATCATCGACCCCAAGAATGCTGGTTGGCTCCTCCGATCCGCCGAACAGCTGCTCTCCCTCGGCGTGAAGAAGACCGTCACCATCCACACCGAACATGGCGCCGTCTGCGCGACCGCCGAAGGCCTCCGCCTCAAGCAGGCTTCGCTCAAAATTCCTGCCGGTTACAGCAAGGGTGCGACAGGCGCAGGCGATGCCTTCGCCGCTGGTATGCTGTACGGACTCCATGAAGGCCTCGAGATCCAGGAACGCCTCAAGCTCGCTGCCTGCTGCGCCGCCGCCTGCCTCGCCGATCCCACGCCCTCCAAAGGCCTGCGTCCGGTGAAAGACTGCCTGGCCCTGGCCGAGCAGTTTGGGTTTGGGGAGTTCTGACGGCGGCCCGATACCAAACTCAAAGGGAAACCGGATGATTGGCTGGGGTTACATTATGCCCACAGCATCCCATCCGGTTTCCGGTCTCCCCTTGCTGCTTGTTTAGTCCACGCGTTAAAAGACACCATTCGAGCGTAAAAAGACACCCGATTGGGTTTCCTTCTTTTCGGCATGCGAGCATCCTTCTGGCCACCCCTAAGACGCGCCCCCATGAGCAAAAAGAAATACAACGTCGGCATCATCGGTTACGGCTGGGCCGCCACGGCCCACATCGATGCGATCAACGCAAGCAGCCAGGCGCAGGTCACGGCGATCTATTCCTCCCGTCCGCTCGACTCCGCCACGCTCAGCGCCAAGCACGGCGGCAAGATCAAGGCCTACGATACCGTCGAAGCCCTGCTCGCCGACCCGGACATCCACGTCGTCGACATCACCAGCTATCCGAGCCAGCACTGCGCCCAGGCCGTCGCCGCCGCGAAGGCGAAGAAGCACATCATCCTCGAGAAGCCCATGGCTAACTCGATGGCGGAGGTCATGCAGATCTTCGAAGCCGCCGAAAAGAACGGCGTGAAGGGTTGTGTCTGCTTTGAGTGCCGCTTCTCGAACCAGATGGAAGCCACCAAGGCCGTCATCGACCAAGGCCTCATCGGCGAGATCCACTACGGCGAAGTCGACTATTACCACGGCATCGGTCCATGGTATGGCCAGTACCGCTGGAACATCGGCAAGAAGGATGGCGGCAGCGCCCTGCTCACCGCCGGCTGCCACGCCCTCGACGCGCTCCTGATGTGCATGCCCGGCGAGGTCGACTCGGTCACGAGCTTCAGCACGAAATCGAAGAGCGAATACTTCACGCCCTACGAATACGATACCTCCGCCGTCACGATCCTGAAATTCAAGAACGGCGCGGTCGGCAAGTGCGCGGCCATCGTCGACTGCCTCCAGCCCTATTACTTCCACACGCACCTCGTGGGCAGCCACGGCAGCGTCCTCGATAACAAGTTCCACTCCTCGAAGCTGAAGACCAACAAAGCCCAGTGGAGCGGGCTCTCGATGAAGATGCTGGATTCGGGCGACGTCAGCGACCACCCCTACCAGGCCCAGTTCGAGGCTTTTTTCGACGCGCTCGCCCAGGGCAAGGACATGCCGCTCACGAGCTTCCGCGACGGCCTCCGCACCTTCAAGGTGATCTTCGCCGCCGACCAGAGCGCGGCCAACGGCGGCCAGCCGGTCAAGGTCGCCTGAACCGATGCCGTCCTGCCTCGCCATCTTCGCGCACCCGGACGACGTCGAATACTTCGCCGCGGGGACCATGCTCCAGCTGGCGAAGCGCGGTTGGGATCTCCACTACTTCGACCTCTGCGCCGGCAACGGTGGCTCCGTCCAGATGGACGGCCCGACGACCGCGACCGTCCGCCTCGCCGAAGCCCAGGAGGCCGCCCGCCTCCTCGGGGCGAAGTTCTACCCGCCGGTCGTGAACGACATGACGCTGACCTTCGACATCGAGGTCATGCGCAAGGTCGCCGCGGTCATCCGCCAGTCCCGCGCCGACATCGTGCTCACGCATGCGCTGTCGGACTACATGGAAGACCATATGGCCTGCGCCCGCCTGGCGACGTCGGCCGCCTTCACCCACGGGATGCCCAATTTCGACACCGTCCCGCCGGCGGCTCCCTATGCGCATGATGTGACGATCTACCACGCCATGCCGCACGGACTCCGCACACCGCTCCGCCAGAAGGTCCGCGCCGGCCTCTACGTAGATGTCGCCCCGGTCCAAGATCAGGCCCGGAAGGCGCTCGCCGCCCACGCCTCGCAGAAGGACTGGTTGGACAAGAGCCAAGGCATGGACTCCTACCTGCACACGCTGGACAAGATGTCCGCGGCCGTCGGCGCGCTCTCCGGCAAATACCAACTCGCCCAAGGCTGGAGCCGCCATCTCCACCTCGGTTACAGCGCCGCCAGCATCGACCCGCTCCGCTCCGCGCTGGGCTCCGACTGCATGGTCGACGCCGTCTACGAAGCCGCCCTCGAGAAACCCTACCCATGACCACTCCCCTCTCCCGCCGTCGGTTCTTCCAGCTCGCCGGCCTGACCGCCCTGGCCTTCCCGCTCCGTGGTTGGGCCGCGCTCGATACCGCGGGCGGCGACGAGGTCGTCATCCTGAACGACATCCACCTGACCGGCATCCCCGAGGAGAAGATCCCCGGTAACGCGAAGGACGACGACGACCATCTGCGCGCCGCGGTGCAGCAGATCCTCGCCCTTCCGAAGAAGCCCGCCGCGGTCATCATCAACGGCGACCTCGCCCTCTCCATCGGCACCGCCGCCGACTACGCCATGGTCCGCGAACTCATCGCTCCGCTGCGTGATGCCGGCATCCCCGTCCACCTCACCCTTGGCAATCACGACGTGCGGCCGGTCTTCAATCAGGCTTTCCCGGAGATGAAGAGCGCCTCCGATCTCAAGGACCCTCGTCACAACGGCCTCATCGACCTGCCGTCCACCCGCCTCATCCTGCTCGACACCCTCGACCAGACCCCTGGCCCGGCCGGCAAGCTCGGCGCGGAGCAGATCGCCTGGGTGATCGCCAAGATCGACGAAGTCCCGACCAAGCAGGTCATCCTCGTAGGTCACCATAACCCGCAGGTCGGCGGCGACACGATCCACTACAAGGGCGGTCTCACGGACACCGCGGACTTCTGGCCCGAGATCGCCCGGCGCCCGCAGGTGAAGGCCTATATCCACGGCCACACCCATGAATGGACGCAGGCCAAGGAGAGTGGCATCCACATCATCAGCACCATCGCCTGCGCCTACGTATTTAACAAGAACACCAACGCCACCGGCTGGACCTCTGCCCGATTCAACGCCCTCGGATTCCAGCTGAAGCTGCACACCCTCGAGACCGACCACGCCTGGAACGGCGAGGCCAAGTGGTTCTTCGGCCGCCAGCCCGCGCCTAAGAAACCCGCGCCCAAGAAGAAATAAGCGTGCGCCTCATCAAGGAACAGCAATCTCCCGCCGCGGCGAACGAACTCGTCGCTTGCGAACACCTGAGCCAACGCGACTTCGGGTGCGTCTGGCATCACCATCCCGAGCTCGAGATCTTCTTCCTCCTGCGCGGCGGCACCGAACGATGGATCGGCGACAAGATCACCCCGCTCAAGGTCGGCGAGATCCTGCTGCTCGGCTCGGACCTCCCGCACGATTTCCGTAACGACCGCAAAGGCCGCCAGGCCGGCGTCGAGTGGATCCTCGTGCAGTTCCGCCCCAACCTCTTCGGCGAGGAATGGACGCAACACTCCTCAGTCTCCGCCATCCGCCGCCTGCTGGAGCGCGCCCGCCAGGGCCTGGAATTTCGCGGGGCCACGCGCAAGCAGGCCGCCGCGCTCCTGCACAAGATGCCCAAGGCCCACGGCCTGCGTCGGCTCGCCCTGCTGATCGAGTTCCTCGAAATGGCCGCGGGCTCGGACGAGCTCAAGGAGATCGCCACGCCCGGCTTCCACGCGACCACCGATGCGCAGACTTCCGACCGCATCGGCAACGTCGTCGCCCACATCAAGGCCAACCTCGCCAAGCCGCTCTACGTGCCTGAGCTCGCCGGGCTGGCAGGCCTGAGCGAGAGCGCGTTCAGCCGCCTGTTCAAGAAGTGCACCGGACGCTCCGTGCCCCAATACCTGAACGAACTGCGCATCGCGCGGGCCGCCCGCCTGCTCGCCGAGACGGATCTCTCCGTTAAGCAGATCGCGCACCAATGCGGCTATCCGACGTCCGCCTATTTCCACCGCCAGTTCCAACGCCATCAGGAACTCCCGCCCCTCGCCTACCGCGAAGCCATCCGCCGCCACGCCTAAGCCCGCTTCCCCAACTAAGAACCAAGAACAAAGAACTCTTCATTTCCTACCCCCACCCCTACCCCTACCCCTTTAACCACCCCATGACCCCCACCCTCTACATCCGTTTAGCCACGATGGTCTTCCTCCACTACTTCGTGTGGAGCTGCTGGTATAACACCATGGCCGTGTATCTCGGTAAGCTGGAATTCACCGGCACCCAGATCGGTCTCGCCTATGGCACGACCGCGATCGGCGCGCTCGTCTCGCCTTTCCTCATCGGCGTCATCGCCGACCGATTCTTCCCGACGCAAAGAGTCCTCGCCATCCTTCATCTCCTTGGAGCTGGCCTGCTCTGGCTGATCACCAAGCAAACCGAATTCGGTTCGTTCTACGCCTTACTTATCGCCTACACGGTCACCTATATGGCCGGACACGCCTTGATTAACTCGCTCACGCTTCAGCACGCCTCCACCAAGGCCTTCCCCGTGATCATGACGTCGGCCAGCATCGGATGGATCACAGCCAACTTCGTCATCAATCTCACAGGCAGGGTCGATAACGCCGGCATGTTCGCTCTGGCTTCCGCGGTGGCTCTCGGAATGGGCCTCTATTCATTCACCCTTCCGCACACCCCGCCCAAGGGGGACCAAGGGCCCGTATCCATATCCAAGCTTCTGGGACTCGACGCATTACGACTCCTGAAGGACCGCTCTTTCGCGGTATTCATGATCTGCTCTTTCCTGATCTGCATACCGCTTAGCTTTTACTTCACCTGGACTGGTGCCTTCATCCTAGAAGTAGCGGACAAGCAGCTACCATCCTCCATTCTCGCCACTAAAGCCGGCGACCTTGGGGTCTACGAGCTCATCGTAGCCTTGGTCCATAAAATCTTCCCCGGCTCGGCAAAGATGTCGCTCGGCCAGATTTCCGAAATCGGCTTCCTTCTGCTTCTGCCCATCCTCCTTGTTCGATTCGGCGCCAAGAAAATCATGGTCTTCGGAATGGTCGCCTGGGCCGTCAGGTTCGCGATCTTCGCCCTTTTCAACGAAGAGCCTAACGCCGTGCATTATATCTGGGCGCTGCTCGGAGGCATCCTCCTGCACGGTATGTGCTACGACTTCATCTTCGTGATGGGCCGCATGTATGTAGATCGTTTCGCAGGTGAATCCATCCGTGCGTCAGCTCAAGGCCTGCACGCCGTGTTCACGCTCGGCGCCGGCATGTTCGTCGGATCCTGGCTCTCAGGCGTCGTCGGCCAACACTATACCCGTCCGGATAATTCACATAATTGGACCGGCATCTGGCTGGTGCCTTCGGTCATGTCCCTGCTGCTTGTTCCGGTATTCGTCTTCCTCTTCCGCGAAAAGCCGTCGGAAGACACGAAAGCCTGAACTAGCCCAAGCCCCAGCCCTGGCCCTTTAACAGCATCGTCCATCCGTCATCCGTCATCTGTCCTCTGCCATCTTTTCGTCCCATGCCCCGCAAACTCAGCCACATCGCCCCCGACTGGTGGGATTACACGACGCTCGACTCTTCGCTCATCAACGATGCGGCGAAGCTGACCGAGCGCGACCTGCGCCAGCTGTCGCGTCCGGGCTTCAAGGTGGTGATGTATGATACCCTCGAGGACTTCTACCTCGCCGAAGCCTTGGAATACATCGCGGCCTGGAAGCAGGCCACGGCCGACAACCCGGTCGGCATCTGCGGTCCGATCGGTCCGACCGAACAGCTCCCGCTCGTCGCCCGCCTGGTCAACGAACTCGGTCTCAGCCTGAAGCACGCGCACTTCTGGGGCATGGACGAATGGTATGACGACAAGACGAAGAAGGAGGTGCCCGTCACCCACGCCCTCTCCTTCGAACGCGCCGACCGCGAACTCTGCTTCGACCGCATCCAGAAGAAACTGATGATGCCCGAAGCCAACCTGCACTTCCCCAAGGCCAAGATCGCCGACTTCGTGCAGACGTGGCATGCCGGCGTCCGCTGCGCGGTCATGCAGGGCGGCCAGGGCGACATCAAGCACTGGGCGTTCAACGACCCGCTCAAGCGCACCGGCAAATACAAGGACGCCCCGCCCTCGCCCGCTGAGTACCGCAAGCTCGGTACCCGCATCGTCGAACTGCACCCCGTCACCCTCAGCCAGAACGCCCGCACCTCCGGTGGCGGCAACATCACCATGGTTCCCAAGATGGCCATCACCGTCGGCCCCCAGGAGACGTGGCTCGCCGACAAGGTCTCCATCTGGCACGCCGGCGCCCACGATAACCCCCTGGGCCAGCGCCTGACCGCCTTGATGATTTCCAAGCAGGTCGCCGATGCGGCCGTCCCGATGTCCCTCCTCGCCGACCATCCGAACGTGCAGTTCAACTATTTCCGCGGCGGCCTGGGCTCCTGTTCGGTCGAGATGCACTAAGACTATGTTCCACCAAACCCTGACCGTCCTCGCCGCTTTGCTCATAGGCGCCTGTGCCTCCTCGGCGCAGACGAAGACCTACGACATCGTCGTGTATGGCGATTCAGCGGCCGCGGTCGCCGCGGCCCTTCAGGCGAAACGACAGGGCTCCACTGTCGTGCTGGTCAATACCACGACTTTCCTCGGTGGGATGACCTGTAGTGGCCTTTCGGCGAGCGACATCTTCCACCGCGAAGCGGTCGGCGGCGTGGCCCGCGAGATCTACGGACGCATCGGCCAGCACTATGGGAAGACCTACGTGGATTACTTCGAACCGCACGTGGCGCAGGGCGCGATTGACGCGCTCGTCAAGGAAAGCGGCCTGGAAGTCGTCATGGACGAACAACTCGACCGCGGTCCTGGCGGCGTCGCGAAGCAAGGTGACCGCATCACCTCCTTCCGCACCCTCTCGGGCAAGGTCTACGCGGCGAAGGTCTTCATCGACGCTTCCTACGTGGGCGACCTCATGGCCGCGGCCGGCGTGAGTTACGCCGTGGGACGCGAACCTAACGCCCAATTCGGCGAAACGCTCAATGGCATGCAACGCGGCGACGACAAGCCTCGCACGCACTACACCCAGAAAGACAAGGACCACTTCATCAAGGACGTCGACCCTTACGTCAAACCTGGCGATCCGACGAGCGGCCTGCTGCCCTTCGTCTACGCCGAAGACCCCGTCAAGGGCGCGGGCGACCATCGCATCCAAGCCTACAACTACCGGCTTTGCGTGACGACCGACCCGGCGAAGCGCCTTCCTTTCGCCAAACCTGCGGGCTATCGCGAACTCGACCATGAGATGCTGCTGCGTAACTTTGAAGCGGGCGACCTGCGCTTCCCCTCCCTGCTGCACAAACTGCCCAACGGCAAGACCGACTGGAATTCCATGCACGCAGTCGGTACCGATTACGTCGGCGCGAACTGGGAATATCCGGAGGCGAGCTACGCCCGGCGCCGCGAAATCGAAGCGGCGCATGAACTCTACATCCGCGGCCACCTCTGGACGCTGGCCAACCACCCGCGCGTGCCCGAGTCTATCCGTAAGCAGGCCTCCGCCTACGGACTCTGCAACGATGAGTTCAAGCCGCGCGGCGGCTTCTCGCCGATGATCTACATCCGCGAAGCCCGACGCCTCCAAGGCGCCTACGTGATGACTGAACTCGACTGCAAAGGGAAGCGCACGCCGCCGGAACCCGTCGCGCTCGCCAGCTTCGGCCTCGATTCCCATGCGGTGCGCTACTTCGTGACGAAGCGCGGTTTCCTCGAACGCGATGGCGTGATCTGGAACGTGCCGCCCCGCCCCTACGGCGTCTCTTACCGCAGCCTGATCCCCAAGAAGGAAGAATGCGCCAACCTGCTCGTGCCCGTCTGCTTGTCGGCCACCCACGCCGCCCATGGTTCGATTCGGATGGAGCCAGTCTTCATGCAGCTCGGTCAGGCCGCCGCCATGGCTGCGGGCATCGCCGTCCGCGACACCCTGGCAGTCCAGGACGTGCCCTATGGCCGCGTCCGCGACCTACTTAAGGAAGCCAACCTGCCCGTCGTGTGGACCGCCCCCGCTAAGTCCAAGAAGGCCAAATAACCCCTTCTGGCAGACGATTAGGACTACCTGTCATTCTTTTTGACAAAGTCCAAAACTCGGTCTTGTTCGTGGTCGATGCGCGACCCGGAAGCCACCCTTCGCCAGCACGACCTGCCCGTCACGGCGCAGCGCATCGCTGTCCTCCGCGCGGTCTCCGGCCACCCCCACGCCACCGCTGATGACCTCGCCGAGAGCGTGCGCGAGGACATCGGTACGATCTCCCGCCAATCGGTCTATAACGTCCTGAACGTCCTCACGGACAAGGGCATCATCCGTCGCATCCAGCCCGCCGATTCCCCGGCGCGCTACGAAGACCGCATCGGCGACAACCATCACCACCTCGTCTGTCGTGCCTGCGGCAAGACCGAAGACGTCTGCTGCGCCGTCGGCGAAGCCCCGTGCCTCAAGGCCCACTCGCACCACGGCTTCAAGATCGACGAAGCCGAAGTGATCTACTGGGGCACCTGCCCCGCCTGCCAAAAGAAGAAACGCTCCTGACGTCGTTCATCGTTATTCGTTCTTCTTTACCCTTCCTCCGTTTTCTCTCCCCTTCGAACCGCCAACCGCCAACCGCTAAAACCTCCTTCATCGCCCTAAACTCCATACTCGATACTCCATACTCTCCCTAACGCATATGTCCGACATCTCCAAATGCCCCGTGATGGGCCACCTCGCCCCGCAGAACCGCCACACCGCCGCCGCCGCGATGAACAACGGCGACTGGTGGCCGAATCAGCTCAACCTGAACATCCTGCGTCAGAACTCCTCGAAGAGCGATCCGCTCAACCCGGGCTTCAACTACGCCGAAGAGTTCAAGAAGCTCGACCTCGAAGCCCTGCGCAAGGACCTCGCCGCGCTGATGACCGATTCGCAGGAATGGTGGCCGGCCGACTACGGTCACTACGGCCCCTTCTTCATCCGCATGGCCTGGCATAGCGCCGGCACCTACCGCGTCACCGACGGCCGTGGCGGCGCCGGCTACGGCACGCTGCGTTTCGCCCCGCTCAACAGCTGGCCGGATAACGCCAACCTCGATAAGGCTCGTCGCCTGCTATGGCCGCTCAAGCAGAAATATGGCCAGAAGATCTCTTGGGCCGACCTCATGGTCCTCACCGGCAACGTCGCCCTCGAGACCATGGGCTTCAAGACCTTCGGCTTCGCCGGCGGCCGTCCTGACGTCTGGGAACCGCAGGAAGACATCTACTGGGGCCCCGAGACCGAATGGCTCGGCGACAAGCGCTACACCGGCGACCGCCAGCTCGCCGACCCGCTCGGCGCCGTCCAGATGGGCCTGATCTACGTCAACCCCCAAGGACCCAACGGCAAGCCCGACCCCCTTGCCTCGGCCCGCGATATCCGCGAGACCTTCGCGCGCATGGCGATGAACGACGAAGAAACCGTCGCGCTCATCGCCGGTGGCCACACCTTCGGCAAAGCCCACGGTGCCGCCACGCCAGAGGGCAACGTCGGTCCGGAACCCGAAGGCGCCCCGCTTGAAGAGATGGGCTTCGGCTGGAAAAACTCCTACGGCAAAGGCAACGGTGCCGACACGATCACGAGCGGCCTCGAAGGCGCATGGTCCAGCACGCCGACCCGCTGGTCGAATGAGTACCTCAAGAACCTCTGGGGCTACGAATGGGAACTCACTCAGTCACCGGCTGGAGCCCACCAGTGGACGCCCAAGAATGGGGCCGCCGCCGGTACCGTGCCGGACGCGCACGACAAGTCGAAGCGCCACGCGCCGATGATGTTCACGTCCGACATCGCGCTGAAGGTGGATCCGGCTTACGCCAAGATCACCAAGCGCTGGTTGGATAACCCGGCCGAGTTCGCCGATGCGTTCGCCAAGGCCTGGTATAAGCTCACGCACCGTGACATGGGTCCTTACTCCCGCTGCCTCGGACCGCACGTAGCTCCGGCCCAAATCTGGCAGGACCCCGTCCCGTCCGTCGACCATATCTTGATCGATTCCGCCGACGTCGAGGCGCTCAAGAAGACACTCCTCGCTTCCGGCCTCACCACTGCGCAGCTCGTCTCGACCGCTTGGGCTTCCGCCGCCAGCTACCGTGGCAGCGACAAGCGTGGCGGCGCCAACGGCGCCCGCATCCGCCTCGCCCCGCAGAAGGATTGGGAAGTGAACCAGCCCGCCGAACTCGCCAAGGTCCTCGCCGTCCTCGAGAAGGTGCAGGCGATCTTCAACGCCGCCCAGACCAGCGGCAAGAAGGTCTCCCTCGCCGACCTGATTGTGCTCGGTGGTTGTGCCGCCATCGAAGCCGCCGCCGCCAAGGCCGGCGTGCCAACCAAAGTACCCTTCCACCCCGGTCGCACCGACGCGACCCAAGCGATGACGGACGCCGAATCTGTCGCGCTCCTGGAGCTGAAGTATGATGGCTTCCGCAACTACCTCGGACGCAAGCTCGACCGACCTGCCGCGGAGAACCTCGTGGATCGCGCCCAGCTCCTCACGCTCACGCCTCCCGAGATGACCGTACTTGTCGGCGGCATGCGCGTGCTCGACACCACGGTGCTCTTCCCGGGCCTCGGCGTGCTGACCAAGCAGCCCGGCGTCCTGAGCAACGACTTCTTCGTGAACCTCCTCGACCAGTCCGTGGTGTGGGAGAAGGCCAAGATCTGCGAGCACTTCTTCGAAGGCCGCGACCGCAAGACCGGCCAGGTGAAGTGGAATGCGACCGCCGTCGACCTCGTCTTCGGCTCCAACTCGCAGCTCCGCGCCCTGTCTGAGGTCTACGCCAGCGCCGATGGTAAGACCAAGTTCGTCCACGATTTCGTCGCCGCCTGGACCAAGGTCATGAACCTCGACCGCTTCGACCTCGCCAAGAAGTAAGCCCCGCCTCACCGCGCAGGCACTCAGGCTCGCCAGATTCGTCTGGCGGGCCTTTTTGTTGGGCGGCCTGGAAGTCCGTCAGATTAAACTTCATTGCGATAAAAAACATGAGAGGATGAGGCCGTCTTCACCCCGATGCGCCCTACCCTTGCCCTGCTGCTCACCCTGCTCTGCGCGCCGCTGGCCACGTACGCACAGCCGACGTCGAAGCCCGCGACCGTCCGCGACCACCTCTGGCTCTTCGCCTGCCCGCCGGGGGGAGATGCGGAGTATCTGGAAAACGCCGGATACCGCGGCGGCTCCCGCATGACGCCCGTGGAGGGCGCCCATTGGCTGGATATCCCTAACTTGGTCTTCGTCACCCAGGATCATACTCGCCCCAGCCTCCGCTGGACGGAGATCAAGTGGAAGGCGAAGACGACGATGGACCAATGGGCGATCTCGTTCGAGTCGCTGAAGAAGGTCAGCTGGTCCGCGGTCGGTTCCAGCGGCAGCGGCGGCCTGAAGACGCTGCCCGACATCGTCTCGATGGCGAAGACCTATCCGCACGTGACGAGCGTATACCTCGATGACTTCGTCAAGGACCGACACCGGCGTCCAGACAAGGCTTTCGCCGGGCGGCCGGCAATGTCTGAGGAGGAACTGAAGTCCATGCGCGCCCAGCTGGCCAAGGTCGGCCGCCCCATGGAAGTCTGGACGACCCTCTACGCCTACGACCTCGACCCGCAGCACCCCGACTACACCCACTGTGAACCGCCGCTCGTCGATTCGCTGAAGCACTTCGACGTCATCGTGCTCTGGACCTGGAAGAGCGACGACCTCAAAGACCTGGAGAAGAACCTCGCGCGCCTCGAAGCGGTGAAACCCAAGGACACCAAGATCGCCCTCGGCCTCTACCTCTGGGACTACACCGGCGTCGACGAGCAGAAGAAGGCCGACCCGACCTACCGCTTCGGCAAGCCGACTCCGCTCGACCTGATGGAACTCCAATGCGGCCTCGGCCTCAAGTGGCTGAAGGAAGGCCGGGTCCGCGACTTGGTGATCCTTGGCAACACCCACCTCGACATCGGCGCCCCCTCCGCACCCTGGATGCGCCAATGGATCAAGCAGCACGGCGCCGAAAAGCTCGGGCGCTGAGGCCATCTTTCTCTTATTCCGCCGTATCATTATCCGAATCCGTCAGGCGGACATTCTTACTGTAACCCTAGGCCATTGGCTTTGTCTCAAATCTTCATCCGACCCCTCGGATCCATGCCCTCCCCCCTTCGCCATCCCGTCGTTCTTCTCGGCGCGTGCCTCGTCGCCGCGACCGGTCTGCGTGCCGTGGAGTCGCCGAACTACGAGACGCAGATCCGACCGATCCTGAAGGAGCACTGCACGCATTGCCACGGCGAGGAGGAGAAGCCCAAGGGCGGCGTCGACCTGCGCCTCCGCCGCTTCATGGACGGGAAGACGGAAGACGGCGATCCGGTGCTCACGCCTGGCAAACCCGAACTGAGCGCGCTCTTCACCCTGAGCCGCGACGGCGAGATGCCGAAGAAAGGCAAGAAGATGCCCGAGCACCAGCTCGCCCTCCTCGCGGCCTGGATCAAGGCCGGCGCGAAGATTGCCGAAACCGAACCGGCCGGCGCCCTGCCGCCCGGCGTCTATGTCTCCGCCAGCGACCGGAAGTTCTGGTCTTTCCAGCCGGTCAAGAAACCCTCCGTACCGAAGTTCGCCGACGCCCCCGACCTCGGCCCGATCGACGCGCTCATCCGCGCGAAGCTGAAATCCAGCCAGCTCGACTTCGCCCCCGAAGCCGATCGCGCCACGCTCATCCGTCGAGCGACCTTTGACTTGACCGGACTACCCCCCACCCCGGCCGAGACCGCCGCGTTCGTCGCCGACACTACGTCCGACGCCTATGCGAAACTCATCGACCGACTCTTAGCCTCGACCGCTTACGGCGAACGTTGGGCCCGCCACTGGCTCGACATCGCGGGCTATGCCGACACCAATGGCTACGCCGACGCCGACTCGGTCCGTCCCTACGCCTGGCATTACCGCGACTACGTGATCCGCTCCCTCAACGCCGACAAACCGTGGGATCGCTTCATCCAGGAACAGCTGGCCGGCGACGAACTCCACGGAGTCTCGGCCGCCAACGTCGCGGCCGCGGTCCTCGACCCGTCCAAGATCGACGCGCTCACGGCCACGGCTTTCCTGCGCATGGGCCCCGACGGCACGGGAGACACGGTCGCCGATATCGAGCTGGCCAAGAACCAGAGTATCACCGACACGCTGCGCATCGTGACGACCTCGCTCACCGGC
>DBCR01000021.1:0-6301 GCA_002293125.1 Opitutia bacterium UBA953
AACCATCGGCGGAGACGGCGTTGGTGTAAGAGTAATTGCCGCCGAGGGTGCCGAGGTTGGTAAACGATCCGGTCGTGACGGAAGGCGACGGTTGAGCTTGCGCTGAATTGAGTGAGAATGCCGCGCCGGCGAGGAGGAATGAGGCTTTGAGCAGTTTCATGGGTGAGGATGTGGTGAATGACGGACGATGGCTTACAACCCCAAATGGTCAGTTTTGACGATTAATCCGCATATTTTAGATATAACAAGGCGGGGACACGCAATTTCAGGTCCCAGGTCTCGGCCATCGGGTGTCTGGTTCAGGTCTTCAGGTACGGGTACAGGTCCCGGGTAGGGCCAACCATCCTTGGTTGGCCGCGGCCGAGCAGGGATGCTCGGCCCTACCAAATACAGGCTAGCTCAAAGGGAGACCGGAAACCGGAATGTAAGCTGTGGGCATTATGCCCCCAGCCAATCATCCGGTCTCCGGTTTCCCTTTGAGCCTATGTCTTTTTATTCAAAACTGAATTCTCCATCCGTGGCTTCGGGGGGCGGAGGGTCGCCGGCGAGGATGGTGCGGACGAAGAGATCACGGTGCTCGGCGCAAGGGCCATGCGCACGCAGGGCTTCGACGTGCTCGGGCGTGCCGTAGCCTTTGTGCGTGGCGAAACCGTATCGGGGATAGCGCGCGTGCATTTCGACGAGCATGCGGTCGCGTTCGACCTTGGCGACGATCGACGCAAGGGCGATGGCAAGGCTCTTGCCGTCGCCACCTTTGACGGATTCATGCGCCCAGGCGAACGGCCGCAGGGGTAGTCCATCGACGAGCACGAGGAACGTGCGCGCATCGGTGCGGCCGAAGAGTTCACCCTCGGTGCCGGCGGCGGCGAAGAGGGGAGCGATGTGCCCGACGGCGAGCTTGGCGATACTACGGGCCATCGCAAGACGCGTGGCCCCGAGGATGTTGTGCGCCGAGATCTCCATGACTGAACCGGCGGCCCAGGCGGTCTTGAGTTTTCCCTCAGCCTCCATCTTGGCGATGGCTTCACGTAATTCCGCCCGCTTCTCGGGCGTCAGTTTCTTGGAGTCATTCGCACCGGAGAGTTTCCGTAACCAAGCGGGCTCGCCGTAGAAGCCGGCGTCGAGCAACACCGCCGCCGCGATCACGGGTCCGCAAAGCGAACCACGGCCAGCTTCATCCACTCCCGCGATGCCCGGACGATCGGCACCTTTCTTGCGGTCGAATGATGCCAGCGAGGCCACGGCTTATTCCGCCTTCTTGCGGCGGACGAACGGTTTGGTGGCCGGCGGCTCGAGCCCACGGACCTCGTAGGCGGTCTTGAAGTGCAGCTTGGCGAAATTGACGAGGATCGCCGGACCGAGACGGCCGACGAGTTCGATGCCGGCGTTCTTGGCTTCGGAGCCGGAACCCTTGGGGAGCTGGACGCCGCCGTCCTGCGACAGGCGGTCGATCTCGCGGACGAACGCCGCGCGGGCGACGATGGAGGCCGCGGCGACGACGGGGTCAGATTCGGCCTTGGTACGCATACGGAGGTCGAACTCCACGCCTTTGCGGGCGAGCTCCTTCTGCACGAGGGGTTCTTCGGTGAATTGGTCGAGCAGGCCCCACTTGGGTCGACGCTGGTGCTGCAATTCGAAATCCTTGAGTGCTTCTTCGCACGAGGTCGCGTGCATCCAGCCCAGCAGGCGGTTGAGGTTCTTACCGAAGCGCGAGTGCAGTTCGTTATACTTCGCCATGCGCATGAACGTCGTCTTCACCGCCACGCCGGGGGTGGAGCGGATGATGCGGTCGAGCTCGGCGATCTTGGTGTCGGTGAGTTTCTTGGAATCCTTGATGCCCAGTTCGATCCACTCTCGGGTCATCTCGCCCGTCGCGATGACGCAGGCTGAGACCACGGGGCCGAAGAGGTCGCCCTTGCCGGACTCGTCCAGGCCGGCGTGTTCTTCGAACCACTCGGGGTTGTTCTCGGCCTCGTAGCCCAGGATCGCCTGGCCGGTGACATCGGGCTCGAGGGTGAATTTTACGAAGTCTTCGGTGCCCTTGCCCGAGATGACGCACTTGCCGGACTTGTAGTGGACGATGTTCAGGTTCTCGCCCTTGAAGGCGAAGGCGGCATGGTCGACCGGGAAGGAGACCCAGCCCTTGGCGACGAGGATAGTACGGAGCTTCGCGGCCTCAGCCGCGTCGAGCTTCAGCGTGTGCATCGCCACCTTCTTCGGCTCGTCGTCGGAGTCCTGCTTTGCCTTTCGTGCCATGAGTCCCAAGGTCTACCGTAGTTGGCGTCCAAATCCAGCCCCATCCATGCCCGCCGCGAAACCCGCCCGTAATGCCAGCATCTCCGCGATGCGCCGGGCGCTTTTGGCCTGGTTCGCCCGGAACCGTCGCCCGATGCCGTGGCGGGAAGAAGTGTCGGCCTACCGGACCGTGGTGTCGGAGCTGATGTGCCAGCAGACCCAGATCGCCACCGCGATCCCGTACTTTGAAAAATGGACGGCCAAGTGGCCCGACTTCAAAGACCTCGCGAAAGCCGAGGAGTCCGAGGTCCTCGCGCTCTGGGCCGGGCTGGGGTATTACTCCCGTGCGCGTAATCTCCTGAACCTCGCGAAGCAGGTCGCCGCGCTGAAGTCGCCGCCGCGGACCGCCGCCGAGTGGCGCGAGTTCAAAGGCGTCGGGCCCTACACCGCCGCCGCCATCGCCAGTATCGCTTTCGCCGAGCCCGTCGCGGTCGTCGACGGTAACGTCGTGCGCGTGCTCGCGCGTCTCGACGGCGTGCGGGCCAAGCTGCGCGACGCCTCGTCGGCCGCGAAGCTGTTCACCTCGCGAGCCGACGGGCTCGTCGACCCGAAGCAGCCCGGAGATTTCAATCAGGCCATGATGGAGCTCGGTGCCACCGTCTGCCGTAAAGGCGTGCCGGACTGCGCGAAGTGCCCGCTGGCGGAGTGGTGCGACGCCAAGAAGGCGGGTGATGCCCAGGCCTTGCCGCGTTTCGTCTCCAAGGAGCGCAAGGAAGCCGTCGTCGAGCGCGCGCTCGTCACCCGCGAAGGCAAGATCTTGCTCCGCCGTAATCCGCACCACGCCAAGCGCCTCGCCGGCATGGCCGAGATCCCCGTGCTGTCGTCGCTCGGCATCGAGCCCGCCGGTGAGCCCGCGCTCGTGCGCCGTCGCACCATCGGCACGGTGACTTACGAAGAGAAACTGCACGCCCTTGAGCCCAAGGTCGCCGAGCTCCGTCGCTGGACGAAGGACGGCGAGCTCGAGTGGGTGGACGCGCAGGCGTTGGACGGGGCCGCGTTGAGCGGACCGCATCGACGCTGGCTCGGCGAGTGGCTTAGTCGAGGCGGTCGGACAACGCGCGGCAAACGGCCTTGAGGGTCGCCACGCGCGCGTAGCGCTTATCGTCGCCTGAGACCACCACCCACGGGGCGTGCGGCGTATCCGTGCGCGCGATCATATCTTCGGCTGCCCGGACGTTGGCATCCCACTTCTTACGATTGCGGTAGTCTTCCTTCGTCATCTTGTGACGCTTGTGCGGAGAGATCTCGCGGGCGTGGAAGCGGCGCAGCTGTTCTTCCTTCGAGATATTGATCCAGAGCTTGAGCACCACCATGCCCGTTTCGGCGAGGCGGGCTTCGAAATCATTGATCTCCGCGTAGGCGCGGGCCCATTCGGCGTCCTTCGCGAAGCCCTCGACGCGTTCGACCATCACGCGCCCGAACCACGAGCGATCGAAGACCGCGAGATGGCCCGGGGCGGGCACCTTGTTCCAGAAGCGCCAGAGATAGTGACGTGCCTTTTCTTCCGGCGTCGGAGCCGGCGTCGGGAAGACTTGGTAATGGGCGGCGTCGAGCAGGCCGCAGAGACGACGGATCGCGCCGCCCTTGCCGGCGGCGTCGGGGCCTTCGAGGACGACCATCGTCGAGAGCCCTTTTGCGGCGGCGAGGCGAGAGAGGCGACCGAGGCGGGTCTGCAGCTTCACCATCTGCTGGCTGTAGCCCTTCTTGTCCAAAGTCGGGTGGGCCGTGGCGCTTTCGAGCAGACCACGCGGACGGCCACTCGGCTTCTTCGCAGGGACCGCCGGGCGGCGACGCGAGACCTGGCCCATCTGAGCGGCGATGACCAGGCCGGCGCTGAGGTCACGGTGTTTCGTCTCGGTCCCGCCCATGACGACCTTCCACGGCAGATTCTTGCCGCTGCCTTGGCTGCGGAGTGCGCGACAGAGCGTCAGGCTGCTGTGCTTGGCGAGCAGGAGGTCTTCTTCCGAGACCATCCAGCCCTCGGCGTCGGTGTCCTCTGCGTCGCGGAGGCGTTTGCGGAGCGTCTTCTCCGAAGTCTCTAGCCAGACCTTGACCACCGACGTGCCGTCGGCGGCGAGGAGTTCTTCGAACGTGCGGAGGGATTTCAGACGGGCGCGGAGGGCGTCGCCAGAAATTTCATGGGAGGCGACCTCGACGGCCGTGCGGGTGAGCCAATCGCCGACCACGATGGTCAGGCGGCCTTTGGCCGGCATCTCCTGCCAATACGGCCAGAGGAAGGGGCGACCGTCGATGGAGGCGGCATCCGGGGCGCAGATGCGGACCGTGCGGGAGTCGAACCATTCCGTCAGCTGATTGGCGAGCGCGGAGGCCGCGAGGCGATCGCAGCCTCCGATGACGATCACCGCGCTCTGCTGCTTCGCGACCAGCCGGCGCTGGGCGGCCAGGAGGCGAAGATGGAGGGCAGAGCGGGCTCGCTCGAGTGCGCTACGGGTAGGCATCGGGGGCACTATGCAGGACGCCACCGCCGATGGGAAGCGTGATTGAGTGACAGAACCGTGACGGCTCAGCCCAGCAGCCCGGCGATGTCGGCCACGTAGACCTGGCGCCCGCCGGCGTGGGCGGAGTCGAAGCAGAACTGGCGGCCGCTACGGCTGGCCGAGGGGTGCGTATCGCAACGCCATTCCTTGCCCACGATATCGATCGGCGAGGGGAAGGCCCCGACCTCGATGCGGCGGTTGGTGGGGATATGGTAAAGGTACGGCCGTTGGAGCTTCTCGGGGCCCTGCGGGTAGGTGTCGTTGAGCACCCACTCGTTATTCGTGTTCGGCAGGTAGGTGTTATGGCCGTTGTTCGGCATCGCTTCTTTGCCGACGACGGTGACCTCGTCGGAGAGGTCCTTATAGACGTAGAACCGTTCGCCGTGCGACGGGTGCCAGGCCCAGGCGAAGATGTGCTGCGGGTCGCGCCAGACGAAGTGAGAGGTCCCGCCGTTGGGGTCCATCACGTGGACCTTACCGCCGTTGACGTCGATCGTCAGCGCCCGCGTGCGGAAGCTACCTTTGTCTCCGGGGTTGCGCCAGCGATGGAGGAAGAAGAGGCGGGTGCCGTCGGTGTTGCAGAGCAGGTGGTTGAACCAATGCACGGCGCCCGGCTTGAAGGCGACGTTCGCCGGGCCGGTGAACGGGATCTTCGCCGCCTCGGCGAGCGAGAAGAGCAGGCGCTGCTTGCCCGTGGCGACGTCCATGCTCCAGATGCCGATGTCATCAGGGGCCGGCTTGAGCTTCCAGATGTCACGTTCCGCGCCGGTAGCGTAGCCGTAGCCTGGGCGGGTGATGTCGAGTCGCGCGAAATCGGGCGCGAAGGCCGTCTTGCCGTCGGGGCTGAACGTATAGGACGGATGGGGCAGGGTGCGCGTGCGGCCGGACTTCACGTCGAGGATGCGCGTGACGAACCGGCCGTCGGCGCGGTCGTTCCAGGCCACATCGCGATCCGAACCCGGGACCCACTGCAGCATGCAGCCCTGCTGCCAGTTCCAGGCATTGGAGCCGCCGAGGTCGATCCAGCGGTCGCCGTCCTGGGTGTCGACCATCCCGACGCGGATCGAGTCGGCCTTCGTCGGCGAGCGGCCCTCGAAGTCGACCTCATTGGCGAGCACGAAGCGGTCGTCGGCCGAGAAGAGGAACTTATCGTAGTAGCCGCGCCAATGGAATTTCGGCCCGCGGGTGATCGGACGGATGCGGGCTGTGGCCGGTTGAGAAGCGCAGCCAGCGAACGCGCCGAGGGAAGCGAGGGCGGAGAGTTTCAGGAAGTCGCGGCGGGGGAGCATGGGAGGCGAGAGTATGGAGTATAGAGTATCGAGTATAGGGAGAGGCAGGACTCAAAGGGGGCACCATGGGGGAACCGGATGGTTGGCGAGGGTGCACATGGCCGAAGCATACTTTCCGGTTTCCGGTCTCCCTTTGAGCGGATGACTCGTTTCGGGTGGCGGGTGGCAGCCCCAGGTGGCAGGTGGCGGGAGTGTTATTGGGTAGGGTCGGGACCGCGT
>DBCR01000021.1:6360-20926 GCA_002293125.1 Opitutia bacterium UBA953
GACCAAGGGTGGTCAGCCCTACCCTTGCCGTTCAGCGCGCGGGCTCGGCTTCTTCGTCGTCGGCCGGAGGCAGGACGCCCTTCAGGAGGGCATCGAGGGTCTTCTGGAGGGCGGCTTTCATCGCGCCGGCTTCGGCCTTGTCGACCGCCTTGATTTGCCAGCGGATGGCTTCTTCCTTCTTCCCTTGGAGCCAGCGGAGGCGGGCGAGCGTGTCGAGTTTATCGGGGTGTTCTTCCTTCGTAAGCTTCACCGCCTGCACGGCGCACTTTTCCGCGAGGGGGAGGTTCAGGTTTTTCGCGAAGCCGGGCACCGTGAGTAGACGCCAGGCGATCTCGTTCATCGCCTCGGCGTCGTCGAACTCTTCGTCGGCCAGCTTGCTGAGCTGGGCGTAGAATTTCGTCGGATCGCCGCGGGCGAGGCCGATCTGGGCTTCGATGGATTCGCGGAGTTCCTTGCCTTCCTTGGGCGGGAGCACGCCCGCGGCAGCGGGTAGGGCTTTTTCCGCGGCATCCCAATCGCGTTTGCCCATCGCTTCGGAAAGCGCGTCGAGCTTCGCCTGCGCGGCGAGCATCTCGGGGTCGCCCGACGACTTCGAGGCGGGTACGGCCGGTTTGCTCAGGCGGCGCTGCGGAATCTTGTCGGCGATCGGCGCGGCGGCCGCGAGGGGTGTGCCCGTGAGGATATCGCCGAGCATCTCGGCGGTGAGCTGTCCCGGGTGACCCATCCAGGCGATTTTTCCTTCGGCGACGACGAAGGCATGGGGGATCCCATTCACTTCGGCGGCTTCGAGCCAATCCTTGATGAAGGCTTTGCCGCCGACGGCGACGCGGTAGGATATCTTATCGCCTTGGGCCTTGAGGAAATCTTTCGCACGTTGGGCGGAGGCCGCATCGCGTTCGGCTTCCCAGACGTTGACGCCCGTGATGACCACGCCCTTCTTGCCCATCTTCTTGTGGAGGTCATCCAGATGCGGGATCGCGGCGACGCACGGGCCGCACCAGCTCGCCCAGCATTCGAAGACGTAGATTTCGCCTTTCTTGAATTCTTTCACCGCCTCGCCTTGGAGCATCGACTCCGGTCGCGTGGTGGGAGCGGGATCGCCGATTTTCAGGCCAGCGGCGGAAAGGGTGGCCGTAAGCAGCAGCAGGAGCAGGGTGCGCATGGGAATGAGTTTGGGTCGAGGATGATGGGAGGCAAGAGGGGGTTGTCGGAAGGTGGTGGCGGATGACAGAGGGCAGAGGACTGGATCGATGACCGAATGGAGGACTGAGTTGAGGGCTGAATGGAAGTGGCTGCCTTGGGTAGGGTCGGGACCGCGTCACGACATAGCTGTTTCGGGTGGCAGGTGATTGGGTAGGGCCAACCATCCTTGGTTGGCCGCGGCCGAGCAGGGATGCTCGGCCCTACCTAGAGCCAATGGGGCAATCTCAAGGGGAGACCGGAAACCGGATAGGAGGCGGCGCGGGATTCATTATCAGGTCCCAGGTCTCGGCCGTCGGGTATCAGGTTCAGGTGTTCAGGTTCGGGTACAGGTCCCAGGAGTTTCATTCCCCAACCGCCAACCGCTAACCGCGTCAACCTGTCATGGGTAGGGGCGCCACTGCGTGGCGTCCGTTCGCCGACACGGAATCGATGAGCAGGGCAAGCTGCCGGACCTGATGATATCCGTAAGCCCACGGACGCGACGCAGTCGCGCCCCTACCTCAAGGCACCCCAGCTAATCATCCGGTTTCCGGTTTCCCTTTGAGTTCTGCCTTTAAACAAAAAACCCCGACGGGGGTCGGGGTTTTGGACGGACTGATAGTTGGTCTCAGGCCTTGGGAGCGTTGAATTTCGCGCGGATGGCTTCGACGACGGCCGGGTCGGCCAGGGTGGAGACATTGCCGAGTTCGCGGCCTTCCGAGATGTCGCGGAGGAGGCGGCGCATGATTTTGCCTGAGCGGGTCTTGGGAAGATCCGGCACGAAGACGATGCGCTCCGGGCGGGCGAACTTGCCGATCTTCGCGTCGACCATGCCGTTGAGTTTCTTGGCGAGGTCGGCTTCGTTGGCCGTCTTGGCGGCGGCGGATTTCAAGATGACGAAGGCCATGAGGCCCTGGCCCTTGAGGTCGTGCTTCACGCCGATGACGGCGGATTCAGCGACCGCGGCATCTTCGATGAAGATCGCTTCCAGTTCCGCTGTGCCGATGCGGTGACCCGAGACGTTGACCACGTCGTCGACGCGGCCGGTGATCCAGAGGTAGCCGTCCTTGTCGCGGATGGCGCCGTCGCCCGGGAAGTAATATTTACCGCCCCAGCGGTTCCAATAGGTGTCCACGTAGCGCTGTTCGTCGCCGAAGATGCCCTGCGTGATGCCCGGCCAAGGCTTGCGGATGGCGAGGATGCCGTGGTCGGTCTCGTTGCCGTTCTCGTCGAGGACGGCGGCGTCGACGCCGAAGAAGGGCAGGGTGGCCGAGCCAGGCTTCGTGGGCGTGCAGCCAGGCATCGGGGTGATCATGTGGCCGCCGGTCTCGGTCTGCCACCAGGTGTCGACGATCGGACAGCGCTCGGCGCCGATGTTGCGGTGGTACCAGAGCCAAGCTTCCGGGTTGATCGGTTCGCCGACGGAGCCGAGGAGGCGCAGCGAGGAGAGATCATGCTTCTTCACCCATTCGTCGCCCCACTTCATGAAGGCGCGGATGGCGGTCGGCGCGGTGTAGAAGACCGTGACCTTGTGGTCCTGGATGATTTTCCAGAAGCGGCCGAAGTCAGGAGCGTCGGGCGCGCCTTCATACATCAGCACCGTGGAGCCGTTGAGCAGCGGACCGTAGACCACGTAAGTGTGGCCCGTGACCCAACCCACGTCGGCCGTGCACCAGAAGAGGTCGTCGCCGCGGAGGTCGAAGACGTATTTGTTGGTCGAGTAGGCGTGGACCATGTAGCCGCCCACGCTATGCATGATGCCCTTGGGCTTGCCGGTGGAGCCGGAAGTGTAGAGCAGGAAGAGCATCTCATTGGCCTCCTGCTGGACCGCTTCGCACCGGTCGGTGACCTGGGCGGCGGCTTCGTGATACCAGACATCGCGGCCGGCCTGCATGCCGCAGCCCGCATCGGGTTTGCCCGGGTGGCGCTGGAGCACGAGCACGTGCGCACAGGTCGGGCAATCCTTCACGCCTTCGTCGACCGTCTGCTTGAGCGCGAGGAATTTGCCGCGGCGGTAGCCGCCATCCATCGTGATGACCGCCTTCGACTTCGCGTCGTTGACGCGGTCGCGGATGGATTCGGCCGAGAAGCCGCCGAAGACGACCGAGTGGACGATCCCGAGACGGGCGCAGGCCAGGACGGCCATCGCGAGCTCAGGGACCATCGGCATGTAGATCGCGACCGTGTCGCCACGCTGGAGTCCCATGCCCTTGAGCACGTTGGCGAAGCGGCTGACCTCGGAGAGCAGCTGGCGGTAGGTGATGCGGCGGACTTCGACGGCTTTGCCGTCGGCGGTGGGCTCGCCTTCGTAGACGATCGCGACTTTGTCGCCGAGGCCCTTGGCGACCTGTGCGTCGAGGCAGTTGTAGGCGACGTTGGTCTTGCCGTCCACGAACCAGCGGAAGAACGGCTTCTTGGATTCGTCGACGACCTTGGTCCACGGCTGGAACCAGGTCAGCTCCTTCGCTTCGTCGGCCCAGAAACCATCGGGGTCTTGGATCGAGCGGTCGTAGAGGGCGGCGTAGCCATCCATGCCCTTGACGCGGGCCTTGGCGACGAACGCGGCGCTCGGCGGGAAGATCTGTTCGTTGGAGCCGAAGCCTTCGGCGCTGGCCTTCTTGACGTCGTCGATTTCTTCGTTGGCGTCGGAATTCTGAGGGGTGTTGGCCATGTTATTTACGTTTGGAGCGAAGGATGAGGTAGATAGAAAAGGCGACCAGCAGGGCGAGTGCCAGGACGAGCCAGGGAGTGCCGGTGATATCAGGGCTGATCTCGGCGAATTGCAAGGGGGGTGCCATGGGGGCAGTGGGGTGAGGAATATGAACCCAGCGGGTCGCCGGAGGGCAACCAAAACGCGGGGTCTGTGAGTAGTTTGACCCTTCCCTTGGCGGTTTGTTGCCTAAAGTTCGGCCAGTAGTTCCGCAAACCCGTCGACCACGCGCACGCCCAGCCCTTGGAGACGCTCGCGGTGCTGGTGGCCGTGGGCGGCCAGCACACAGTCGACGCCCATCGCGGCGGCGGCTTCGGCATCGTGAGCGGTATCGCCGATGTAGATCACATCCTCCGGGCGATGAGCCAGGTCGGACAGGTGGAGGCGCGCGCGATCCTCCTTACTGCCGGCGTGGATGTCATGTCCGCCGCACATCTTGATGAAGTGGCGATCGAGTCCGTAGTGCGTGAGCGTCGTGGTGAGCAGGCTGCGCTCATAGGCCGAAAGCACCGAGTGCGTCAGCCCGGCCGCCGTGAGTCCGTCGAGGAGCGTCTCCGTGTGCGGGTGCAATTCGCACTCCGTCTTACGTTCCTCGTAGGCGGCCATGAAGCGCACGGACATCGCGCGGAAGGAGGCTTCGTCGGGCGTGAGCCCGATCGCCTGGTAGACCTTGATGACCGGGAACTGGAAAATCTGGCGATAGCGGACCGGGTCGACGAGCGGGTGGCCATCTTCCTTCAACAGACGGTTCAGCGATGCACAGCACAGCCACGTGTCATCGAGGAGCGTGCCGTTCCAATCCCAGACGGCGTGACGATAGTCGGTAAGCTTCTTACGCATGGGCAGGCACCAGGGAGAAAGCCTCGATGGCCACACCTTGGCAACAGTGGGCGAGATCGGGAGGCCGGCCGCCGACGTCGAAGCCGTCCCAGCGGAGCGGCAGATCGCTCCAGGTGGTGGTATCAGCCTGGCTGAGTTCATACGGTAAGTGGTGGACTTGACCGCGGACGAGTCGGCCGCCGCGCACCGAGAAGAAGTTATAACGTTCAGCCAAGTGGAAATCGAGCGAACCAGGCGGGGCGATCTGCGGCGACGACACCGCCGACCAGGCATAATGTGCCGTCTCCTGCTCGCCTTGGCGGCGGCAGGACTGCGCGAGTCCCGGGCCGAAGGACATCGCGGCATGTTCGTAGGGGAGCCCAAAGCCCGCGCGGGCGATCATGACGGCCGGGGCGCGGTCGCAGTCGAGGGAGAAGAACCACACGCCCGGTTCGCCCGAAGCGTCGCGCACGTAGGTGCGCACGTTGAGCTCGTTGAAATAAGAAAGCCAGGGTAGGGCGGGTAGGCCAATGGGGCGGACCGCATTCATGCGGAAGCCGACGACGCCGAGGTATGCCTTGCCTTCGAAGGTATCGACCGTGAGGCCGGCCGGTAGGCGGGACTGGATTGCCTCCGCCGCATATTCCCAATGCAGGAAGAACAAGTCGTCCCAGCGCTGACGCATGACTGGGCGGCGCGTCGGGCGGACGCGGGCGCGCAGCAGTCGGTCGGTGGCATCGCTCACCTGCTCATCCTCCTCGGAGGTCCGAGCGGGTCAAGCGGACCGGCTTTTATTTCCCCTCGGCGAACGGCGGCTTCGACAGGTCCAGCTGGTAGAGCACCTGGTTGTATTCCCAGCGTGGGGTCGGCTGCTTGTTGCCCGAGAACATCGTCGTGTAGGTGCCTTCGAAATGGATCACCGGCGAATCGGCCTGGAAGAATTCCGGATGCAGCACCGGATTATAGAACGTGTAATCATCGTGCGAGAGCACCTTGCGGGCGTTGCCCCAAGGGCCGGCGGGGTCGGACGCTTCGGCCAGCCAGATTTCGCCGAGGAAGGAAGGCTTGCCGGCCTTCTGCGTGAAGATCGCGAGCCACTTGCGATTCCAGGGGTGCCAGGCGATGTGGCCCTTGTGCACGACGATGGCCTCACCGGTCGGCGTGGCGGCGGAAGTCGCGGCGCGCATAGGTTTCCAATTATCCGGATTCTTCCAGCCTTCATAGGTCGCCGGCGTGCGGAGGATCGGGAACGGATTGCAGAAGAGGATCCATTTACGGCCGACCGGGTCCGTCCAAGGCACCGCGTGACCTTCCGGCATCGGTGGGGCTTTCGGGTTGGCCGCGTTTTCCGTCCAGACGGTGTCGATAGGGTGGAAGAGTTCTTCATGCGGATCCCATTCGACGAGGTCCCAGCGATAGGCGTGCATCTCGCTCTTGGTCTTCACCGCCGCGGCGACGAGGTGCGGTGCGCCTTTGGCATCGGGCAGCGTGATCGCACCCCAGATCCAGGTCGGGCCATCGCCAGGTACTTTCGCGACTCCGCGCGGGCGCAGTTCGCCCTGCGCGGTCTTCCGTTCGCTCACGTAGGTGAAAGGGGGACGTAGGGGCGGCTTCGCCGGCGGCACGAATTGTTCGGTCGACGCCGCGGAGACATTGAAGATACCGAGCGGGTAGTGGCCCAAGTTCGTGTCGCCCCAGAACCAGAGTAGTTTCCCGCCGAGTTTCGCTGTCACCACGCTATCGGAGCCGAGCACGCCGCTTTCTTTCCAGTCGAGTTGCTCGCCGAGCTTTTGCGATTCCGCGAAGAGGCCCGCGCCCGTGAGGCGGCCGAGACGGCGGGCGAGGATGGTGCGCTCGACCGTGACCTTGAGCGTCTTACCGGCGATGGGTGTAAGGCGGACGCCTGCGTAACCGAACCCGTCGGCTTTCACGCCATAGCCGTGGCCGTGGACGCTGAACCAGGTCTCGCGACCCATGAGTTCGGGGAGATCGAAGGCGATCAATCCGGCGTTGTCGGAGATGAAGCGAGAGCCGTGGATCGTGCGGAGTTCGACGCCTGGCACGGGCCATCCATCGCCCTTCTCGACGATCTCGATGCGGCAAGGCTGGGCGGCGAAACCCGTCGTCGCGCAGGCCAGCAAGCCAAGGATCCAAGGGGTGAGCCTCATGGGTACAGTGTCGGCGGAATTGGCCGTGATTCAAGTCTACGCGGGGCTTTTCGCTTGGAGCGGGGGCCGTCCGGGCTTACCTCTGGGACATGCTTCCGGAAGCCCGCCAGAAAGAGCTCAAGGCCTTCGCCGAGAAACTCGCGGACATCGCCCGTCGGGTCTTGGTCGCGGCGCACGCCCGCGTCGACACCGAGGTCGAAATCAAGTCCGACGGCACGCCCGTGACCGTCGCCGACAAGGAAGCCGAGCGCCAGATGCGTGCGGCCATCAAGCAGGCTTATCCGGATCACGGCATCCTCGGCGAGGAGTTCGGCCCCGAGAACGTCGACGCCGAGTATTGCTGGGTGCTCGATCCCATCGACGGCACCAAGTCGTTCCTTTCGCGCGTCCCGCTCTACGTCACCCTCATCGGCCTGCGCCACGAAGGGAAGCCCGTCCTGGGGATCATCGATCAGCCGATGCTCTGCGAGCGCATCGTCGGCGACAACCGGACGTGCGAGCTCAACGGCCGACCCGTGCGTGTGGCCGAAGTTGCGATGAAGGACGCCGTCGTCGTCTCGACCGACCTCGACAACGTCCGCCGTCTCCATCGCGACGTCCGCTGGAACCGTTTAGCCGATAGCGTGGCCCATGTGCGCACGTGGGGAGACGGCTACGGCCATCTCCTCGTGGCGTCCGGCCGTGCCCACGTCGTGGCCGACCCCATCATGAACCCGTGGGACCTCGTGCCCGTGCTGCCCGTCCTGCGTGGCGCCGGTGCCGTCGTGACGTCCTGGGATGGCGGGGATCCGATCAAAGCCGGCAACATCATCGCGGCCGCGCCGAAGCTGCACGCTGAGGTGATGCGGACGCTGCGCGAGTAAGCGCGGGTCAGAGACGGATCTTCAGCGAACGGCCGTGGGCGTCGAGACGCTCCATGCGCGCGAACGCGTCGACCACGCCGGCCGCCTTCTTGAGCGAGGCCGGGTCGTACTGCACCAAGCTCGTGCGACGGAGGAAGTCGGCGACGCGCAGGCCGCTGAAGAAGCGACCCGTACCGCCGGTCGGCAGGGTGTGGCTTGGGCCGGCGGTGAAGTCGCCCAGCACCGTGGGCGTGTGGTTGCCGATGAGGATCGCGCCGGCGGTGGTGATTTCCGCGGAGAGCTTCTTGAGCTTACCCTTCGCGACCATCAGTTCGAGGTGTTCCGGGGCGACGAGATTGGCGGCTTCGGCGGCGTCCTCGATTTTCGATACGAGGATGACGCAGACCTTGGCGGCGAGCGCTTTCTTGATCTTCTCGCCGTGGGTGAGTGAGTTGGACTGCGTGCGCGCGGCGGCGAGGCACTTGTCGGCGAAGGCTTCGGTCTCCGTCACCAGATAGAGCTTCTCCTTGCCGCTGCCGTGTTCGGCCTGCGCGCAAAGGTCGGCCGCGACCCACTCCGGCTTGGCGGTGCGGTCGGCGATGATCATCACTTCGCTCGGGCCGGGGAGGAGGTCGACGCCCACGAGGCCGAAGACCTGGCGTTTCGCTTCGGTGACGAAGGCGTTGCCCGGGCCGAAGATCTTGTCGACCGGCGTGACCGTGCTCGTGCCGAGGGCCATCGCGGCGACGGCTTGGACGCCGCCGATGGCGTACACTTCGCGGACGCCGCAGAGGTAGAGCGCGGCAAGGATGTCGGGATTGATCTTTCCGTCCGGTCCGGGAGGCGTGCAGGCGCAGAGTTCCGGGACGCCGGCGACCTTGGCGGGCAGCGCGGTCATCAGCACCGTGGAGACGAGGGGGACCTGACCGCCAGGAATATAGAGTCCGCAGCGCTGGATCGCGTGGTGGCGTTCGCCGACCGTCGCGCCGTGGGGGTTCTTCGCCGTCCAGCCTTTGGGCAGCGTGCGGGCGTGGAAGGCCGTGACGCATTTCGCGGCTTCGTCGAAAGCTTTCTTCTTCGCCGGGTCGAACTGGGCGGCGGCCTTCTCGAGTTCCTTGAGCGGCACGCGGATCTGGCGGACCGTGAGCTTCGCGTGGTCGAACTTCGCCGTGTAATCCAGGACCGCGATGTCGCCGCGGGCCTTCACGTCGGCGATGATCGAGGCGACGGTCGCGCGCACGTCGGGCGCGGCTTCGCCCGAGCCCACGAAGGCGCGGAGCTGTCTGCGGAAATCCTTGTCGCTGCTGCGGAGGAGGGTCATGGGCTCAGAAAGTGGGGAAATCGAAGAGGCCGGCGGGCAGCTCCGGGTTGACCTGGATCTGGTCGTAGGTGACATCGCCGGACTTCTTGCCGTCGACGAAGATCGTCTCCTTGGAGGGGAAGGCGATACCGTCGACCTTGGACAGCGCGGCGACCTTCTGGCGCTGGAGTTCACCCTTCGGGGTCGGTTGATCGGAGGCCACGAGCACGAAGGAATCGGCGTCGAAGTGGCGCGTGATGCGGAAGCCGCTCGCGTAGGCGTATTCGACCGCATGGGTCTTAACGCCGTCGATCTCGGAAGGGCCTTTGTAGGTCGCCGTGCCGAGGCCGGCGGCGGGGAGGGCGAAGAAGGCGAGGTCATCGCGGGACATGTCCTGGAGCTTCTTGAATTCTTCGTAGGGGACTGAGCGGACGGATCGGCGGGCGAGCGCGTCGGCGCGGTTCGTGGTCCAGCCGTCGAGGCGGCCGGCGCAGACCGCGGCCTCGAGGCCACGGTCGCGGTCGGTGGTCATCTGCAGGCGGTAGCCCGGTGCGGCCAGCGTGAGGGTCGTCGTATTCAGCTCCTTGCCCTGGTCGTCGAAGGCCGCGAATTCCATGCGCAAAGCTTTCACCTTATCCAGCGTGGCGACGTCGGAGGTGAGCGCCGCGCGGGCCTTGGCGACGACGACCTCGACCGTCAGCGCTTTGTCGGCGGCGGACAACACGAGCGGTCCCGCGAGCAGGAGCGTCGCGAACAGCGCGGAGAATGGGCGAAGCAGGGCCATGAAAGACAAATGTTGGTCGGGGGCTCCGCCTTGGCAAGCATCGGAAGGGCGTGCGCCGCTCCCGAACTCAGCGTTCGCCGGTCGCCTTGAGCAGGCCCGCCACGTCGCAACGGCCTTCATAGAGCGCCTTGCCGACGATGGCGCCGACGAGGTTCGGGTAGGCCTTGGCCATCTCGGCGAGGCGCACGACGTCTTCCGTGCCGGACACGCCGCCAGAGGCGATGACACCGCAGGGGCAGACCTTGAGGACTGCCTCGAGGGATTTCCAATTCGGGCCCGTGAGCATGCCATCGGTCGCGATGTCGGTGTAGATCACCGTCGAGACGCCGAGTTCGCCGGCTTCCTGGGCGAACTCCGTGGCCTTGAGGGCCGTGACGGCCGTCCAGCCTTTGACGGCGACGAGACCATCCTTGGCATCGATACCGACCGCGAGACGTGGGCCGTGGGCCTGGGCCATCTCGCGGAGGAAAGCGGGATCAGTCGCGGCGCGCGTGCCGATGACGACGCGGCTTGCGCCGGCGGCGTAGGCGGATTCAGCGGTGGCGCGATCGCGCATGCCGCCACCGAACTGGATCTTCGGCCCGAGCGCGGCGATGCGCTGGAGCGTCGGGAGATTGAGCGGGGCGCCGCCGAAGGCGCCGTCGAGGTCGACGACGTGGATCCACGCCGCGCCGGCTTGGGCGAAGACGATGGCCGGCTCGACCGGGTCCTTGTAGTAGTCGGTACGCGCGTCGTCGCGACCTTGGCTGAGGCGAACGCAGCGACCGCCGCGGATATCGATGGCCGGATAGGCGAGCATGGGAATCAGGAAGCCTTCTTCTTCGGTGCGGCGGCCGAGACCGAGACCGGCTTCTCGCCGCGGATCGCTTCGGCCGTCACCGTGAACTTCGAGCCCGGGGCGGCTTCGGGCAGCGCGTACATCGTTTCGAGCAGCACGCCTTCGAGCACCGAGCGGAGGCCGCGGGCGCCGGTGCCGAGGGCGAGCGCCTTGTCGGCGGCGGCCTCGAGGGCTTCGCGGCTGAACTCAAGCGTCATGCCCGAGAGGGCGAAGAGCTTGCGGTACTGCTTCGTCGCGGCGTTGCGCGGTTCGGTCAGGATGCGAATGAGGGCTTCGCGGTCGAGCGGCTCGAGGACGGAGATGACCGGCAGGCGGCCGACGAATTCCGGAATCATGCCGAAGGAGAAGAGGTCCTCGGGCTGGAGGCCGGCGATGATCTGTTCGGCCGAGAGGGAAGGGGCGTCGTTGCGTGGGGGGACGAAGCCCAGGGACTTCGCGCCGCCACGGCGGGCGATGATGCGGTCGAGGCCGGCGAAGGCGCCGCCGCAGATGAAGAGGATGTCGGACGTGTCGACGCGGATGCACTGCTGCTCCGGGTGCTTGCGGCCGCCGGCCGGCGGGACGTTGCAGACCGTGCCCTCGAGGAGCTTGAGGAGCGCCTGTTGCACGCCTTCGCCCGAGACGTCGCGGGTGATGGAAGCCGAGTCGGACTTACGGCCGATCTTATCGATCTCGTCGATGAACACGATGCCGCGCTGGGCGCGTTCGATGTCCATGTCGGCCGCCTGGAGGAGGCGCAGGATGACCGTTTCCACGTCGTCGCCGACGTAGCCGGCTTCCGTGAGGGTGGTGGCGTCGGCGATTGCGAACGGCACGTCGAGCATGCGGGCGAGCGAGCGGGCGAGGAGTGTCTTGCCCGTGCCCGTCGGGCCGATCAGCAGCACGTTGCTCTTGTCGAGTTCCACGTCGGCGAGGTCGCCGGCTTGGGCCGCGGTGGCCTGCGTATGGCGGTCGTTGAGTCGCTTGTAGTGATTGAAGACCGCGACCGAGAGAACCTTCTTCGCGTGAGCCTGGCCGATGACGTGCGCGTCGAGTTCGAGCCGTAGTTTCGTGGGCGGGATCAGCTTGATCGGGGCGAGCGGCTGTTTCGCCGGGGCTTCCTGCATCGCAGGACCGCCGGCGGCGGAGGCCGCTGGTTTGCCGTCGCGGGTTTTCTCGCGGTCGAGGAGACGGCCGCAGGTCGAGACGCAGGCGTCGCAGATGCCGACGCCGGCGGGGCCAGCGATCAGTTTGCCAGCCTGGGCGGCGGGCTTGCCGCAGAAGGAGCAGCTCTCGGCGCGGTCCCCGGCCATGCGCTTAGGCGCGGACCGCCTTAGGCGCCACGACGTGGTCGACGAGGCCGTAGGCCTTCGCCTGCTCGGCCGTCATGTAGAAGTCGCGATCGGAATCGCGCATCAGGTCTTCGGGCAGCTTGCTGGTGTGCTTGGCGAGGACGTGGTTGAGCGTGTCGCGCCAGCGGAGGATTTCCTTCGCCGCGATCGAGATATCGGAAGTCTGGCCCGTCGCGCCGCCGCTGGGCTGGTGGATCATCACGCGGCAGTTCGGGAGCGCGTGGCGCTTGCCCTTGGTGCCGGCGGCGAGGAGCACCGTGGCCATGCTGGACGCTTGGCCGATGCAGTAGGTGTTAATCTCGCACGTGAGGAAGTTCATCGTGTCGTAGATCGCCATGCCTGCGGTGATCGAGCCACCAGGGGAGTTGATGTAGATCGAGATGTCCTTCTTCGGGTCTTCCATCTGGAGGAAGAGCAGCTGCGCGATGACCGCGTTGGCGACCTCGTCGTAGATCGGCGAGCCGATGAAGATGATGCGGTCCTTCAGCAGGCGGCTGTAGATGTCCCAGGCTCGTTCGCCACGGGCGTCGCGCTCGACGACGTTAGGGATGATGTAGGACATGGTGGTACGAGGGGGACTGTGCCCGGAACGGGCGAAATCTCAACCTTAGGCAGCGATGCCGCCCGCGAGGACGGCGTCGAGGGCCTTGTTGAGGAGGGCGTCGCGGCGGAGTTCGGCGAGGCGCTGGCGGTCCTTGACCAGCTTTTCGGGCTGGGTCTGGCTGGCCTGGGCGGCCTGCATGATCGCGGCGCCGAGCTCTTCGCGGGTCACTTCGAGCTTCAGCTCTTCGGCGATGCGGGAGAGGACGAACTGGGCGCGGACGCGGAGGGCGGCGGCCTTCTTGGCTTCGGCGAGGATATCGTCGCGCTGGGTCTCGAGTTCTTCGGGCTTCGTACCGCTGCGCAGGCGCATTTCGGCGTACTGATAGAAGAGGCCTTGGGCGACGGAGAGGATGGCGGATTCCGGGAGGGGGAAGTCCTGACCGGCGAGGAGGGCGTCGACGGCCTTTTCGCGGCGAGCGGTCTCGGCGGCCTGCTTCTTCGAGCCTTCGATACCCTTGCTGAGCTGTGCGCGGAGTTCGGCTTCATCCTTCACACCGACGGCCTTACAGAAGGCTTCGTCGACCTTCGGGAGTTCTTTGCGGCGGACTTCGGAGGCCGTGATGGCGTAGGAGACTTTCTTGCCGCGGAGGGCTTCGCGCTCATGCGTGGCGGGGAAGACGTATTCAGCCTGCGCGGTGGCGCCGGCCTTGAGGCCGATCACGGCCTGGGCGATGGCGGGGACGGCGACGGCGGCGCTATCAGCACCGGCTTCTTCCCAGGTGGATTCGGCGCTACCGTAGGACTTCGCTTCGGCGTCGATCTCGCTGACCGGCTTGCCGTCGACGGTGCCGACGTAGCCGATGCGGACGTAGTCGCCCTTGGCGGCGGCGTCCTCGGTCTTCTCGTAGCGGGCGCGCTGTTCGAGGATCTTCTTCAGGTGTTCGTCGATGTCGGCGTCGGTGACCGTGATGGTTTCGGCAGGGACCTTGACGGACTTCCAATCCGGGGTCTTGAACTCGGGGACGACGTCGACTTCGTAGCGGAAGACCGCGTCGGCGCCGGAGCCGGCTTCCTTCTGGACGTCGGCGACGGTGTAGACCGTGAAGGACTTTTCCTGCTGGATGCGTTCGTAGCCCTGGGAAAGGAGGCGCTGGCTGACCTCGTCGGCGATCTGCTTGCTGTACTTCAGGCGCACCACGGCTTCAGGTGCCTTGCCCGGGCGGAAGCCGGGGAGGGCGGCCTCGCGCGAGAAGCCCTTGAGGACTTCCTTCTCGGCGGCGGCGACGGCCTCGGCGGGGACCGTCACGGTGACGGAGCGGCGGGTCGGGTTCGTTTCTTGGATTTTGATGTCCATGGTAGGTATAAATAGGAGGGAGGCCCCGGGTCGGCGGACGCAGTGGGGGGAATGGCCGAGCAAATAGAACTACCCCCCACGGTCAACAGCGGAAGGCAGGCCTTTTCAGGCCTTTTCGGCCAACCTTTTGCGTAGAAGGGGCAGGACGCACCGGGGGACGAAGGCCGCGGCCTGCGAGAGCTTATGGCGGGCGATGTCCTTCACAAAACTGGAGGAGGTCACGAACTGGTCCTGGCTGGGCATGAGGATGACCGTTTCGATCTCCGGGGCCATCAGGCGGTTGGCGTGGGCCAGGTCGAACTCGAACTCGAAATCACTGAATTTACGGAGGCCACGGATGATGGCGGCCGCCTTGTGTTTGTTGGCGAATTCAACTGTCAGGCCGTCGAGTTCGAGGACCTTGACGTTACGGATGCCCTTGCAGGCTTGGCGGGCCATGCTGAGGCGCTCCTCGACATCGAACCAGGGGTTCTTGCTGTCGCTGGGGGCCACGGCGACGATGACTTTATCGAAGAGGCGCGAAGCGCGACGGAGGACGTCCAGGTGCCCCAGCGTGATCGGGTCGAAGGTGCCGGGGTAGACGGCGATGCGTGGGGGGCGGGACATCGTTTTCCTGTTGCGGCGTACTCTCGGGCGGGAACATCCTTTCGGCAAGCCCACATGCGTTTTCTTAGGCATCTCCCCAATCTCCTGAC
>DBCR01000021.1:21138-22520 GCA_002293125.1 Opitutia bacterium UBA953
TGGTCGACAAGATCTTCATCCTCGGACTGCTCGTCGGCCTCGCCGCCATCGACTGCCTGCCCGTCATCCGCGTCAACGACGCGGGGGTGCACATCGCCCCCGATGCCGCCACGGTGCTCTATACGTCCTTCGGCGTGATGCTCATCCTCATCCGCGAATTCCTGATCACCGGCCTGCGCCTCGTCGCCGCCGCTTCGGGTCAGGTGCTCGAGGCCGAGGGCCTCGGCAAGCTCAAGACATTCCTGCAGATCATCGCGATCGGCCACCTCATCGGCCTGCGCGCTTATGAGACGCATTGGAACCTTTCCGCTGAATGGCACCAGAACTGGGAGGTCATCATCATGGCCCTCTTCTGGCTCTCGGTGCTGATCACCGTGGTCTCCGGCGCCAGCTATCTCATCCGGCATCGTCGTCATCTGCCGGGCCTCGCTTCATGATCGTCCAGATCGCGACGCTCGGTCCGCTCGGCCGCCTCAAGGCGCCGGGTACCTGGGGTTCCGCGGCCGGCCTGCTGTGGTGGGCGCTGGTGGTGCGCCTCGCGCACGCCAAAGGCGGACCGCACGAATTCATCTTCGATGCGCTTGTTGTCATGATGGCGATCCTCGTCTGTGGCGTCGCCGCGGCCTTCATCGGGAAGAAGGATCCGTCCGAGATCATCCTCGATGAGTTCGCCGCGATGCCGCTGGTCTTTCTCTTCAATCCTTACGTCACCGGCGGCAAATCGTCGCTGCTCTTCATCCTTCTCGGCTTCCTGCTCTTCCGGCTTTTCGACATCACGAAGCCGTTCGGCATCAAGGCGCTCGAGAAACTGCCTGGAGGTTTTGGTATCGTGCTCGATGACGTGATGGCCGCGATCTACGCGAACCTCGCCTTGCACGGCATCGCCTTGCTCTGGGCGACCCTCTGATGCCGATGCGCCGCGCTCCAGCTGACACCGCGGTCGTCCGGGTGACGGGCGAGGACGCCGCGGCTTTCCTGCAAGGGCAGTGCTCGGCGGATCTGCGTGGCGTCGCGTTGGCCGACGCCCTTTGGCTCAATCGTAAGGGTCGGGTGCTGGCGCACACGGTCATCGCGAAGGAAGCCGATGGCTCGCACCTTCTGCTCTGCCCGCATCTCCCGGCCGCCGAACTCATCGCGGTCGTGACGGCGAACGTCATCGCCGACGACGTCGTCGCGACCGACGAATCCGCCCTTTGGCAAAAGTGGATCGTCTGGGGTGCTGCGCCTGCGGTCGCCGGAGCCAAGGTCTTCGCGACGCAGCGTTACGGCGTCGCTGCCTGGGATGTGCTCGCGCCAATCGGCGTCGCCGTTCCCGGTGAGCTGGCGCCGCTCGCCGAACTCGATGCGCAGCGCGTCGCCGCCGGGGTGCCGGCCGTACCGGC
>DBCR01000074.1:0-53605 GCA_002293125.1 Opitutia bacterium UBA953
CTTGATCTGCGAGGCGGCGGTGTTGCCGCGGTCCGGGACGCCGACGGCTCCGCGGATGCCGAAGCCACGCTCGGTGAAGTTGAGGCCGTTACGGACCGTGCGGCCGATGCCGTCGTCCTCGCGCCACTTGATGAAGTCGGTGTTCACGCCGCCTTGCATCACGAAGTCTTCGAGCAGGCGGCCGACTTCGTTGTCGACGAACGCCGTGCACACCGAGGTGCGTAGGTTGAAGCACTTGCGGAGCCCGCGGGCGACGTTGTATTCGCCGCCGCCTTCCCAGACCTGGAACTGGCGCGTGGTGCGCACGCGGCCTTCGCCCGGGTCGAGGCGGAGCATGATTTCACCGAGGGAGACTTGGTCGAAGGCGCATTCCTTCGCCGACTTGATCTTGAGAGCCATGGTGGTGGGGAGGGTTATTTTTAAGGTGAGGGGGCTTAAGCCGTGGGCAAGGTCGCGAGGTCGAAGGGCTGGTGGCCGATGTGTTCCGCGACTTTATTGAACTCTTCGATTTCAGCCTTGGAGAACAGCAGGCCGCCGGTCTTTTCGCTGCGCGTGGCGAAGGTCGCCTCGAGCTGACCGGGGAGCATGCACTTCTCGTTACCGTGGCCGAGGACGTCGGCGAGGACCGCCTTCACATTCTCGGACTGGCTACGGCCCTTGGCGAAGACGCCGGAGCTGATGGCGTCCGGATGGATCACTTGGAAGAAGAACGCGCAGGCCTGCTTCTCGCCGGGGACGTGCGTGCGGCTGCGGATGGTCGGCAGCGAACCGCCGATGAAGCCCGCGACGATCTCGTTGATGAGCGAAAGTCCGTAGCCCTTGTGGGCGCCGAAGGGGATGAGCGAGACGGCTTCGTTCGGGTCGAGGGTGACCTTGCCGTCCTTGTCCACGGCGGCGTCGGGCGGAAGCATCTTGCCTTCCCGCTTGAGCACCTGGACGCGGCCCATGGCGATGACGGAGGTGGCCCAGTCGATCACGATCGGGAAGCCGACGGCGTCGGTGGTGGGGAAGCCCCAAGAGTGCGGGTTGGTGCCGAGGGTCGGATGCTTACCCTGGAAGGGGACGACTTCGGCGAGCGTGGCGGTGCAATTGGTATAAGCGATATAACCACGCTTGGCGGCCTCCATGACGTAGCCGCCACCCCACAGGTAGTGGAAGGCGTTATCGACCGAGACCGTGCCCACACCGTACTTGTCGGCGAGCTCGATGCAGCGGTTGATGGCGTCGACGGCGACGGCCTGACCGAGCTTCTGGTGCGCGTCCCAGACTTCAGCGGCTTCGAAGCGCGTGGCCTTCTTCGTGACGGTGGCGTTGGGCGTGCAGCCCGGGACCTTGGCGCCGGAGCCGAATAGTTCGTCGAGGTGCAGCGCCTTGAGGGCGTTGTGCGTGCGGATGCCGTGGTGCGTGGCCATGCTGGCCATCTGGGCGGCCTGGGCGGACTCCTTGGCGCCGAAGCCGCGCTTGACGTAGGCGGCGGTGACGAGCGCCTCGTGGGCGGCGCGGGGGACGACGTAAAAGACTTCGCTCATGGGTAAGGTTTCGGTGGGGAGATTAGACGACCTTCTTCACCGGGACTTCCGGATTGATCTGCGCAAGCGGCTTTTCGCCATGCATCGCGCGGATGAGGTTCGTGACGGCGGCGACGGCCTGGCGCTGGACGCTCTCGGCGGTGCGGGAGCCGATGTGCGGCGTGACGACGCAGTTCGGGAGCTTGGTGAGAGGGTGGTCGGCGCGCGGCGGCTCTTCGTCGAGCACGTCGGTGCCGTAGCCGCCAACCTGGCCGGACTTCAGCGCGGCCGCGATGTCGTCGGTGTGGACGATCTCGCCGCGGGCGCAGTTCAGGATGAGTACGCCCTTCTTCATCTTGGCGATGTTCTCGGCGCGGATCAGGTCGCGGGTCTCGGGGGTCAGGTTGGTGTGCAGGGAGAGGTAGTCGGCGGCGGCGAAGACTTCGTCCATCGTGGCGGCGCGTTGCACGTCGTACTGGGCGGCGAACTTGTCGTCCCAATAGAGGTCGAAGCCGACGACCTTCATGCCGAAGGCGCGGGCGCGGATGGCGACTTCCTTGCCGATACGGCCCATGCCGATGATCCCGATGGTCTTGTCGAGCAGCTCGCGGCCCGTCTTACGCTTCCAGCCGCCGGAGCGGGTGGAGTCCGTGTGGAAGTAGAAGTTCTTCTCCATGGCGAGCAGGAGGAGGAAGGTGTGTTCGGCGACGGTGGTGTGGTTGACGCCAGGGGTGAAGAGCAGGGGGATGCCCTTGGCCGTCAGGGTCTTGACGTCGATCTTGTCGACGCCGATGCCGTACTTCGACACGACCTTGAGGCGGGGGAGGGCTTTCTCGATGACCGCGGCGGTGATCAGGTCGTCGCCGCAGATGTAGCCGTCGAACTCGCCCATCAGCGCGAGCGTGTCCGCTTCGTTGAGCGGACCGCGGGCGGTGACGACTTCCCAGCCCGTTTCAGCCAGCAACTTATGGTGCTCGCCGGGGGTGTCTTGGAAGGAGGTCGTCGTGAGGAGGATGCGAGGCTTCGTCATGGGAATATTCTCGTTAATTAGTGTCTTTACGGCGGGGTTCCGTCAACAGGACTTCTGGGGTGGACTTAACCGAAAATCGGCGTTTGTGTTGGCCGACACCCCCTTATGACCGAAGCCTTAGGAAAAATCGGTAACAAGCGCTGGATTATCTGTGCGCTGCTGTTCTTCGCCGCCACGATCAACTACATCGACCGTCAGGTCATTGGCTTGCTCAAGGGCACCTTGGAAAAGGAATTCGGCTGGGATGAGCGTACCTATGCGGCCATCGTCTTCAGCTTCCAGCTCGCCTACGCCATCGGCATGGTCCTCTCAGGTCGCATCATCGACCGCATCGGCATCAAGAAGGGCTTTATCATCTTTGTGGGCCTCTGGAGCCTGGCTGCGATGGGGCACGGTTTCGCCCACCTTCTCCCGTCCTTCAGTCTCCCCTGGATGCAGATTTCCGATAAGACGGGCTTCGCCTTCGTCACCCTTACGGGCGCAGCTGCAGGCTTTGCGTTGATGCGTTTCCTCCTCGGCCTCGGCGAGGCGGGTAATTTCCCGGCCTCGATCAAGGCCACCGCCGAATGGTTCCCCAAGAAGGAGCGTGCCTTCGCAACGGGCATCTTTAACTCCGGTACCAACATCGGTGCACTGGGTGCCCCGCTCATCGTGCCTTGGATCGCCGTGACCCTGGGCTGGGAGTGGGCCTTCATCATCACCGGCGCCATCGGTTTTGTCTGGGTCATCTGGTGGGTGATCGCCTACCACTCTCCCCGCGAGCACCCGACCATCACTCAGGCCGAACTCGCCCATATCGAATCCGACCCGCCTGACGAACAGGGCAAGGTCAGCTGGCTCAGCCTCTTTAAGTTCCGTCAGACCTGGGCCTTCGCGGTCGGCAAGTTCATGACCGACCCGGTCTGGTGGCTCTATCTTTTCTGGATTCCGGGCTTCCTTCAGAAGCAACACGGCGTCGACCTGAAGAACATCGGTCTTCCGCTTGTCGTCATCTACCTGATTGCGGACGTCGGCAGCATCGGCGGCGGTTGGATTTCCGGCCGACTGATCAAGGCCGGCTGGTCCGTCAACGCCGCCCGCAAGACCGCGATGGGCATCTGCGCCGTCTGCGTGATCCCGATCGTCTTCGTCAACGATGTCGGCATGTGGCCCGCGGTCTTGCTCGTCTCGCTCGCTGCGGCCGCCCACCAGGGCTGGTCGGCCAACATCTTCACCCTGGCCTCGGACATGTTCCCCCGCAAGGCCGTCGGCTCAGTCGTCGGTATCGGCGGCATGGCTGGCGCGGTGGGCGGCATGCTGCTCGCGCTCGTGGTCGGCGAAGTGCTCCATCGTACGGGCTCCTACGCGATCCTCTGGTTCATCGCGGGTTCGGCCTACCTCATCGGTCTTCTGATCATCCATATACTGGTGCCGCGCATGGAGCCGGTGAAGATGGAAGACATCGCCGAAGCCGAGGCCAAGTAAGCCTCGGTAGGGTGGTAAAAGAAAAGGGCCCCGTGACGGGGCCCTTTTTATTGGCGTGGTGCGCGGCGCTCAGCCGGCGACGACGATGTTCACCAGCTTGCCGGGCACGACGATCTCCTTCAGGACGGGCTTGCCGTCGGTGAACTTGATCACGTCGGCGTCAGCCTTGGCCAGGGCGAGCAGGGCGTCCTTGGAGATGTCCTTGGCGACTTTGGCGGTGGCGCGGACCTTGCCGTTGACCTGGAAGATGACTTCGACGGTGGTCTCGATGAGTTTGGACGCGTCGAGCTTCGGCCAGCCGGCGGCGGTGATGGTTTCCGTATGGCCGAGGCGCTGCCAGATTTCCTCGCACACGTGCGGGGCGAACGGCCCGGCGAGACGCACGAAGTCCTCGACGGTCGCACGACGCAGAGCGGGGGACTTCTCGGCGACGTTCATGAGGATCATCATCTGCGAGATGGCGGTGTTGAACTGCAGGGTCTCGATGTCCTTCTCGACCTTCTGGATGGTCCGGTGGAGTTCGCGGACGAGTTCCTCGGATTCCGCGCCGTCGGCGCTGATCTTCGTCGAGACCTTGCCGGTGGTCTCGTCGACGGCCAAGCGCCAGAGGCGACGGAGGAAGCGGGTGATGCCGATGATACCGTCGGAATTCCAAGGCTTGGAGGCCTCGAGCGGTCCGAGGAACATGAGGTACATGCGGAGCGCGTCGGCGCCGTGGTCCTTGACGATTGCGTCAGGGTTCACGACGTTGCCCCGGCTCTTGGACATCTTCTCGCCGTCCTCGCCCATGATGAGGCCCTGGTGGAAGAGTTTCTTGAACGGTTCGGCGGTCGGCAGGACGCCGATCTCGTAAAGGAAGCGGTGCCAGAAGCGTGCATAGAGCAGGTGGAGCACGGCATGCTCAGCGCCGCCGATGTAGAAATCGGGGCAGCCCCAGTATTCCAGGTCGGCCTTCGAGGCGAGGGCCTCGGCGTTCTTGGGATCGATGTAGCGCAGGTAATACCAGCACGAGCCGGCCCACTGGGGCATCGTGTTCGTCTCGCGCGAGGCCTTGATCCAGAGCGGGCCGGGCTGCGGCTTGGACTGCGAGATGGTGGCGCCGGAAGCGACGTCGTACCAGACTTCGGTCCACTCGGGTTCCTTCGATAGCGGCGAATCGCCGGTCGGGGAGGGTTGATAGGATTTGACCTGCGGCAGGGTGAGCGGGAGCTGCTTGGAGGTCAGCGGCACGGCGCAGACTTCCACGCCGTTGAGCTGGCAGGTGACGGGCTCCTTCGGGAGGAACTCGCGTACTTCGGAGTCGGCCGGAATCTTGGCGTAGTCTTCGCGGGAGACCCACAGGAGCGGGAAGGGTTCGCCCCAGTAGCGCTGACGCGAGAAGAGCCAGTCGCGCAGCTTGAAGTTCACGGCGAGCTTACCCTGGCCCTTGGCTTCGAGTTCAGCGGTAATCTTCTTCTTGGTCTCAGTGGCGGAGAGGCCATCGAAGGGACCCGAGTTCACCATCGGGCCGTCTTCGGTCCAAGGCTTCTCGTTGACGTCGATCGCTTCCTTGGAGCCGACGACCTGGATGATGGGGAGCTTGAATTCCTTGGCGAATTCCCAGTCGCGCTCATCGTGCGCCGGCACGGCCATGATCGCGCCGGTGCCGTAGGTGATGAGCACGTAGTCAGCGGTCCAGACCGGGATCTTGGCGCCGTTGACGGGGTTGATGGCATAGGAGCCGGTGAACACGCCGGTCTTCTTCTTGGCCGCGAGGTCGGTGCGCTCGAGGTCGGTCTTATTGCGGACCGCGGCGACATAGCTTTCGACGGCGTTCTTCTGGGCGGCGGTGGTGAGCTTGCCGATGAGCGGGTGCTCGGGTGCGATGACCATGTAGGTCGCGCCGTAAAGGGTGTCCGGACGCGTCGTGAAGACGGTCAGCGTGTCGGCATGGCCGTCGAGTTTGAAGGTGACTTCGGCGCCCTCGGACTTGCCGATCCAATTCTTCTGGAGGCGCTTGGTGGAATCGGGCCAATCGACGTGGTCGAGGCCTTCGATGAGCTTGTCGGCGTAGGCGGTGATGCGTAGGACCCACTGGCGGATCGGGCGGCGTTCGACCGGGTGGCTGCCGCGGTCGGAGCGCGGACCTTCGGGCGTGTTGAGGACTTCCTCGTTGGCGAGGACGGTGCCGAGGGCCGGGCAGAACCAGACGGGCTTCTCGGAGACGTAGGCGAGGCCGTGGCGGAAGAGCTTGAGGAAGATCCACTGCGTCCAGCGGAAGTAGTTCTCGTCGGTCGTCGAGAGCTCGCGGTCCCAGTCGATGGCGAAGCCGAGCATCTGCAGCTGGCGGCGGAAGTTGTCGATGTTGCGCTTGGTCTGGACGGCCGGGTGTTCGCCCGTGGCGATCGCATGCTGCTCGGCGGGGAGGCCGAAGGCGTCCCAGCCCATCGGGTGGAGGACGTTGAAGCCGTTGGCCTTCTTGTAGCGGGCAAGGATGTCCGAAGCGGTGTAGCCCTCGGGGTGGCCGATGTGCAGGCCGGCGCCAGAGGGGTAGGGGAACATGTCCAGTACATAGTACTTCGGCTTACCGCAGGAGATCGGCTCGGTGCGGAACGTGGCGCCAGCTTTCCAGGCGGCCTGCCACTTCTGTTCGAAGGCGGGGAAGTCGTAGCTGCCGGGTTTTGTTTCCGAAGTGTCCATGAATGCGTGCAGATAGGAGGTTCGGGACGGCGCTGGCAAGGTTTTGGAGCGTCCAACGACCCTATCCCGCTTGCCTAGGCTGTCTGGTGGGGGTTATCTGCCAGTCATGAACGTGCTCGTGGTGGGCGGTGCCGGCTACATCGGCAGCCATTGCGTCCGGCAGGCGCTGGCCGCCGGGCACAAGGTAGCCGTGTTGGATGACCTGTCCTATGGCCACGCGGAGTCCGTACCGGCAGGTGTGAAGCTGTTCCGCTCAGACATGGGCGACCAGACCGCGGTCCGCGCCGGCCTGCGCGAGTCCGCCGCCGAAGTGGTCATCGATTTCGCGGCGTTCACGAATGTCGGTGAATCCGTCCAACAGCCCGCCCGCTATCACGAGAACAATGTCGTGCGGACCGAAGGTCTGTTGCAGGCGATGCGCGCTGAGGGTGTCAAGAAACTCGTCTTCTCGAGCACCTGCGCGACCTACGGTATTCCGGAGAAGATGCCGATGACGGAGGACCTGGCGCAGAACCCGATCAATCCTTACGGCGCCACGAAACTCGCGGTCGAGCTGCGTCTGCGGGAGCTCGCGTCCTCGCATGGCCTGAGCTTCGCCGCTTTCCGTTACTTCAACGCCGCCGGGGCTTCGGCGGATGCCGCTATCGGCGAGGACCATTCGCCCGAAACCCACCTGATCCCGCTCGCGATCGCCGCCGCGCTCGGCCGCCGCCCGCCGCTCCAGGTCTTTGGCACGGATTACCCTACCCCGGATGGTACCTGCCTGCGCGACTACGTCCACGTCGACGACCTTTCCCGGGCTCATCTCGATGTTCTGCCCAAGCTAAGCCAGCCTGGGCAGGCCCTGTTCTATAATCTCGGTACGGGCACGCCGTATTCGGTCAAAGACGTCATCGCCAGCGTCGGCCGCGTCCTCGGTCGTCCCGTCCCGCATGCGTTCGTCCCTCGTCGCGAAGGCGATCCGCCCGCGCTTTACGCCGATGCCTCCAAGGTTCGCCGCGAACTCGGCTGGGTGCCGCGCTACGACACGCTCGACAGCATCGTCCTGACGGCATGCAATTGGCACCTCGCCCGACCCAAGGGCTACGCCTCCTGATCTCGATGTCCGAACAGCTTCACCCGCACTGGCGCATCCAGTATATCCGCACCCGCAAGGAGCCAGGTGCCGGCAGTCCGTTCGCGGCGTTGCTCGCGGCGAACGACGACGAAGCGAACCTGATTCTGCATCGCGGTGCCCATTGCTTCGTCATCCTCAACAACTCGCCTTATAACCCCGGCCACCTGATGGTGCTCCCCAATCGCGAGGTCGGCGAGCTCGCCGACCTCACCGCGGCCGAACGTACCGAGATGATGGACCTGCTGGTACGTTGTCAGGCGGTGCTGCAGAAGGTGATGACTCCGGCCGGATTCAATATGGGTCTGAATCTCGGTAAGGCTGCGGGCGCGGGCATCCCGACGCACCTCCACTTCCACGTCGTTCCGCGTTGGGATGGCGACCACAACTTCATGCCCGTCATCGGCGATACGCGCGTCCTGCCGCAGGCGCTGTCCGAGCTCTGGACGCGGCTCAAGCCCGTCTTTGCCGCCGCATGAGCCGCGTCGTCGACATCTCCGTCCGCCACGCGAAGACCAAGGTCTCCGCGGTCTCCGTCCAGCGTGTCGTCCATGCGCTCGACAAACTGAAAGGCTACCACTGCCCCGAAGGGTCGCTGTCGATCGCCTTCCTTGGCGACAAGGAGACGGCCAAGCTTCATGACGAATTCCTCGGCGACCCGACCGTGACCGACGTGATCACGTTCGTCGGCGAAGAGCACCCTGGCGAAGCGTTCGCCGGTGAGATCTGCGTGAACATCGACCAAGCCCGCCGGGCCGCCAAGGAGCATGGCGTCACGCTGGCCACCGAGCTGCGACTCTACGTCGCTCACGGTTGGCTCCACCTTTCCGGCCTGCGCGACGGTAATCGTAAAGAGTCCGCTGCCATGCGCGTCGGCGAGGCCGTGGCGGTCTCGCACCTCGACAAGCTGGGCGCCAAGCTGCGGGTCCGCGATTAACGGACTCGCCCTCGGCTCCGTCCGCGTCCAACTTCCCCGCTGATGCAGCGCACCGTCATCATTCACTCCGGCGGAATGGATTCCACCGTCCTCCTGGCTCACTTGTTGGCCGAGGGCAGGGAAGTGCATGCGCTCTCCATCGACTACGGACAGCGCCACCGCCGTGAACTCGTCGCCGCCGCCGAGATCTGCGCCCATTACAAGGTCCCGCATCGCATCGCGGACCTTCGTGGGCTGACGCCGCTCTTTGGAGCCAACGCGCTGACGGATGCCCAGATCGACGTCCCCGAAGGTCATTACGAGGAGGCCAGCATGAAGGCTACCGTCGTGCCTAACCGGAACATGCTCCTGATTGCGACCGCTGCGGCTTGGGCGATGTCGCTCAAGGCCACGTCGGTCGCCTATGGTGCCCACGGCGGCGACCATGCCATCTATCCTGATTGCCGTCCGGCCTTCGCCGAGGCCTTGGACAAAGCCATCCGTCTCGCAGACTGGCATGAAGTTTCGCTCGAGCGCCCGTTCGTGGGCATGGATAAGACCGCGATTGTGAAGCGCGGCGTCGAACTCGGCGTTCCCTTTGCTTTGACCTGGTCCTGTTACGTCGGTGGCGACAAGCATTGCGGCAAGTGCGGTACCTGCGTGGAGCGTAAGGAAGCCTTTCTGCGCGCTAGCGTGCAGGATCCGACTCCGTACGTCGGGTAGGCTTATTCTCTCGATAAGCGGACGTAAGACCCGGTCCGAGGTCCGGGAATTGGGTTGAGGGTCCGGGTCATCCTGCACGTAAGTTCCTCGTGCGTCGCTTCCGTCAACCCTTCGCCTGGCTCGCCCTCGTGGCGTGGCTCACCGCGTCGGGTCTGTCGTGGGACCTCTTGCAGGTCGTGGCTTGGACCAAGATGTCGGTCGATAACGCCTCTCAACTGACCGCTTCGGCCGCCGTATCGAAGACCCTCGTGGATGCACCCTGTGCGTTATGTAAGGTCGCCCAAGACGGGCGCAAGAACTCGGAGCAGGCCCCGTTAGCCAAGGACGATAACGCCAAGGTGAAGGCCAAGGCTGATCCTGCTTCGGGTGAAATCCGCCTCTTAGCGGCAAAATTCTTTTCGGGGCGTGATTACATGCGCCCAGCGGATGAAGTGAGCGTGTCACGCGTGGCCGAGGTGCCCGTGCCGCCGCCGCGAGTACGCGGCTGATCACCGTTGCGGGCTGCGGTCAGTCGGCTCGCGCGTGGCACCCGATTTTATTCCTAAGTCGCACCCATCCGGTGCGCATCGTCGATTGCGCGGACCGCCACACCTGCGTCTAGACACCAATAAAACACCCATCATGAAGAATCCCTTTTTCTCCGAGCGCCCCGCGCGGCTCGCCCTGCTCTCCCTCCTCGCTCTCGGTGCGTACACCCAAGTTTCGGCCTGCCCCTGCGGCTGCGTGAAGGTCTGCGTCGACAACCTCGCCGACCGTTCGCCTCTCCGTCCGGGGGCTTATTCGGTCGATTTCCGTTACGACACCATTGACCAAGACGAACGCAATAGCGGGGCGCACGCACACTTCCTCGCCTACCATCGGATTCTCACGGGAACAATCGAGACCCAGCTCGCCGGCCAGACCTGGTCCATCGCCGTGCCGCGTATTAACCGGATCGTGCGTTCGAATATCGCGCCGACTTTGCCCATTCCCAATCCGGTCAATACCCGACAAGAGCTGGTTGGTTTGGGCGATATCTCGGTGACGACGCGCTTTGCCTGGTCGGACTTCACCGTGATCGCTGGAGTTAAACTACCGACGGGTACGGAGGACATGACGTTGAACGTTTCGCGTCGCTACCTGCAGCCCGGAACTGGATCGACGGATCTCATCCTCGGTTTGCGCCGCGACTATGCGGCGGACGGTGATCGCCCGCAGTGCTTTTGGCAGCTGGGCGCTCAGGGCGCTGTCGTCTCCGACGCGAACTTCCGTCCTGGCACAACCCTGACAGCAACCACGGGTGTTCGCTATGAGCTGGCCTCACCGCTGGCGTTCTCCCTGCAGGCGACCGCACTCCGCCAGTTTCGCGATAAGAACACCATGGCTGCGGCCGGCTACACCGCCTACGCCGAGGATCTCGAGACCGCCGCGTTCTCGACGCACCTTGCGGCGGGTCTGACCTACAAGCTGGCGGCCAATACCAGCGCGTATGTTTACTACAGCCGTTCGCTGAAGAACAATAACCTGACGGACAAGCCTAACGGCACGGAGGTGAACGTCGTGCACTCGACCGATGTCTGGTCCTTTGGCCTGACGCACTCGTTCTAAGCGACCCCGCTTCGTCGCCTTGCGAGGCCTGCCGTATGAGCATGCGGCAGGCCTCTTTTTTGCCCGTTTTGCTCAGGTCGGGCCCCGCATCTTCCTTGCGACCGGGGCGTCGGCCCCTCTATGTGCTGGCTGTCCCATGTTCACCTGCAGCAAGACCTATCGCGATATCCCGTTCGCCCACCGGCAGCACCGGCACGACGGGCATTGTTCGTTTCTGCACGGCCATAACTGGGGCATTGAGATTGAGTTTGGCTGCGAGAAACTCGACGAGCGCGGTTTCGTCGTGGATTTCGGCGGCCTCGGTTTCCTGAAGACCTGGATCGCGGACCACCTCGATCATGCGTGTCTCTTCGCCAAGGAAGACCCGATCCGCGAGAAACTCCTCCAGGATTACCCCAAGCTTTTCCGTCCGCTCGTCATCGACTCCGTCTCTACCGAAGGTATCGCGAAGTTCCTCTTCGAGACTTTTGATCCGATGGTCCGCAAGGAGACCGGCGGTCGTGCCTGGGTCCGGCAGATCGTCCTGCACGAGGACACCAAGAACAAGGCGAGCTACCAGCCGAAGGCCTGACCATGGCTGAGCTGTACCCCGTCAATGAGACGTTCCTCAGTTGGCAGGGGGAAGGCGTTCATCTCGGTCGCAAAGCCTTCTTCATCCGGCTCCAAGGCTGCCCGGTGAAGTGCGCCTGGTGCGACTCCGCGTCCACCTGGCATCCCCAGTTCGTCCCGAAGAAGGTCCGCAAGGCTTCGGCTGGCGAGTTGGCCGATGAGGCCGCCGCCGCCCGCCCGGAATTCGTCGTCCTGACCGGAGGCGAACCCTGCATCCACGATTTGACCGCTCTGCTGGCCGCCATGGCCTCGGTCGGACTCAAGGTCCACCTCGAGACCTGCGGGGCCTACCCGATCGCCGCAGGCTTCGCCTGGGTGACCGTCAGCCCCAAGTGGGCCAAGCCCCCTCTGGCCGACGCCTTAGCCCGGGCGGACGAGGTCAAACTCATCGTCGAGGCTCCGGATAGCATTACCCGCTGGACCGACGCCGTAGGCGGCAAGTGGCTTAGTCCTAACGTCTGGCTGCACCCGGAATGGTCGCGCCGGGCCGATTCGGCCGTATTGCGGACGATTACCGAGCAGGTGAAGCAGGGTGGGGCCCCTTACCGGGCAGGCTGGCAGGTCCATAAGCCCTATTCGGCCGACAGTCTGGATGCTCGAGCCCGTCCGCCGGCGCCTCTGGGCGGCGACGTCGCCAAGGGTTTCTGAGCAGGTCGGCGCCCTGCGTCGGACTCATGTCGGAGCTCGGGTTTCGGACTATCTTCGAAAGGTAACTTTTTTTGCTTCACTCGGGGACGGAACCCTCATTCAAAACGACCTCATGAACCGACCTGCCGTGCTCGCTCTTGAAGATGGAACCATTCTTCGGGGCAGGGCGTTCGGAGCCTCGGCCACCCTCTGCGGCGAAGTCGTGTTCAACACGAGCATGACCGGCTACCAGGAAATCCTCACCGACCCTTCCTACTTCGGCCAGATCGTCACCATGACGACCCCGCAGATCGGCAACTACGGCGTTAATGAAGACGACTTCGAATCCGCCCGTCCGCACGTCGCCGGTTTCGTCGTCCGCGACCTTTCGCCCATCGTCTCCAACTGGCGCGCCACGACCGACCTGAGCACCTGGCTCGCGAAGTACGGCATCCCTGGCATCGACGGCGTCGACACTCGTTCGCTCACGAAGAAGCTGCGCTCCGCCGGCGTCATGAAGGCCTGCCTCTCCACCGAAGGCATCACCGACGAAGAAGCCCTCAAGCGCGCCCGTGCCTGGACCGGCACCGTCGGCGCCGACTTCGTCAAGGACGTCACCTGCAAGGCACCTTACCATTACAACGCCACCGCTGGCGACTGCGAGGCCTTCACCGTCCCCGGCACGCACCTCAACAAGCCCAAGGCCCGCGCCAGGAAGTACCGCATCGCCGCCTACGACTTCGGTGCCAAGACCTCGATCTTCCGTCGCCTCGTCGCCTCCGGCTTCGACGTCCATGTCTTCCCGGCCCGCACGCCCGCTGCCGAGATACGTGCCTTCGATCCGGATGGCGTCTTCCTTTCCAACGGTCCCGGCGATCCCGCCGCCCTGAAGTACGCCCATGAAGCCGTGGCCGACCTCATCAAGACTTACCCGGTCTTCGGCATTTGCCTTGGTCACCAGATCATCACGCACGCCATCGGTGCTTCGACGTACAAGCTGAAGTTCGGTCATCGCGGCGGCAATCAGCCCGTCAAGAACACCGAAGAAGACCGCGTGGCCATCACCGCCCAGAATCACGGCTTCGCTTCGAAGCGCGAAGACCTGGAGCGCTGCGGCGCCATCGTCACGGAGGTGAACATGAACGATGACACCGTCTCCGGCCTGCGTCTCAAGGATAAGCCGGTCTTCTCCGTACAGTATCACCCGGAAGCCGGCCCTGGCCCGAATGATGCGGATGTGCTCTTCGATCGGTTCTATGACTTGATCGCCAAGAGCAAGGCCGCCAAGTAAGCCCGACGTCATGGCTGCCCGACTCCTCGCAGCCTTTTGCCTCGCCCTCAGCCTCGCCGGTTGCGGCTCGTCGTCCCCGCGCTCCCCTGAGGAGGCCTTAGTGCACCTTATCGAAGACGCCGTCGCCGGCCATTCCGCCTCGGACCAGTATCATAATGTCAATCCCGTCGACGAGGAGACCATCAAGCAGTTTATCTATGTCGAGGAGTGGCTCGACGTGAACGGCGAGTCCGTCGTGGGGGTGCGCCCAGGCGCGACGCCCGTCGAAGGCTCCTTCCGCTTCACGCGCTCCGCCGACGGCCGCTCGACTTATCTCATTTCCTACGGCTGGCCCGGCGCGCAGGTGCGTTCGCGCGTGCTGCGCCCGGTGCCCGGCTCGAAGATCATGCTCCTCGGCTGGTCGGACCTTCTGCCCTGGGAACAGCTCGGCGCCGTCTGCGTCATCACGACGCCGCGCGAGATGGGCGATGAAGAGAACCACCCGTGCAAGCAGGTGTTCGTCTTCAAGGTCGAGTCACCCCGCTGAGCGGAGGCCTCAGAGCTCGACCTGCATGCCCAGTTCGACCACGCGGCCGGGCGGCAGGTTGAAGTAGGCCGTCGCCGAAAGGGAATTACGGTTGAGCACTTCGAAGAGCTTTTCCTGGACGGCGTTGAGCGAGAAGCCCGTCGTCGCGCGCACGATCGTCTCGCGGCTGAGGAAGTAGGTCACTTCGAGGGGGTTGGGGGTGATGCCCATTTCCTGGTAGGCCGCATCCAGCACCGGGAAGACGTCCTGCTTCTCGCGGAAGCCGAACGTACCCGTGACGCTGAGGACGGACGGGAATTCCTCATGACTATCGATCTTGCAGAACTTCGGTCCGCGGGTGTTGAAGCTCACGCGATCCGACATCGGTACGATGGCGCGGTCCTCGTCGACCTTCAGCGTGATGACGATGATATGGTCGTGGAGGGCCCGGTTATGCTTGAGGTTGTGCGCTAAGGCCATCGGTACGGCCTTGGTGGAACCGGCGAGATAGATCGCCGTGCCTTTTACGCGCGCGAACTTGCCGGCGACGAAGCGGTCTTCGACGCTGTCCAGGAAGTTCTCGAAGTCGCCGGTCGCCTCGCCTTCGCTCAGCTTCTGCTTCATCGCGATGCGCCCTTTGTTCCAGACGGCCATCAGGTAGTAGACGATGATGCCGATGAGCAGCGGCATCCAGCCGTTGGGTAGAATCTTATGCGAATTGCCGAGGACGAAGAGCACTTCCAGCAAGATGAAGGGCGTGAGCAGCGCATAGGCGCCGGCGGAAGGGATGTTCAACTTGTGGCGGAGGTACTGTCCGAAGAGGATCGTCGTCACCAGCATCGTGAGGCTCACTGCGATTCCGTAGGCGCTGGCTAGGTTCTCGGAGGTCTCGTAATGCAGGACCAGGTAGATCGAGCCGGTCATCAGCAGCCAGTTGATGATGGGTACGTAGACCTGGCCTGATTCTTGGTCGGAAGTGCGCTCGATGCGCATGCGGGGCAGGTAGTTCAGCTGGATCGCCTGCATGGTGATCGAGAACGCGCCCGCGATGAGGGCCTGTGAGGCGATGATGGCGGCGAGCGTCGCGATGATGACGAGCGGGATCTGGGCCCAGCCTGGCGCCATGTTGAAGAAGGGGTTGAAGCCCGGCACCAGAAGTTCAGCCGGGTGGGCGAGAGCCCAGGCACCCTGTCCGAGGTAGTTCAGGATGAGGGCGGGGAAGACGATGAAACACCACGCCGCGCGGATCGGCTTCTGGCCGAAGTGGCCCATGTCCGCGTAGAGCGCTTCGGCTCCCGTCACCGAGAGGAAGACCGCACCGAGGATCAGGATGCCTAGGCCGGGGTGGGTGATAAGTAGCCCCAGCCCTTCGAGCGGGTTGAAGGCCCACATGATTTGCCCCAAGACCTCATGGTTGAGCACCAGCGAGAGGATGCCGAGCCCACCGATCACGATGAACCAGACCATGGTGATCGGGCCGAAATACATGCCGACGCGGCCGGTGCCGATCTTCTGGAGCCAGAAGATACCGACGAGAATCAGGACGGCGGCGGTGGGGATGAAGTACTTAAGGAAGCCGGCGGAGAGGGGGCCGTGCAGGCGTTCGTTGGCTTCCTTGACGCCTTCCAGCGCGGAGACGACCGAGATGGCCGGGGTGATGACGCCGTCCCCGTAGAGCAGGGCGGCCCCGAAGACGCCGAGGAGGACGAGAAAGCTCCGGTGCTTCCGCTTGGTCTTCTCCTTGTCCTTGGCGGATGCGAGGGAGACCAGGGTCATGATGCCGCCTTCGCCGTCCTCGTTGGCTTCCATGACCAGGAGTACATATTTGACCATCACCACGAAGATAAGCGACCAGATGATCAGGGATAGGATCGGGATGACTTGCGATGTGCCCAAGATGTTAGAATCGCCGTCCTTGACCCGCAGACACTCCTTGAACGCGTAGAGCGGGCTGGTCCCGATGTCTCCGAAGACCACCCCCAGTGCGGCGATGGTGGCCGCCATGGTGAGGGGTTTGACGGGGGCGGAGCCTTTGATAGGCTCCTGGGCGGGCTGGCTCATGGAGAGTTATTCACACTGGCAGGTCCTAGGGGGTAATCAAAGCCAATCGGGATGCGCCGGGGCTTGCTTTTTTACCCTTAAATCGCATCTCCAGACTTTCCCTTTCCCCGCTTTCCAAACAATAAGAACAATGAATATCATCCAAACTGTTATCAATCAAGGGCTTGCGCAGGCTCAGACCACGGCTCCCGCCGGTGCCGATCAGCAAGGCGGTGGCTGGACCATCCTGGCGATGTACGCCCTGCTTTTCGTGGGCATGTACTTCCTGCTCTTCGCCCCCCAGCGTAAGCGCCAGAAGGAGCTCGAAAAGCTCCAGTCTGACCTCGCCGTGGGCGATAAGGTCTTGGCTGCCGGTGGCATCTACGGCCGCGTGGTCTCCATCAAGGAAGACCGTATCACCCTTGAGCTCGATTCCGGCCGTCTAGTGGTCCACAAGTCCGCCATCATGGCCAAGGACGCTGACGCCATCGTCAAGGCCTGAGGTCGTTCACCCCTCATCCGACCCTGACACAATGACATCCAGGACCTGGTTCTGGAAGATCGCGGTTTCGCTCGTCGCCCTGGCTGTCGCCTGGTTCGAGTTCCACCCGATCGCTCCAATCCCTCTCGACCAATTCGTGCCCACGCAGGTCATCGCGCAGAAGCCCGAATTCGATAAGCTCCACGCCGAGGCCCTCGAGCGTGTGAAGTACAACAAGGACGCCGCCGTCGCGGCCGACAAGAAGTCGGTCTCCTACTTCCAGGCGCTCCGTGACATCGGCGAAGGCCGCGGTCGTGCCGCCCCCGTCGACTTCCGTCCGTTCTTCTTCACCGAAGACCAGATCGTCCGCGAGCCCGATCAGACCAAGCGCAACGGCATCGTCCTGAAGCAGCTTCTGGTTTCCTCCCAAGGCCGCCTCAAGCTCGGCCTCGACCTGCAGGGTGGGGTGTCCTTCACGCTGAAGGTCGACCCGACCGGTGCCGAGTCCGGCGAGAAGGGCGTGGGCGATAAGTCCAACGTTTCCCCCGCTGACATGGTCAATCAGGCCATCCAGGTCATGGAACAGCGCGTCAATCAGTTCGGCGTCGCCGAGCCGGTGATCCGCCCCGTAGGCACTCTCTCGCTCGAGGTCCAACTCCCGGGTGAAGACGCCGCTAATAACCCCGATGTCATCGACGCGCTGAAGAAGCCCGCGAAGCTCGAGTTCCGTCAGGTGCACCGCACCGAACGTCCCGCTGAGACCGACCGAGAGCGTTCGCTTCGTTCGATGCCCGTGGACCCGATGCTCGGCGCCGCTTCCGCGATCTCGACCTACGAGGTGCTCACGCTCCGCGACGTCGATAGCCGCACCGGCGAGATCACCATCAACCGTTACTACGTCCGCAAGTCCGCCGACGCCACCGGTAAGATCATCAAGTCCGCCTCCGGCCGCTCCGACGACGGCATCTCCTTCTACGTGGACATGAAGTTCACCGACGAGGGCTCCAAGAAGTTCGGGGATCTCACCGCCAAGATCGCCGAAGGCAACTCTCGCTCCGTCGGCCAGCTCGCCATCGTCCTCGACGGCAAGCTCCAGTCTGCTCCGACCGTGCGCGAAGCCATCCGTAGCACCGGCGCGACCATTACCGGTTCGTTCTCCCGCGAAGAGGCCATCGAGCTCGCTAACGTGCTCAACAATCCCCTCGAGTTCCCGCTCATCACGCAGGACGTGACCTCCGTCGGCCCTTCGCTCGCGAAGGACGCCCAAGGCAAGTCCGTGGTGGCCTCCCTCGTCGCCGTCGGGCTCGTCGTCTTCTTCATGGTCGGGTTCTACGTCTGGGGCGGCTTCATCGCCATCTTGGGCATGATCCTCAACCTGGTGATGATCCTTGGCGCCTTGGCCTACTTCGGTGCCACCATCACGCTGCCTGGCGTGGCCGCGCTCGTGCTCACGCTCGGTATGGCCGTCGATGCCAACATCCTCATCTTTGAGCGTGTCCGTGAAGAGGCCGCCTTAGGCAAGGACCGATCCGTCGCCCTGCGTGAGGGTTACGCCCGCGCGACTTGGACGATCATCGACGCCAATCTGACGACGTTGCTGACCGCCCTCATCCTCGTGTTCATGGGCTCCGGACCCATCCGTGGCTTCGGCATCACCCTCACCATCGGTATCTTCACCACGGTGTTCACGTCCCTCGTGACCTGCCGTGGTCTGCAGGAACTGGCGATTTCCCGTGGCGTCTTGACGCGCGTGTTCGGCCTGCCGGTCCTCAAGCCGACGCTCGATATCCCGTTCCTTAACTTCGCTCGCATCGGCTTCATCGCCTCTTGGGTCATCATCGCCCTCGGCCTCGGCGAGCTCGCCTACAAGGGCAAGGAAGCCTTCGGTAAGGATTTCCGCGGAGGCGAATCCGCCCTCGTGGCCATCGCCCCGGGTGCCAAGGTCGACACGGGAAAGATTGCCGCGCTCGCGACCTCCATCGGCCTGGCCGATACCACCGTCACCGTGCAGACCCCGGTGGGCGGCGGCGAACCGATCCTCCGCATCGAGACCGAACTCACCAAGGACAAATCCAAGGGAGAGTTCGCCAACGTCGCGGCCATCGTCGGAGCCATCAAGGCCCAGCAGCCCGAGATCCTCAAGGATCGCGCGGCCTCGGCCGACAAGCTCATGCTCTCCAAGGAGGCCATCGGCGGTTCCGTCAGTTCGGAGCTCCGCTCCAACGCCATCTGGTCCGTCGTCCTGGCCCTTCTGGGCATCGGCATCTACGTCTCCCTTCGCTTCGAAACCGGTTTCGGCGTGGCGGCGATGGTGGCTACGCTCCACGACGTGCTGATGACGATCGCGCTCTTCGTCTTCTTCGGCGGGCAGTTCAACGCGACCCTCATCGCGGCGATCCTGCTCATCATCGGCTACTCGATCAACGACACGATCGTCATCTTCGACCGTATCCGCGAGGAGTTGCAGTCGAATCCCGGACGTTCGCTCCGCGATATCATCCACTTCGCCATCAACCGCACGCTTGCCCGTACGATCCTGACCTCCTCGACGGTCCTCCTCTGCGCCATCGCCCTCTGGGCCTTCGGCGCTGGCGACGTCCGCCTCTACGGCGAGATCTTCATCTACGGCGTGCTCACCGGAACCTTCTCCTCCATCTTCATCGCAAGCCCCATCTTCTACTGGTGGCATAAGGGTGAACGTAAGGGCGTCGATGCCGCGGAACTCCCGCGCACCTACTCCTGGGAGGCTGGCTCCGAAAAGGACGCCTAAGGGTCACCCCGCACATGGCCGCCTGGTCTCACCGGGCCGCGGACGCCGGGCTTGCCCGACGCATCGCGGCTGCGCTGGGGGTTTCCGAACCCTTAGCCGCTGTTCTCTCCCGTTCCTTTACGGAAGAGGCCGAGGCGGAGCGTCATCTCCGTCCCCAGCTCGCCCACGTCTCCGACCCTTTCGCGGTCGGTGGCTTGCGCGAAGCCGCCGAACGTCTCGTGCTCGCCGCCGCCAAGGGTGAACGTATCGCCATCCTGGGCGACTACGACGTCGATGGTGTCTCGAGCACCGCGATGCTCGTCCACTTCCTCCGCCGTCTCGGTGCCCAGCCGGAATACTTCGTCCCCCGCCGCCTGGAGGAGGGCTACGGCCTTTCGATGGCCGCGCTCGAGCGCGTCCTGGCCGAAGCCAAGCCGCAGCTCTTCGTCGCCCTCGATTGCGGTACGAACTCTAAACCGGAGGTCGATCGACTGCGCGCCGAAGGGGTCGACGTCATCGTGGTCGACCACCACGTGGCCAAGGAATCTCGCGTCACCTGCACGCTGGTCAATCCGCGCGTCAATGACGCCGCCGACGCCCCCTGGCAGACGCTTTGCACCGCCGGGCTGGTCTTCAAACTCGTCCACGGTGTGCTGAAGGTGCTCCGCCTCGCCGGCGACGAACGCGGCACGAACATCGCCGTAAAGGATTACCTCGATCTCGCCGCCCTCGGCACGATCGCCGACCTGGTACCTCTGCGTTCGGAGAATCGTATCCTCGCCGCCCATGGCCTCAAGGCCCTCGGCGAAGCCCGTCGCCAAGGCGTCCGTGCGCTCATCGCAGTCAGCGGCATGGAGCCGGGCGGGACGCTGACCTCGGTCGACGTCTCTTACCGCATCGGCCCGAGGATCAACGCCAGCGGCCGTCTCGCGGACGCCTCGTTGCCACTGCGTCTGCTACTTTCTGATAATGTGGATGATTGCCTGCGTGACGCCGCGCAGCTCGACGCCATCAATCGCGAACGTCAGGAAATTGACAAGAAGGTCACCGAAGAAGCCATGGCCCAGGCCAAGGCGATGGGTGACCTCGCCGGCTACGTCCTCCACGGCGACTGGCATCCTGGAGTCGTCGGCATCGCTGCGGGCAAGATCTGCCGTGCGCTCGACCGCCCAGTCATCGTGCTCGGCAAGGAAGGGGAGAGCGCCAAGGGCTCTGGCCGTAGCGTCCCCGGTACCAATCTCGTCGAGGCTCTCGGTGCCTGTGCCGACCTCCTGAAGACTTATGGCGGCCATCCGATGGCTGTCGGCGTTTCGCTTAATGTCAGCGACGTTGAGGCCTTCCGGGCGCGCTTCTCCGCCGTCGTCGAAGCTCAGAAGCTCCTCGGTGTCGTCCATGCGGACGGACGCGATATCGATATCGCCCACTGGATCAGACCATCCGAAGTCACCGATCAATTGCTCGACGACCTCGATCTCCTGCAGCCCTTCGGCGAGGGTAACAGCGAGCCGGTCTTCGGCTTCAAGGGTTTCGTCTTCGACCGTCCGCCCACGCCCTTCGGCGAAGGCAATTTCCGTCACCAGCTGCCGCTCAGTGGTGGGCGCCGCCTCAACTTCGTCGCCTGGCGCATGGCCGATCGCATGCCGGAACCCGGCAAGGCGATCGAGATGGCCGTCAAACTGCAGTGGAACCGCTGGCAGGGCCGGCGCATCCCGCAGGCCGAGATCCTCGACTGGCGCTACACCTCCTAGTCACTTCGTCGCGGCGGCTGCCGCCGGACGTCGGTCCTCGATGGTCTTGCTGCGGATCGCGTACGGTTCATCAGGAATCGGCAGCAGGAAGACGAGTGAACGCACGTTAGGTTGCTGTAACGAACGATAGCCATGACCGAGCACGTAGCCGTCGTCACCCTTCGTGTGCACCTCCGCCACGGTGTATTGATGGTCCGCCCCGGGATTCTTCACGACGGTACGCGCGTTTGCCCGCAGCGTGACCTTGCGTTCGGGGTAACGTAACTCGAGGTCCTTGCCGGTGAGGTTGATGAACTGGAAAGAACCGTAAGGGAAGATTCCCTCGGCGTCGTCCATGGCCAGAATCTGGTGACCGTTGCCACCGGAAGAAAAAAGGAGCAGGTAATTACCATCTTTCTGGAATGTATATTCAGCGGTGGGCGTGGAGGTTGGCTTGGGCGCCTTTCCGCCCTTTTTCGGGGCATCCTTAGGCGGCTCTTGGGGCGCGGATTCCAGCCTCAGGATAAGCAGATTGGCTTCTTCGGTCTCCTTGGAGGCCGCAGCGAGAATGGCGGAGAGCTCCTTGAGTCTTTCGTTGAGGGCTTCGATTTGAGCCTGATCCCCGGTGGACGGCTTACGGATACTCTCTGTAATCTGAAAGTTGAGGGTATCAAGCAGGCGGGTGATCTGGGCGAACTCGTCCGACGCCTGCAAGGCGACCGCCTGCGCACGGCGCAGACGCTGGATGGCGGCCGTCATGTCGGGTGTGAGCGGCCGAGGCTTCAAGGTTTCCTCGTCGATCGTGATGAAACGAAGCGTGTGCGGACCTTTATAGTTAATCTCTGGGGTTAAGGCGTTGTTCGGGATACTGAGCCGACGCAACGTGTCGCCCTCAAGGTAGCTAGCAGCCGGGATTGCGTCGTCGAAAGCGAGGGCCCGGAAGCGGATGCTCACCCCGGGCTTGTCGGTAGTCTGGGCGAAAAGAGACGTCGCGAGGAGCGGCAGCAGGAGGGCGGTACGGGCGATCATAGGTCCTTCTGCGTGAGCGTACGGGTGGAGAGAATGACGAAGCGCCGGCCTAGCGTGCGATTGATCTGGTTGAGCAAGGGGTTGTGCTGTTGTCCGTTGGTCAGTTTGGCCACCTCGGTTTCGGGTGGCTGGCTCGGGTCACAGAATTCCGGGATACGCTGCACGACGGCTTCGATCCAGCAGCCGGCCAGGGTTCGGGACGGATCGAGCGGGTCCGTTGCGTCACCGTAGCAACGGATGACGAAGGTGTCGGAGCGCGTACTCAGGGATGAGCCGACGGCTTCGAGGATGTCGGATTGCATCAGCGACGTCGGCGCCGCCCGGAGCGAGTGGCCTTTTTTGCTGTTTGTGCGCGGGTCGGTGGCGACGACGTTGTCTGGCTTGAATACGTAGGGAATCAGGCCCGGGCCAGAATTGGCGGCGCTTACTGTGAGCTTCGACGCATCGTACGCGGGCGCCGCGATCAGGGGTGAACTACGGTTGGAGAGATTGGCCCCGTCGACGTCGGCCCGCAGGATGGCGTTCTGGAGGCAACCCTGCCAAGCGACTTGGTTGGGGTAGGCTCCGCAGTTGAAGCGATTGACGAACTGGGCCAGGCCAATGTAGGGCAGGGGGACTTCGACGCCACGGTTTTTGATCACGTAGTGGACGTTGAGGCCATTCTTGATGCCGTATGGGTAGCGATGGTTTTGCCGGATGCGCATCCGTGTCTCGTCGACGATCGACTTGGCCAGCAGTTTGATCTGCGCGTCGTCCAAGGTCGCCAGGCCGGTCCATGCCTTCTTGTCGTTGAAGGCAGTCTTATAGTTATAGTCCACGGGGTCGGCTCGGGCGGCTCGCGGGAAACGGGCGTTCTTGTCGGCGCCAGGCAGTAGCTCGGTGGCCGCGCCCATCACGTTGCGCTTCGCGGTGGCCAGGAGGGCCGCCCAGGCGTCCACCGAAGTACTGTTCACGTTGAAAGTACCGTCAGTTAGGAGAGTCCCGGCGATGCGACGATGGTCGCCGAGCATGGCGCGGACGGTGACCGGGTCTCGCGTCGGGAAGAGACGGGTGCGTGGATTAGCAAGCCGTCCGGTGCCGGCGGCGAATTCATCGAGCACGGTGCTTAAGGTCTTGGATTCCGTGACGACCACCGCCCGGCTGATGACCGGTGCGGCGCCCGAAAGGAAGAAGCGGTCGTAGAGCGCTGAATTGGCCATCCAAGACTGATCATGGTTGCTGACGCCGCACTTGGAGTCATTGAAATAGGTGGCGCTGTTGTAGGTGGTCAGCGGCGAGAAACTATTGCCGATCTGGAAAAGAGGCTCTTGGTCGCGCATGCCAAAATTTGCATGCGTGTACTGGGCGAGAGAGAGGGGCGCCGAGAGTGGCACGCTCGTATAAACCGCCGAGGTCACGCCGCCGAGACCGGAGGTCACGCTGAGGCCGCCGAAGGCGCGGGCGCCATCGCTGGCCGGCGTCTCGATGACCTCGTTCCAGTTGTTGGCTGGACGGAGCACCATTTTGTAGCTCGGCGAAGTGAAGGCGTAGCCGTCTCGCATAGGTAACGAGGCCGTTTTGGAGCTGGACATGCCGTTGGCATCGCCGCGGGTCACTGCCGCCATCGGGTTTGAATGCGAGAATACGGGAAAGGGTAGCGCGTCTTTCGGCCAGCGGAGTCCGTAGTCAAAGATGCCGAGGATTTTAGGTTCCGAGAAGGCGTCAGGCACGTCGAGTCCGGTGCCGCCTACGGTCAAGGTCACGGCCTCACCGCTGCGGCTGAGATCCGTGGCCATGAGGGTATTCAGTTCGCTGCAGGTGTTGTAGGCTGAGCTGAGACTGTTGTTATTCTGGCTCGTCAGGCGGTCTCCTGGCCAGGAGCTCAGCAGCACCCGTGCCTCGAAGACGCCGCTGTTCTGGAGGCTGACGGTGATAGCCTCCCCGCCGATTCCATTCATCACGGTCAGCGGGTTGCCAGTCGCGTCAGTGCAGTTCATCCAGAAACCACCGCGCGTATCCAGTCCCTTTTCAGCAGTCAGGGGGACGACTGGTACACTCGCCGAGACCGGGTGCCGCATGAAACGACGCGTGCTCGGGAATCCCGGCGGAGGGCCTTCCGCGGCGTAGGAAAAGACCCTTAGATCGCCGGGTTGCAACACGGTGTCGACACCGAGGTAAGCTCGGAAGCTTTCGACCGAGTTGACGGACGTGTCAGCACCAGCGGCAAGTTCGCCGATGCTCCGGGTCCAGGTGTCGGTGTTCTTCTGGAACTTCAGTTGCAGCGTCTCCCAGTTACGGAAGGAAAGGCGCAGCGCGGAATTCTCCGAGGAGGATTTATCACGGGTGAGCCGTAGGCTGACGTTGTAAGGATTATGCAGCACGATCACCGGCGAAACGGTCAGTCGGAGGAGGCCACCGCCTTCCTGGAGGCCCCAGACGAGCATCTGTCGGCAGACGTAAGGGGAGACCGCCACCTTGGTCGGCTTGGGCGGGGGAAGTCCGTTGATGGTAGTGGCGTTGAGGAAATCGCCGGTCGAGTCGGCACGGTTATAGAAACGCCCGTAATGGGTGCGATCTCCGTAGGCCGAGGCGGCGAGGGCGGCCGTGTTAGGGAAATGCGCGCGGGCGTTGAGTTCCGGCGCCACCGGATTGAACCAATTGATTTCTTTATACAGTCGGTGGTAGCTGCGGAGGGATTCCCAGGTCGGGCCGCGCGTTGTGCCGCTGTTCGAGAAGGAATAGAGCGGGGCAATGTTGCGGGTGGCGCCGTCATGCCTGACGATGACCTTGGCGTCGGCATAGGCACTCCGCATACTCGTTCCGTTGGGGTGGAAGGTGTAGGTGACGCCGGAGAGCTGGGCGCCGGCAGAATCCTTGGGGGCGGAGCCTTCGCCAAACTCGGACAACTTCCACTCGGTGTCCGTCTTCTCGAACGCCAACGAGAGGTCGACTTTGAGACCGCCCCAGAGGGAGTCGCAGTTCACGCCGCGCGACCATAGGGTGGCTTCGGTGAACAGGCGCTTGGCGCGGGTCGGCGGGGAGGTTTCCGCGAGTCCGAGTCCAGTGTTCGTCAGGAAGGGAATTTCGCGCATCTGGGTGATGCGCGGGTCGATCCCGCTGAGGGGCATGTTCTCAAGTCCGGCTAGGATGCCGGTCCCCGAGCGTGCGGTGCCGCGCAAGGCTTCCTGCTGCAGCTGCGGCGTCGTGATGCCGATGGCCGGAGTCAGTCGCGGGTCGGTGAGATTGATGCGTGCTTTGACCCCTTCGTCGCCGATCCAGTAGCAGTAAGAGCCATTCGCATCGCTGTCGGGCAGGGCGATGCGGGGCAGGGCGATGCGGCCGTCCGGTTTCCCTGGGCTGGTGGCCGTGGCGAGTTCGGCGGCGCTCGCGCAGGTGTTTCCTACCAAAGGTACGAGCAGGTTGGCCGGGATGGTGAAGTCGTTCTGCCAAGGGACCCATTGGTCGATATAGAAGTCCGCCTGGCCGAAGAGGTTCGCCGATTGCGTGCCAGGCAGCTGGTCGTGTCGTCCGCTAATCAGCCAGGAGGGTGGCTGGAGTTGCTGGTCGCTGCGCCAGACGCCGGTCCAGAGCGGATTGCGGATCGTGTTCCAGGTCCAGCCCGGCTGCGTGGTGTTGGCCAGGATATCGGCCCGCGCGGTCATGCGCCGGTCGGGGCCCGCTTCCTGCTGGAGGTGTGCGAGGGCGAGGCGGAGCGAGACGGCCGCGTTGAGTTTCGCCCGCTGGAAGTTCTGGTGCTGCGCCGAGAGGCGCGACTCGATGGTCACGAACGAGGCCACCGTGATGACGGTCATCAGCACGACGGACATCACCACGAGCGACAGCACGAGGCTGAAGCCGGGGCGCCGTGGCAGCATGATTACCCTAGGCACATCCACCCACGTAGGATGAAGGGCGTGGCAACGCCTTCAAGGAGGGAAAGCCTTGCCGTCCCCTGGTTCGGCGCGGTGGCCGACTATTTTCCGTCCGGGGGGGCTTTTAGGCTGACGCCCGGTGTCTTCCTGGGCCCGGGTGGGCGATCGACGATGTCGCGGACCGCCACACGCCCGGAGGCTCCCAGGGGGAGCAATAGGTAGAGTTTGCGTATGCTTTCGAGGTGGAAGACGCGCCCGGAAAAGAGCGGGCGTTGGGATTCACCTTCTCCCGAGAGCACCTGGAGATCGTAGTACTCGGTTTCCTTGGCTCCTGGGCGAAAAACCTTGGAGCCTCCTGGTGGCACCACCTGCGGCCCGGCGGGGGTCTTGACGATCAACGGGAAAGCGCAGAAGTTAAGGTAACGATTACTCCCTGGGGGAAATGAGCCAGGGGCGTCCGATATGGCGAGGATGCCGTTGTCTTTGCCGGGGGTTACGAGGAGAATCAGGTGTAATATTCCTTGTTTGGTCGGCAGGTCGATCCAGGCGACGGGCGGCCTGCCTTCGATGGGCTTGAAGGCTAGGACCTGATCGCGGCCTTTGACGCCGCGAGTGGGCGACTTCGGGGCGGACTTTTCGTCATCATCCTTCGGGGGAGCCTCGCCTGGGCTGACGCTGGTCGTGAGAGCGATCAGCTGCAGGCGGGCGGGTCCCCGGTAGGTCACCTCCGCGGAAAACATATCGGTCGGAATGACGAGCCCCTCGGCTTTTTTACCGTTCATGAAGCCAAGACCGACTAACGGCGTTGTCGTGGAAATGAGGCGAAGCCTGGCCTCGACTAAATCCTCCGTTTGCGCGGCCGCGGTCGCGACCAACAACAGCAGTCCGCACGCGCCGAGGGCGGAGGCGTTAGATCTCATCGAGGCGGAGCCAGCGCATGGAGATGACCTTGAAGCGCCGACCTAGAAGATGGTTCACCGGGGTCAGGGCGGTGTCGACCGTGGCATCAGCGAGGGTGGAAGGGAGGGCCGTAGGAATCATCAACGGTCGCGGCGCGCTGTTGCCCGTCTCGGCCGCGTTGGTCGGGTCGATGAAACCGGGCACACGCTGGACAATCACCTCCAACCAGGCCGAACCCGTCTTACCGTCGATCTGTGCGGCCTCGCCGTAACAACGGAGCTTGAAGGTGTCGGAGCGGCTGGCCAGCGCGGAGCCAAGGCTCTGGAGGAGGTCGGACTGCAACAGGTTGCCGGGCGCGCTGAAGGCGGAGTGCACGCGGCTTTCACTGCTACCCTTGGCGGCGGCCTCGATGTTCTCCGGGTGCGGAAGCCGACTGGCGGCGGCGGTGGTGAGATTGTTCAAGGTCAGCTGTCGCTCATCCGAGACGGCCGCGACGTGGTGGCTGAGTCCGGCCTTCGCGTCGCGGTCCGCGCGGAAGATCGCCGATTGGAGGGCGCCGCACCGGTTCGCCCAGGTCTGGTCGCAAAGGAAGCGGTTGATGAATTCGGAAAGACCGAGGTAGGGGGTGGCCGCTTGGGTGAGCCCGCCGAAGAGTCGCGTTCCCGGGGTCTTGACCAAGTCCCGCTCGGTCCGACTGAGCACCGCGAAGCGGGCCTTGTTCTCGGCGACGATGCCCTTGGCCAGTTCGGTGAGTTGCACGTCGGTGAGGCTGGCGAATCCGTCCCAATGCTTGGGATCGTCGAATCGCCATTCACCCGGGTTGAGGTCCATCTTGGAAGCCTGGACGCCTCCACTGGAAGCCTTGCCCACGATGCGCCGGAAGCGGGCGGAATTCGCTTCCTCCGTCAGCGTGGCGACGGCGAGCTCCTTAGCGGAACCGAGGAAGGACTTCCAGGCGTCGACCGAGGTGGAGTTCACGTTGAAGGCCCCCTTGTTGGTGAGCACGGTTGCGGCGCGACGATAGTCGCCTAGGGCTCCCTGAATCTTAACCGCGTCGAGGTCGGTGTATTCGAGGCTGAAGCGGGGATTGTCGAGCGGTTGGCCGGCGAGGACAAAATCCGTGATCACCTGCGACAGGCTCTTCTGCTCGTTCGGATCGACGGGCGTCGGCGTCGTCGCGGTCGCCCGGGTCACCGGATCGGTCGGCAGCGGGTCCGCCGCGGTGATTTCTCCCGTGGTGCCGGTCTTCATCCAGGGGGCGAGACTCGAGAGGAAGAATCCGTCCCACAGGGCCGAGTTGAGGAGGTAGGTCTGGTCGAAATCGGTCCAATTGGGACCGTTGTTCTGGATGACTTTTCGGGCATCGACGAGCGGGCTGGCAAAACTGCTGCCGATTCCCAGGAGGGGCTGTTGGTCGCGGACGCCGAAATTCGCATGGCCGAATTGGGCCAGTGAGGTCGGTTGCGTCAGGGGGACCTCACAGAGGATGACACGGGTACTTCCTCCGGCCGTCATGGAATTACCCCCCAGGGCGACTTTCCCGGCGTCGCCGTCGGTCGCCAGGACATTCAGCCAACTCCCGCCCCGCAGGTTGAGCTGGAAGCTGGGTGAGATCCCTTGCACGCCCATCATGCCGCCCGTTCCGATGCGTCCGGTGGCGCTGGCTCGTTGCGTGGGAGCCAAAGGATTAGAGTGCGTGAAAGTCGCGTAGGGCGCAGCCACACTGTCGGCGGTCTTGACCGCGATCTCGACCGCGGTCACGAGGTCGGGCTCATTCAGGGGCGGTGGGGGCGATGGGTCGGGCGACGCCCACTTGGTTCCCGGAGGCGTGACGTATTTATCAGGGACTGCGCGCCAATTTTGGTAGAACCTTTCCGCGGGCTGGGGATGGGAGGCTGGGTTGATGTCAGTGAAGACGACTTCGGTGCTCTCGCTGCTCTTGTTGAAAAAGTCTAGTTTGTCGGAAGCGCCCGGCGAGACCTTGTGGTCGAGCTGATCACCCGGCCAGCATGCCAGCGCGTGTCGGATGCGTAGCCGGTCCCCGGGCACGATTGACAAGGCGATCGGCGATTCCAGGTCCATCAGTCCAAGGGCGTCTTCACCGAATCCCCAATCCGTCAAGGTATCGCGGAAACCCCCGCGGGTGTCGTAGGTGTTGTCGAGCACCACGGACTTGGACCAATCCCCGATCGTGGGCTTGCAGGAGAAAACCCGTGATTCACCGGGCTCGATGATCATCGACACCGAGTCATCCTTTTTCAGGTACAGACGAAGGGTGTCCTCGGCGTCGCTGGTGCCGTCCTGCAGATTCAGGAATTTGGTCAGATCTGTCTCGAAGACATGGGGATCATCCATCGAGCCAGACTTGTACTGTTTGAAGCGGAATTTCCATCCGTTCAGATCGGAGACCGAGATGGCCGTGGCAAAGGCCTCCGCATTCGGCGAACCCGTCGCGTCGGGCTTGGGTTCCCAGGCCATACGCACATTAAAGGGATTATGGACGACGACGATGGGAGTGATGTTCACCCGGATATCCACCCACTCTTCTTCGACCCAGACCCAGTTTTTCCCCCAGCGAATCCGCTTCCACTCGAACCAGTGCATCTTGTTGACGCTGAAGGCGAGGGTGACGCGCTGCACGTAGGGCGTCGCGGCGACATTCAGCGGGCGGGTGACGAGGCGACTACGGTCGCCGTTGAGATAGTCGCTGGCGTTGGGATTGATGGGGGTCGGGAGATCGCCGTTGTAAAGGTCGGAATAGGCGTAGGTCCGGTTGAAGCGACTGTTGTTCGGGAGACCGTTGTCGCCTGGCGGGCCGCCCGGGCGCGCGACCATGGCGTTGGGCCAAAGCGTCCGGGCTTTGAGCGTCGGGATGGAGGTGCCGCGCTCCCCGGTTCCCCCGCTGGTCCAGCCGACCTGCTTGTAAAGCCGATGGTAGTCGCGCAGTGCCCACCAGGTGGGTCCGCGCACGTCGCCTCCGGCGACCGTCCGATTGAAGATGGGGGCGGCATCCGTGGTCTGCGAACCTCGCTGCAGGACCGGCATGACGACCGGCTCAGCCCCTTTTTCCGTGTTCGTCCCGGCGGCGCCGGCCGCGCCTTGGCCAAACTCGGTGATCGCGAAACGTGCGTCGCTCAGCTCGAAGGCGACGGAGAGGTCCCGCTTGAGCCCACCCAGCACGGGGTCAGACAGTACTCCGGCCGAGACGAGGCTGATGTCGTGGAAATACTTGCGCGTATCGATCGGCTCATCGCCGGTGATGATCGGATCCCAACCAGCGAGGAGTGGCGCATCCTTCATTCGGGTCAGTGCCGTTAGCTGAATCTGGTTCGGGAGGTTCTTCAGTAGCCCGTGGGTAACGGGGCTGCGGGCAGAGATGAGCTGATCGGCGCTGTTCGGGTCCGTCTTGGCGCGGGTGTCGATGAGGTTGGGGCGCGCCTTCACGCCTTCGTCACCGACCCAATAGGCGTAGGCGCCGTCGACATCGCCGTCGGGGAGTACGATCTTCGGGAGCGAGACGAGACCGCTCGGTGTGGAGCCGTTCTGCCCCAGCGCGCTTCCCAAGCCGACGAGCGGGATGAGCTGATCCGCGGGCGGTGCGTAGCCGGACTGCCACGGTGCCCAATAGCCGACGTGATAATCCGGGGTGAGGCTGGTCTGGTAGAGCGAGGTCGACTGGGTGCCAGCGGGTTGGTCGCCGCGGCCGGAGACGAGCCAGGCCGGCGGCAAGTCAGGAAGGTCGGTGCGCCAGATGCCGGTCCACATCGGATTGCGCACCGTGCTGGCGGTGGCGGTGGGCTGGGTAATGTCCGCCCGCGCGGTGGAACGTCGGTCCGGCCCCGCCTCCTGCTGGAGGTGCGCGAGGGCGAGGCGCATCGCGACGATTGAGTTCAGCTTGGCGCGCGTCGCCAACTGCTGGTTCATGACGGCCCGAGACTCGACCATGACAAAGGCGGAGACTGTGACCAGCAGCATGACGATTCCCGCCATCACCGTCAGGGACAGGATGAGGCTGAAACCTGGGCTGCGCTTGCTGTGTTTCATGCCGTACCACCTATTCGGTGGTGTAGGTATTATTACTCACCTAAGGCCTCAGGCAAGCACCACTTAAGACCGCCCCGGCGGGATGCCGTCATCAGTACCTTAGATAAATGATATAAAACAGCCGTTTTGTGCCGTTCAGGGCGGTTTGGGCCATGCGCCTGCGCGAGCGGGCTGCGTCCGGAAGTGACGTCGGCTCTTTTGTTTCCGCTTGTCGTCCCCCGTAGTTTTGCAGGAGTGAATGGTATGCGACATTTGGCTCTCTTGCTTGCTTCTACCGTCCTTCTTTTCGCCGCCGACAAACCGGCCGCGGCGCCCGCTAAGGTCGCACCGAAATACCAGGAAGGTAGCTGTTGCGACAAGGCGACGAAGCGGGGCGACAAATGCAACCACCCTTGCTGCGTCAAGGCCGCCAAGGTCGGCAAGGTCTGCGATCATTGCAACGAGCCGGTGAAGAAGTAACGCGCCGCGCGGTCGCTCTTGCGCCCCTCTGGACCCGTCGCAGTCTGCCTCCATGCTGAAGCGTTACCCTGTGCTGTCGTCCGTCATACTCCTCGGCGGAGCGGTTGGACTTTTCTTCTGGTCTCGTCCGGTCTCTGCTGCGCCCGGCGCGGCTCCCGCGAAATACGAAACCCGCTCCGCTTCGCCGGACGGTATCGGCAAGGTCTGGATGGGTCGGGAGATTTCGCAGGTGATGGGCCATCCCGGCATTGGTTGGCTGGAGCGCACCGACCGCGAGAAGGAGGAGGCGCCTTCCAAGGCCATCGCCTTGCTGGAGTTGGCGCCCGACGCCGTCCTGGCCGATATCGGTGCCGGCTCAGGCTACTACTCCTTCCGTATCGCCCGTAAACTGCCCCGGGGCAAGGTCGTCGCGGTGGATATCCAGCCGGAGATGCTCGATTTCCTGAAGACGGAATCCGTCAAGCTGGGCGTGACGAACGTTCAGCCCCACCTAGGCGCGATCGACGACGTAAAACTTCCCCTAGCCTCGATTGATGCCGCGCTGATGGTCGATGCTTATCATGAATTCGACCATCCGGTAGAGATGCTGGCCTCGCTCCGTTTAGCCCTGAAGCCAAAGGGCCGCATCTACCTGCTCGAGTATCGCGCCGAGGACGACAACGTCCCGATCAAGCCCCATCACAAGATGACCGAGGCCCAGGCTCGCAAGGAATTCGAAGCCGCGGGCTTCCGGTTCGTGGTGAACAAGCCGGACCTGCCGTGGCAGCATTTGATGATCTTCGAGAAGCCTTAGGCGCCTTCAGGCGCCGACGCTCTTCTTGATGTCCTTGAGTTGCTGGAACTCTGGCTTCGCAGTGTAATACTTATCGAGCGGGTAGCACCCGGAGATGAGTCCGTTGCGCGGCGCGGTCGTGCAGTCGCTAAAAGTGCGGCAGATGAACTTGGTCTCCATCGCGCCATTCTTCGCGGCATCGGCGAGCATGGTCGGATAGCTGAGCACCGCGCGACCGACGCCGATGGCATCGCTCCCTCCGGTGCGCAGAATATGCTGCGCGATGTGCGGGAGGTATTCCTGAACGTAACTGAGGCCGGAACTCACCACTATCATGCCGGCAGGGGCTTGAGCGCGGACCTCGCGGACGACGCGCACCTGACGAGCGACGTCGATGAGCGGGTCATGCGCAGGCTGGTAGCCGTCGCTGGGCGGATAGGCCGCGGGACGCTGGAGGTGGGGGTTATAGTAGGGCGAGCCGGCGGTGGTGTTGAGGATCTTGACGCCTAATTCGCCGAGGAGCTTCACGAAGGCGAAGGTCTCGGTGAGGTCGATTTCGGTGGGTTTTTGCGCGTTCACGCCAAAGGCGTAAGGGTAGGGTAGGAGGTGGGCATGTTCTTCGGGGATGCCGGGGCCGAGTTTACCTGGCACACTGAGTGCCGGGTCAGGACGGAAGGGCACCATATCGAACAGGCTCAGGCGTACGCCGATATCAATGGCGTTACCGTCGGCGCGGATGCCGGCGATGATGTCGCGCAGGATGCGGGTGCGATTCTCGAAAGAGCCACCGAACTTACCCGGACGTGAGTGGGCGCTGAGGAATTCGTGTAGGAGGTAGCCGTGGCAGTGCTTGATGTCGACGAAGTCGGCGCCGCAATCGCGGGCCACGCGGGCGGCCTTCACGTAGCAGCGGATCAGTTCCTCGACGTCGGCGTCGGTCAGGACCTGATCGTCGGAGGTCACGTTGAACTTCTTGTCGAGGATCGGGTGCCGGTAGGCCACGCGGGATTCCCAGCGCTTCTTGTCATGCGGGCGGCAGAAGCGGCCGGAGTGGGTAAGCTGGAAGCCGATGACCAGGTCGTCGACCGAACCCCAGCGGGCGAGGTGCTCTGCCTTGAGGATGCCGACGAGTTCGGTGATACCAGCCTGGTTCTCCTCATTGATGATCAGCTGGTTCATGTTCGCGCGGCCATCGGCACGCACGGCCATGGCCTCGGCACCGCAGATCAGCTTCGCACCGCTCGCACCGAAGCGCTGCCAGCGTCGCTTCATCTCTTCGGAGATACCGCCGGTCGTGGTGCCGTCCCAGCCTTCCATCGGGTGGATGGCGATACGGTTACCGATGGTCTTGCCGTTGACCTTCGTGCGGCCGATTGGCTGCGAGAGGGGGTTGCCGGCACCGGCTTCGATGGTGTCCTCGATCGGCAGGACGGCGCCGACGCTGGCACAGTAGGCGCGGAAATCAGCGACGGTCTTGAGCGACGCGACGCGGGTGAGTTTGAAAGGGGTGGCCATTGTGAGGTTCAGCGAGGGATGTTGAGGCGTTCCGAGATGCGGCGCGTGCGGAGCATCGCTTCGTTCATGCGGGCGGCCTCGTCGGCCCCGCGGACGTCCTTGCAGGCCGGGTGGGGTTCGGGTGAAGCAATCACGCCGAGCTGATGGAGCAGGTGCGCGGTGCTGTGCTTGTAGGCGGCAGCGCTTCCCTTGGCATCGAGGCGGAAGACCTGGTCTTCCAGCGATTGGAAGGCTTCGAATAGCTTGTAGACACGTGTATCGAAACGCCCCGTGCCCGTGGGGAATTTCTTACCCGGGGTACCGTCGTCGAGCCACAAGTCCTTCGCGGCGCAGATCTGCGGGGCCGCGCTGCTGGCGGCGCCGATGAGGAGCGGCAGCCCAGTCTTGATCGCGGTGGCGATACCGTAGTCATCGCCGCTGTGCGGGGCGAAATCGAGCTTCAGGTCCTTGCACATCGCCGCCCAGTAGAGGAAATGCGGTTCGTCGAGCGTGCTCACCTTGCCGCCCACGAACTTCGGGTGGATGGCGAGCTGATGAAGCAGCCAAGGCTCATAGGGCGTGGCCCAGGAGACGAAGGAAGGTTCGAGCGCGTGCACGATGCCAGGGCGCACGAGCCACTCGGCGATCTGGTAGTAGCCGTCGCGGCGACGCTCGGGGTCGAGCGAGTTCAGCCACTTCGAAGTCATGATCATCACCTCGCAGTTGTCGTGCGCCTGGACGATATCCAGAAGGGCGCGGTAGCGCTCTGCCTTGAACGACGTGTCGTCCTGCGCGCCGCGGGCGGTGATGCCGGCGATGAAACGCATGTCCGGGAAGGTCAGCCGGAACTGACGGAGCACCTCGGCGTACGTCGTGTCGTCCAGGTCGAAGATGTAACCTGTGTCGGCGTTGAGTACCGGCACGAGTTCGACGCCGTAATGATCGGCGGCGGCCTTTTGCCAGCGGATCTCGGACACGAAGCTCTTCCAGTCCGGCTGTCCGTCCTGGAAGGGCAGGAGCACCGCCGAGCACAGGCGGGCCTTGGTGCGGTGGTCGACGAGGGCTTCTTCGGCCGTCCAGGCCCATTTCGTCGCGGCCCAAGGAGTCGTCGGCAGCAGGTCCTCGGGGCGGTCGATCAACGGCTTCATGGGGAGAAAGGCTTAGCAGGTATTTGACCGCTTGAAAACAATAGTCGCACTTCAAGCATTCTGACAGAATTCGCCCCTTGAAGGCTTGGGGTAAGTCCTTCTGATGGGGCTAACCCCATGCACGACGCCAAAGACACCCGCGATGCGATCACCAAGGGCATGCAGATGACGCTGCTCGCCGGCTTCCTCGGCTGGATGATGGATGGTTACGAGCAGGCGCTCTTCCCGACGCTCGCCGGACCGGCCCTCAAGAGCATGGTGCCGGCCGATATCGCAACGCTTGGCACCAAGGCGATCAATGGCTGGGTCGGCGGCTGGATGGGCATCATCACGGCTGCTTTCCTCGTCGGCGCCGCCCTCGGGGGCGCGGCCTTCGGCTGGCTGGGTGACCGCATCGGCCGCGTGAAGGCGATGGCTTGGAGTATCCTCTTCTATTCCGTCTTCAGCGGGGTCTGCTATTTCGCGACCGACCCGACGCACCTCGCGGCCGCGCGTTTCATGGCGGCTCTCGGTATGGGCGGTGAATGGGCCCTCGGCGTGGCGCTCGTGATGGAAGCCTGGCCGGAACGGCATCGCTCCAAGATGGCGGGTGCCATCGGTATGGCGGCCAATCTCGGCATGGTCCTCGTGGGATGCATGGCGCTGGCTTATCCTGCGGACGGCGAGTCGTGGCGGATCCACTTCCTGATCGGCGCTTCGCCGGCCATCTTGACGTTGCTGATTCGTCTATTCGTCCCCGAGTCCGAGAAATGGGAACGCTCGGCGGCCAAGGAGGCCGCTTCGGTTGCCCCTGTTCGCTCCAAGATCGGTGAGGTCTTCGGCGGTGAACTTCGCGGTGGGACCATCGCGGGCATCCTCATGGTCTCCGTCGTCTTCGTCGGCACCTGGGGTGCCGTGCAGTGGATTCCGCTCTGGGTCAGCGAACTGGCCGGTCCGGATAACCCGCGGGCCAAGGCTCTCGCGATGGTCATCGTGTCCGTCGGCGCCTGCACGAGCACGTTCATCGCGCCGCTGCTCCTGGCGGGTCAGCCGCGCCGGCGCGGCTATCAGCTGCTTTGCCTGTTCGCCTTGGCCGCCACGCTTTGGATCTACCGTACTCCTGCGGATTGGTCCGGCGAGATGCTCTTCGGAATTTTCCCCTATGTGATGGCCGCTAAGGTCTTCCTGCTCGGTATGGCCGCCACCGCTTTCTTCGGTTTCTTCCCGCTGTATCTGCCGGAACTCTTCCCGACCCGCGTCCGCGCGACGGGGCAGGGCATCTGCTATAACACCGGACGACTCGTCGCGGTGCCGTTCGTGCTGTTGAGCGGAAAGCTCGTGGAGAGCCTCGGTGGCTACCAGCAGGCTGCGGCCGCGATCACGTTGGTCTACGGAGTCGGCTTACTCGTCGCGTTCCTCGGGAAGGAAACCTCCGGTCAGGCGTTACTGGACTGAGCGCTGATGAATCCACGCGATATCCGGATCAGCGCGGTGCGCTGGCATGCTTTGCCGGTCACCCTAAGACTACCGCTTAAGTTCGGCCACGAGACGGTCACGAGCGTGGTCTGCGCCCGCGTCTGCGTCACGGTCGAGAAAGCCGATGGCTCCCGTGCCGCAGGGTGGGGCGAGACGCCGCTCAGCGTGCAGTGGGTCTGGCCTTCGCCAGTGCCCTATGACGTCCGCTCGAAGGCGCTGCACGATTTCTGCGATACGCTGACCGAGGCCTACGCGAGCTTCGCCGCCCGCGGTCATCCGATGGAGATCGGCCATGATTTTCTTGAGGAAGTGATGCCGGATATCCTGAAGCAGTTTAACGCCAGCCTGCCGGAGGGCGTCGCCATCCCCACGCTCGCAGCCTTGGTCTGCTGTTCGCCTTTCGACCTCGCCCTGCATGACGCCTATGGGGTCGCCCATGGGGTACCGACGTATTCCACCTACTGCGCGCCGTGGATGAACCGCGACCTGTCGGCGTACGTCACGCCCGCCGCCGATGCGAAGGACGTGTCCTTCGCCGGCCGTTACCCGGTCGACTATTTCCGCTCACCGGTGACGCCTAAGCTGCTCGCTTGGCACCTCGTCGGCGGCCTCGATTACCTCACGCTCGCCGAAGCCGGCGCGAACAAGGTCGCCGACGGCTATCCTTCCTCGCTGGACGAATGGATCAAAGCCGACGGCCTGAAGGCGCTGAAGGTCAAGCTGCGCGGCAATGACGCGCCCTGGGATTTCGAACGCCTGAAGCGCGTCGCCGAAATCGGCCTGCCGCTCGGCGTCGAGCTCTTCACCGCTGACTTCAATTGCACCGTGATGGATCCGGCCTATGTCAACGCCGTCCTCGACCGCGTGAAATCCGAACTTCCGGAACTTTGGCGGCGCCTCAGCTACGTCGAGCAACCGTTCCCCTATGAGCTCGAGGAACACCCCATCGATGTGCGCTCCGTGAGCCTGCGCATGCCGCTCTTCCTTGATGAGAGCGCGCATGACTGGCGCATCGTCCGCCTCGGTCGTGAACTCGGCTGGACCGGCGTGGCCCTCAAGACCTGCAAGACGCAGACCGGCGCGCTCCTCAGTCTCTGCTGGGCCCGCGCCCATGGCATGCAGCTCATGGTACAGGATCTTACCAATCCCATGATGGCGCAGATGACGCATATTCTGCTCGCCGCCCATGCCCCGACCATCGCCGGCGTGGAGACCAATGGGATGCAGTTCTATCCCGCCGCTTCCGCGGCCGAGGCCAAGGTGCACCCGTTGCTCTATTCGCGTCGCGAGGGCCAGGTCGATGGTTCCAGTCTGCATGGTCCTGGTTTCGGGTATCGCCTCGCTGAAATCAGCCGCGAATTGCCTCCGGTCCGTCGTTCTGCGGGACGCTGAGCCCCAATCGGCTTGCCTGCGGAGGGCAGGGCGGGTTTGGTCACGGGACACCTACCCCCATGATGCTCCGCTCGCTCCTCCTCTGCCTGCTGTCGCTCAGCGCGTTCGCCGCCGACGCCCCTAAGCGCAAGGTCCTCTTCTTCACCAAGTCCTCGGGTTACGAGCACGAGGTGATCTCCTATAAGAAGGGCCAGCCCAGCTTCGCCGAGAAGCAGCTCCTCGAGATGGGTGCCGCCAATAACATCGAGTTCGTCTTCTCCAAGGACGGCTCGAAGTTCTCGCCTGAGTATCTCGCCCAGTTCGACACCGTGATGTTCTACACCACCGGCGACCTCTGCTCCGAAGGTGGCGACAAGAATCCCCCGATGTCCATGGCCGGTAAGCAGGCCCTCTTCGACTATGTGAAGTCCGGCAAGGGCTTCGTGGGCACGCACTCCGCCTCCGATACCTTCCATACCGACAACGAGGCCGTGAAAGGACCCGCACGTTTTACCAATCACGGTGACAAGGCCGACCCCTATGTCTGTTTCCTGGGCGCCGAATTCATCCGCCACGGCAAGCAGCAGGCCGGCGTGAACAAAGTCGTCGATAAGACCTTCCCGGGATTCGAGAAGGTCGGCGAATCGTTCTCCTTCGTCGAAGAATGGTACACCCTGAAGGATTTCCGTCCCGAAATCCACGTCCTGACCGTCTTCAATGATCCCGCCCTCGAGGGCGACGACTACAAGCGCCCGCCTTTCCCGAATTGCTGGGCTAAGTTCGAAGGCAAGGGGCGCGTCTTCTACACCGCCATGGGGCACCGCGAAGACGTCTGGACCAACCCGACATTCCAGCAGATCCTGGTCGGTGGTCTCAAGTGGGCCAATGGCGATGCCAAGGCTCCTGACATGTCCCCGAACCTCCTAAAGGTCGCCCCGGGAGCCATGACGAATCAGCCCTATACCCCGACGCCGGCCCCGAAGGCCAAGGCGCCGGCCAAGAAGGCCGAAGCCAAGAAGAAGTAAGTCCTCAAGCAGGGCGGGCCGCAAAGCCCGCCTTGCTAATTTCTAGACGGTTTCAACTGTCTCCCCATGCGCGATAACCCCGCCGAGGCCACGAAGCTCAGCGAACTTTCTTCGCACCAGAAGAAGTCTGGCCTCGCGGCGTGGCTCGGTTGGTTCTTCGACGGACTTGATCTGCATCTCTACACGCTCGTCGCTACGGTGTTCGTGGCCGAGCTGCTGATGGTCAAGGACACCGACCCCGATGTCGGCCGTTATGGGTCCTACATCCAGGCGGCCTTCCTGCTCGGTTGGGCCTTGGGTGGTGCTTTCTTCGGCATCATCGGCGATCGTCTCGGCCGCAGCCGTACGCTCGTCCTGACGATCCTGACCTACGCGCTCTTCACCGGCCTATCGTTCTTCGCGGAGAACTGGTGGCAGTTGATGATCTTCCGTTTCCTGGCGGCGCTGGGGATCGGTGGTGAATGGGCGATCGGTGCCTCGCTGCTTTCCGAGACATGGCCCAAGAAGTGGCGCCCTTGGATCGCCGCCGTGCTGCAGTGTGCCGTGAATTTCGGCATCATCGCCGCCATCCTTGCGGTCTATTTCCTGCAGAAGGTCGAAGGTTATGAGCCCCGCTGGGTCTTCCTGATCGGTGTCTTGCCGGCGTTCGTGACGCTTTGGATCCGTAAGGAGGTCCCGGAGACCGCTGAGTGGTCGGCCGAGAAAGGCAAACGCGAGGCTCCCTCGATGATGGGGCTTTTCGGAAGCGATATCCGTCGCACTACCCTCATCGCCTCGACGCTCTGCGCGATTTCGCTGACCGGCCACTGGTGCTTCATGTTCTGGCAGCAGGCCTTCATTCGTTCCCATCCGGAAGTCATCGCCCGTTCGCTCGACAAGGCCGAGGTCGTCGCCACCGCGCTCTTCTGCGTCATCTCGGCTTCGGTGGTCGGCAACTTCGCCTCCGGCTGGGCCGCGCACCGTTTCGGTTATCGTCGCGCCTTGGCGGCGTTCTTCAGCGTCTATTTCGTTCTGATGGGGTTGACCTTCGCCACTCCTTGGAGCCTCGGAGCCACCTATGCGCTCTATGCCGGCGTGGGCTTCTGCCAGGGCGTCTTCGGTCTCTTCACGATGGCGCTCCCGCCGCTCTTCCCGACCCTGCTCCGCACGACCGGCGCGGGCTTCAGCTATAATATCGGCCGCGTCTTCGCCGCCGCGGGCACGGTGTTCTTCGGCATCTTCGCCAAGCCCTCCGATTTCAGCTCGGTATTGCTCTACGCTTCGATCCTGTTCCTGCCCGCCGCCATCCTGGCGATGTGGCTGCCGCTCGAAGAGGCTACTTCCTGAGGCCGCCTAGTCCGGCGATCGCCTTGAATTCCGCGGCGGTCACGGGCGTGACGGAGAGACGGTTGCCTGGGCGGAGGATGAGCATTTCCTTGAGCGCCGCAGCGTCGCGGAGGTCAGGCAGGCTGACGAGTCGCTTGAAGCCCTGGTGGAACGAGACCTCGATGCAGCTCCAGCGCGGGTTGTCCTTGGTCGACTTGGCGTCGTAGTAGTCCGACTTGGGTTCGAACTGCGTGGGGTCGTCAAAAGCTTCCTTGGAGACCTTGGCCACGCCGACGATGCCGGGTTCGTCGCAGTTGGAGTGATAGAATAGGACGAGGTCGCCGACCTTGGCCGCGCGCATGAAGTTGCGCGCCTGATAATTACGCACGCCGGTCCACGGTTCCTTGCCCTTGCGTTCGAGTTCCTGGAAGGAGAACTCGTCAGGTTCGGACTTCATCAGCCAGTGGTGCATGCGGCCAACGTGCAGGGCAGGACGGCTTTTTCAAGGCAGGGCTGTGGTCTTGCGCTTTCATCGCGTCATAGCCTAATCATCGCGTGCGCCTGTTGGACTCCCATTGTCATCCCGAATACGCCCTCAAGGCCGGCCGTCTGGCCGCTTGGGTGGCCGAATGTCGCGCGGCGGGCGTCGAGGGCGTCGTCGCCATCGGTACGGACCTGAAGGATTGGTCCGACTACCGTGATCTCGCCTCCAAGCAGCCCGACTTCTTTCGGCACACGGTCGGTCTCCATCCTTGTCACGTCGAGGAAGGCTGGGAGGAGACCGTCGCGGCGATCTCGCCTTATTTCGCCGACCACACGCCTCCTGCGGCGCTCGGGGAGATCGGCTTGGATTATTTCCGCCTGCCGACCGAGGCCGCCGAAGCCGAACGGATCAAAAGCTGGCAGCAGGAGGCCTTTCGTCGTCAGCTTTCGCTGGCCTATCAGTTCGGTTGTCCCGTGGTCATCCACTCGCGGCATGCCTTCGATGATTGCGTGGGGCTGATCGACGCCAGCGGCGTCGATTGGCGCAAGGTCGTCTTCCACTGTTTCGTCGAAGGGCCTGACCAGGTCCGCCAGGTCAATCAGCGGGGCGGTCGCGCTTCCTTCACCGGTATCATCACCTACGCCAAGTCCGAGGAGATCCGCCAGGCGCTCAAGGCGCAGGGCCTCGCCCGGCTGATGCTGGAGACCGATGCCCCCTACCTCGCCCCGCAATCCGTCCGTGGTAAGGAAAATACGCCCGCCTATCTCCCGGAGATCTGCGCCCAGGCCGCGGAGTTGCTGGGTCTGCCGGCGGATGAGGTCGCCGAGGTCGCCACGCGCAATGCCCGCGAATTCTTCGGGTTCGCGACAGGCTGACACCACATTGTCACGGGTTCGCCCCTGTCCGTTCGCACATCCGTGGCATCATTGCCATAGATGTCACCGCAGCGCGCTCCCAGCAATACCGACGAACTTAAGGCCAATCTCGGCCCGCTGGCCTGGGCTGAGCCCGTTTTGGACCGCTTCTTCAAGGTCCGGGCCTTCGATGCCTTCCTTGAACGTATCCATGTGGCGGGCCGGCCCGATTTCTTCACCTCCGCGATGGAGCAGGCGGGACTGTGCAACACCTGGAGCGATCAGTGCCTCGCTCGCATCCCGCGTTCCGGGCCTCTCGTCGTGGTCGCGAATCATCCGCATGGTCTGGCCGACGGCTTGGTGGCGATGGATTTCCTGCTGCGGGCCCGGCCGGATGCGTTGGTCGTAGGTAATCGTTGGCTCAGCCAGATTCCGGGCATCCGTCCCTGGCTGATCGAGGTCAATCCCTTCAGCCCGGATGCGGCTGATCCAGGTAATATCGCGGGCACGCGTCGTATCCTCGCGCATCTGCGGGCGGGCGGCTGCATCATGACGTTCCCCTCCGGCGAGGTCTCCAGTCTCCGCCTGAAGTCTCGTCGCGTCGACGACCCGGTCTGGTCACCGCAGGTCGTACGCATGGCCCGCAAGGTCGGGGCTTCGATTCTTCCCATGCGGATCGAGGGACGTAACTCCGGGCTCTTTCAGTCCCTCGGCCTGATTCATCCGAAGCTGCGGACGATGCTCCTGCTCCGCGAGTTCTTGCATCACCACGGTAAAGTAATCCGTCTACGGACGGCCAATCCCGTGACGCCGGCCCAGCTGGCGGACCATCCGGAGGACGAGGAGGCCACGAGTTTCCTTCGCCTGCGGTGCGAACTCCTTTCCAGCCGAAGTGACCGCGAGAAGGCCGCGCCGGCCAAGTCGTCCGCCCCGCAGACCTCGATCATCGCCCCGGTGAATCCTTTGCTGCTGCGAGCGGAGCTGCAGAGCCTTCCTGAGGAAGACCTTTTGCTCACCAGCGGCGACTTCAAGGTCTACCGCTTCCTGGGCAAAGATCTGCCGCATACCCTGCGCGAGGTCGGTCGCCTGCGCGAGACGACCTTCCGTTCGGTCTCGGAAGGCACGGGCCTGGATTGCGACCTCGATGCATTCGACGCTTGGTATGACCAGATCGTGCTCTGGGATGATAAGGCCTCCGCGATCGTCGGAGGCTATCGCCTCGGACCGACCGACCGCATCCTGCCTCTGCAGGGCAAGCACGGGCTCTACACCTCGACGCTCTTTGAATTCAAGGGCGACTTCTTCCGACGCATGGATCCCGCGCTCGAGATGGGGCGTTCCTTCATCCGGCAGGAATATCAAAGGAAGCCTACCAGCCTGCCGCTCCTCTGGCGCGGCATCGGCCGCTACGTCGTCCGTTTCCCCAAGTATCACCTGCTGTTCGGTCCGGTGAGCATCAACCCCGAATATGGCCAGGCCTCGAAGGAACTCATCCTTTCTTACCTGAAGAACAATCGTTCGGCCGACGATCTTCTGCCGTTGGTGCGGGCCAAGAATCCGCCGCGTTCGATGAGCCTGCATGACGCCGACCTCGACGTCCTGCAGCGTTGCGCCTTCGATCTCGAGCACGTCTCGAGCCTCGTGAGCGATCTCGAGCCCGACGCCAAGGCCGTGCCGGTGCTCCTGAAGCACTATCTCAAGCTCAACGGTCGGCTCATCGCGTTCAACGTCGACGAAGGCTTCGGTGGTTGCCTGGATGGTCTCATCGTCGTGGATCTAACCCAGACGGACCACAAGCTCCTCGCCGCCTACATGGGCGACGAAGGCGCGCGTCAGTTTCTGGAGTATCACGATTTCGACGGCGCCAAGGCCCGGGCATGAAAAGGGCGGACCTTGCGGCCCGCCCAGACCGGCCGATGGCGTGAGGCTTAGGCCTTGGCCAACGCCTGTTCGAGGTCGGCGATGATGTCCTCGATGTCCTCGATGCCCACGGAGAGGCGGACGTAGTCGTCCGTCACGCCGGCGCTGTCGCGTTCCGCGGCGGTGAGCTGCGAGTGCGTCGTGGAGGCGGGGTGGATCGCCAGCGAGCGGGCGTCGCCGATGTTGGCGACGTGGCTGTGCAGCTGCAGGGCGTTGATGAACTTGCTGCCGCCTTCGAAGCCCGACTTGAGTCCGAAACCGACCAGCGCGCCGTAGCCGTTGGTGAGGTACTTCTTGGCGAGGTCATGGTACTTCGAGGACTTGAGCCCCGGGTAGTTGGTCCACTTCACCTTCGGGTGCGCTTCCAGGTATTGGGCGACCCTCAGGGCGTTGGCGCAATGACGCTCCATGCGGAGGTGCAGGGTCTCGAGGCCCTGCAGGAGCAGGAACGAGTTGAAGGGCGAGATGCAGCTGCCGACGTCGCGCAGGAACTGCAGGCGCATCTTCATGATGAACGCGATGTTGGCGCCGCCGGCGGGGGCGAAGGCCTTGAAGGCTTCCCAGTGCGGGAGGCCGTGGTAGGACATGTCCGGCTCGGTGAAGCCGGGGAACTTGCCGTTGCCCCAGTTGAAGTTGCCGCCGTCGACGACGATGCCGCCGATGGACGTGCCGTGGCCGCCGATGTGCTTGGTAGCCGAGTGGACGACGATGCTGGCGCCGTGCTCGAACGGGCGGTTCAGGTAGGGCGAGAGGGCGGTGTTATCGACGATCAAGGGGACGCCGATTTCCCGGGCGATCTTGGCGACTTCGGCGAAGGGCAGGATGTTGAGGCGCGGGTTGCCGAGGCCTTCGCCGTAGAAGGCCTTGGTGTTCGACTTCACCGCCTTGCGGAAGTTCTCAGGATCGTCGCCGTCGACGAACGATACCTGGATGCCGAGCTTCGGCAGGGTGTAGTGGAAGAGGTTGTAGGTGCCGCCGTAAAGCTGGGCCACGGAGACGATGTGGTCGCCGGCGCCGGCGATGTTCAGGATGGCCGCGGTGATGGCGGCCTGGCCGGAGGAGTGGGCGAGGGCCCCGGAACCGCCTTCGAGGGCCGCGAGGCGCTGCTCGAGGACGTCCGTCGTCGGGTTCATGATGCGGGTGTAGATATTGCCGAGTTCCTTCAGGCCGAAGAGGTTCGCGGCATGTTCCGTGTCGCGGAACTGGTAGCTCGTGGTCTGATAGATCGGGACGGCGCGAGAACCGGTGGTCGGGTCGGCCTTTTGACCAGCGTGCAGGGATTTGGTGCCTAGTTTCATGGGGATGAGGTTGAGGGGAGGGGCTCCGTTATCTCTTTTCGGGCTTATTGAAACAAGCCGTAATCCGTCTTATGACCTTGTCCGTTCCGCCCCGTCAGGGAGAATGCTCGCATGCGCTCAGGTTTCCCCCTCCTTTTGCTGCCCTTGGCCTTGTCCGCCGGCGAATGGCGGGAGGTCTGGCGCGACGATTTCAACGGCAAGGAACTCGATTGGACGAAATGGTCGGTCGAAGAGAACGGTCACGGCGGCGGCAATAACGAGCTGCAATATTACTTCGACCGCCCGCAGAACCTGCGCGTCGAGGACGGGCACCTGATCATCGAGGCGCGGAAGGAGAAAGTGAACGTAGCCGGTGTGCAGAAAGATTATTCTTCCGCCCGTATCCGGACCAAGCGCCGGGCGGACTGGCTGTATGGGCGTTTCGAGATGTCAGCGCAATTGCCGGCCGGGAAGGGCGTCTGGCCGGCCTTCTGGATGCTTCCTTCCGAGGAGAAGTATGGCGGCTGGGCGGCGAGCGGGGAAATCGATATCATGGAATTCAAGGGCCATGAGCCCGACCAGGTGCACGGGACGCTCCATTTCGGGGCGCCGTGGCCGAAGAATATCTATAAGGGTCAGCCTTACCGATTACCCAAGGGTGACTTCACCTCGGGCTTCCATGTCTTCGCCGTGGAATGGGAACGAGAATCATTCCGCTGGTTCGTCGACGGGATCCAGGTGCAGGAGCAGAAGGAGTGGAACTCTTCCGGCGGGCCTTATCCGGCACCGTTCGATCAGAAGTATTTTCTGTTACTGAACCTCGCGGTCGGCGGCGGCTTCGGCGGCCCGGTCGGGGCGGAGACTCGCTTCCCCGCCCGGTTCAAGGTGGATTACGTCAGGGTCCTGCAGCGCTGAACGACGTAGTTCCGACTCGCCCAGCGGGGCCAAGGTTCGCTAACTGACCCCATGTCCGTGTTCCTGCATGACACCATGTCCCGCGAGAAGCGGCCGTTGCTCCCGAAGCCCGGCCGTGACGTCTATGGCATGTATTGCTGCGGTCCTACGGTCTATGGTCCGGCTCATATCGGTAATTTCCGCACGTTCACCGTCCAGGACGTCCTGCGCCGTACCCTCGAGGTCGCGGGTCTCAAGGTGAAGCACGTCCGCAATATCACCGACGTCGACGATAAGACCATCCGCGGTGCGCAAGCAGCCGGCCAGACGCTCGGCGACTTCACCAAGAAGTGGACCGACAAGTTTCATGCCGACTGCACGGCCTTGGGTCTCCTGCCCCCGCATGTCGAGCCGAGCGCGGTCGCGCATGTCCCGCAGCAGGTCGCGATGATCAAGGCGCTGGTCGACCGCGGCCATGCCTACGTCGCCAAGGATGGCTCGGTCTACTTCAAGGTCTGCTCCTGTCCGGATTACGGCAAACTGAACCACATCGACTTCTCCAAGCTCGAGACCCAGTCCGAGAATTCCGCCGGCGAAGCCAATGACGCCGACGAATATGAACGCGAGTCGGCTTCCGACTTCGCCCTCTGGAAATCCCGTAAGCCCGAGGATGGCGCCAACTTCTGGCCGTCGCCCTGGGGCGAAGGCCGTCCCGGCTGGCATATCGAGTGCTCGGCGATGTCGCTCGCCCACCTCGGCGCGACCTTCGACTTGCATGGTGGCGGTATCGACCTCTGTTTCCCGCACCACGAGAACGAGATCGCCCAGTCCGAGTGCGCCACCGGCGTGAAGGGCTTCGCCGCCCACTGGTTCCACAGCGCCCACCTGATGGTCGAGGGCGAGAAGATGTCCAAGAGCAAGGGCAACCTCTACACGCTCGACGAACTGGTCGCCAAAGGTTTCACGCCGATGGAAGTGCGCGCCACGCTGATCTCCGGCCATTACCGCAGCTCGCTCAACTTCACCATGAAGGGCGTCGACGATTCCCGCTCGGCTCTGGCCAAGCTTGAGCGTGGCACCGATCGCCTCCTCGCCGCCGCCGGTTTCACCCGCGCCGAATTCGCTGCGCCAGTCGCCCAAGAAGTCCAGACTTCGTGGGGCCGCTTCGCCAAGGCCTGGGAAGTCCTGCAGGATGACCTCAATATCCCGGGCTGCCTCGGTCAGGTCTTCACGGTCCTCGCCGAGAGGGATGAGCCTTCGGCCGAACAGGCCCGTCAGGATATCTCCGGCCTCGCCAAGATCCTCTTCGCTCTCGGGCTTGAACTCTTTGTGGCCAAGGCCGAAGTCGCCGTACCGGCCGACGTCGCCGATCTCGGAGCCCGTCGCTGGGCCGCCAAGCTGTCCAAGGACTTCGCCGCCGCCGACCAGCTCCGCAAGGACCTCGCCGTGCTCGGATGGACGATGTTGGACCGCAAGGACGGCTACGAACTCAAGAAGTCGTAAGGCAGGGCAGGGCGATTGCTCCGTCCTTGCCCTCCGCCTCGGGAAGCCCTAGCGAATGGGGTATTCCGCCATGTCTTCCCGCCCGCAGATGACTCCCCTCGAGGAAATCCGTCACTCCGCCGCCCATATGCTGGGTGCCGCCGTGCTCCGCCTGTTCCCTCAGGCCCAGCTGGACATCGGACCGCCCACTGACAACGGCTTCTACTACGATTTCGACCTCGACCACGCCTTCACGGCCGAGGACCTCGTGAAGATCGAGGAAGAGATGCGCCGTATCTCCAAGGAGAACCAGAAGTTCGAACGCTTCGAGTGCACTCGCGAGGAAGCCGAGAAGCTACTCCGCGAGCGCGGCCAGAATGCCTACAAAGTCGGCCGCCTCGGCGATATCCCGGCCGGCGAGACCATCTCCTTTTACAAGAACGGCGAGTTCGTCGACCTCTGTGCCGGCACCCACGTCCGCTACTCCTCTCAGGTCAAGGCGTTCAAGCTCCTCCACATCGCCGGCGCCTACCATCGCGGCGATGAGAAGAACAAGCAACTCCAGCGTATCTACGGTACCGCCTACGCGACGAAGGACGAACTCGAGCAGGCCATGGTCCGCGCCGAGGAAGCCAAGAAGCGCGACCATCGTAAGCTGGGTAAGGAACTGAAGCTGTTCCATATCGACGAGAAAGTGGGGCAAGGCCTTATCCTCTGGACGCCCAACGGCGCCGTCGTCCGCCAAGAACTCCAGAATTTCATTTCCGAGCGCCTGTTCCAAACGGGATACAAGCAGGTCTTCACGCCGCACATCGGTAACCTCGACCTCTATCGCACCTCCGGACACTTCCCTTACTATAAGGACGCCCAGTTCCCTCCGCTCGTCGAACGCGAGGCCATGGAGATGCTCGCCAAGGAAGGTTGCGGTTGCGGCGAACTGACCAACCGCCTGGCGGACGGCACCGTGCAGGGCTTCCTGCTGAAGCCGATGAACTGCCCGCACCACATCCGCATCTACGCTTCCCAGCCCCATTCCTATCGCGATCTCCCGGTGCGCCTCGCCGAATTCGGCACGGTCTACCGCTGGGAACAGTCCGGTGAACTGAGCGGCATGACCCGTGTCCGCGGTTTCACGCAGGACGACGCCCACCTCTTCTGCACCGAAGACCAGGTCCTGCCGGAAGTCCTCGGCTGTCTCGAACTCGTCAAGATCGTCCTCAAGACGCTTGGCCTGAACGATTATCGCGTGCGCGTCGGCCTGCGTAATCCCGACTCCGCCAAGTACACCGGCACCGCCGAGAACTGGGATAAGGCTGAAGCCGCCTGCCGCACCGCCGCCGCCACCCTCGGTGTCGCCTTCTCCGAAGAACCCGGTGAAGCCGCCTTCTACGGTCCCAAGATCGACTTCGTCGTCAAAGACGTCATCGGACGCGAATGGCAGCTCGGCACCGTGCAGGTCGACTTCAACCTGCCGGAACGTTTCGAGCTCACCTACAACGGCGCCGACAACAAGCCGCACCGCCCGGTGATGATCCATCGCGCGCCATTCGGTTCGATGGAGCGTTTCGTCGGTATCCTCATCGAGCACTTCGCCGGTGACTTCCCGACCTGGCTCTCGCCCGAGCAGGTCCGCCTCATCCCGCTCAACGACGACCTCAACGCCGATTGCGAAGCGATGGCGGAGGTCCTCAAGCAGGCCAAGATCCGCTGCAGCGTCGACGGCTCTTCCGACAAGCTGGGCGCCAAGATCCGTCGCGCTGAGATGTCCAAGGTCCCGCACATGCTCGTCGTGGGCGCCAAGGAAAAGGAAGCTGGCCTGGTCAACGTGCGCTCGCGCGCGGACAAGTCTTTCGAAGGTAACCGTACCTTGGCTGAGTTTGTGGCCTTAGTGTCGGCCGAAATCGACGAACGTCGCCTGAAGGTGCACGTCCCGGCAGCTCCGGCTGCTCCCGCCGCCCCGGCTGCCCCGCAGGCCTGACCGTCACGTGGTTTTAACGGACTCACTGGGGAACTAAGGTTGCCCGGGTGGGTCTTTTGAGCCTATACCCCGGTCATGAACCAACCCCGTTCTTCTTCCCGCCGAGAATTCCTGAAGTTCGCTGGACTCGGCAGCCTCGTCTTCGGTGCCGGCTCGGCCCGGGCCCTTGGCGCCGACGGACGCGAAGCCGCCGCTAACTCCGCGAAACGCCAGGCCAAGAACGTGATCTTCATGGTCTCCGACGGCATGTGTTTCTCGGTGCTGACCGCCGCCCAGACCTATCTGACCCGCACCGAGAAGCGTTCCTCGAATTGGATGAAGATGTATGGCGAGCTTCCGGTCGTTCGTTCGCTCTGCGAGACCGATTCCGCCAGCGGCATCGTGACCGACTCCGCTGCCGCTGGTAGCTGCTGGGGGATCGGCGAGCGCATCGATAACGGCGTGATCAACATCACCCAGGATGGCCGTAAGCCCGTCACCTTGGTGCAGAAGATGAACGCCGCCCGTAAGCGCTGCGGCCTCGTCACCACCACGACCGCCACGCACGCCACCCCAGCAGGCTTCGTCGCCACCGTTGCCACTCGCTCCGACCAGAAGACCATCGCGGCCCAATATCTGGAGCGCGGCGTCGACGTCGTCTTGGGCGGTGGCACGCAGTATTTCAGCGAGGACCTGCTGGCCGACTATCGTAAGGCTGGCTATGGCGTCGCCTTGAATCGTGACCAGCTCCTGGCCGACGCTGGCAAGGCTCCCTTGCTGGGCCTTTTCAGCAAGAGTCACGTGCCCTTCGAGATCGATCGCTTGAATTCCGCTGCGCTCAAGGCTTCCACCCCGACGCTCTCCGAGATGACCAAGGTCGCGCTCCAACGCCTTAGCTCTGCCCCGGAAGGATTCTTCCTGATGGTCGAAGGCGGTCGCGTCGACCACGCCGGCCATGACAACGACGGGGCCGCCGCCATCCACGACCAGATTGCCTTCGACGAAACCATCGCGACCGTCCTTGCCTTCGTCGATAAGCACCCGGACACCTTGCTCATCGTGACCACCGACCACGGTACCGGCGGCTTCAATGTCAACGGTCTCGGCAACGAGGATTTCATCACCACGGCGCCGTCGTATTCGGAAACGACGCCCGCCTTCGACCGCTTGGCCGGGTTCAAGAAGTCCCTCGAGGTGCTGAAGATCGAGACCAAGGGCGCTTCGCAGAAGGAATTCATCGCCGCGGCGGAACAGGCCACCGGCCTGGAGTTCAAGGCCGACGACCGTACCAAGATCACTTCGACCAAGACGCTCGCCGAAGCGCTCATGAACTACACCTCGATCGGCTGGACCAGCAATAGTCACACGGGCGAAATGGTGGAGTTCTCCGCCTATGGACCCGGCTCCCGGCTCTTCACGCCGCACCTGCGTAACGACCAGGTGCATGCGAAGATCCTTCAGGCGACCGGGGTGGCCTGAGGCTCCGTAGGTCCGGGCACAAAAAAGGGCGTCCTTCCGGACGCCCTTTTGCTTGGCCGGTGATTTGGCTTAGAGCTTGGAGTACTTCACACCGCAGCCGTAGGGCTTGGTGCTGGTGACTTCGGGAGCCTTACCTTCCTTCACAGCCTTGACGGCGGCGAGGACGTAGTTGGTAGCCTTCTCGATGTCGGCGGACTTGGCGGAGGAGATGCTGTCGATCGCGCCCTTGTAGACGAGGGTGCCCTTGCCATCGATGACGAAGCAGTGCGGGGTCACCTTGGCTTCATAAGCGCGACCGATGCTCTGGTTATCATCCTGGATGACGGTGCCAGGGTAGTAGGTGGCGTTCTCGAGCTTGTGGCCGCCGGTGTTGATCACGAGCCAGACGGCGCCGGAGGCGACGACTTCCTTCTGGAACTCCTGCATCTTGCCGCCTTCGTAGAATTTCTTCACGTAAGGGCAGCCGGGGTTATACCATTCGAGGACGACGGTCTTGCCCTTGAAGTCGGCGAGGCTGACGGTCTTGCCGTCGAGGGTCTTGCCGGTGAATTCAGGAGCAGCTTTGCCGACTTCGGGGGCCGCGAAAGAGGCCACCGCCGCGAGGCAGGCGAGGAGGGAGGTGAGGATACGCATGGGTGTGGGTGGGAGGATGTTAGTAGAGGGGATGGCTCACAGTTATCAACCCCTTCGCTTAAAATAGGATATCGAAATTAGGGGAAACTTGGCGTTTTCACACGGTTTTGACTCATGGGTTGCCAAATTGACTGAAAACCCCGAATTAATCCCCCGTCTATGGCTGACGCCCGTTCCATCGCTTTGGTCTGCGCCAATGAAGCTTCGCTCTGGGCTGAGCTGCAGGCCCGCGCGTCCGTCGTGGCCAAGGCTGAACCGGCCCTGGCGCCGATGCTCCAACGTTATGTGCTGGACCGTTCCGGCTTCGGCGAGGGCATCATCCAACGTCTGGCTGAACGCATCACGCCGACCGGGCAGGATCTGCCGGTCATCCTCCGCGTCCTCGGCGAGGCCGTCGCGTCCGACCGCGAGGTGCTGTCGCAGATGCGCGCTGACATCCGCGCCACGCTTGAGCGCGATCCCGCGACGGAGCATGCGCTCATCCCTTATCTTTGGTACAAGGGCTTTCACGCCATCTCGATGCATCGCCTCGCGCATGTGCTCTGGAAGGCCGGTCGCAAGGAACTCGCCATCCATCTGCAGTCGCTCGTCTCCGAGCATCTCGGCGTCGACATCCATCCCGCTGCTCGCTTTGGCGTCGGCATCCTGCTCGACCATGCTACCGGCTTCGTCGCCGGCGAGACCAGCGTCGTGGCCGATAACGTGTCTTTCCTGCACGAGGTCACCCTCGGCGGCACGGGTAAGGCCCGCGGCGACCGCCACCCGAAGATCCGCTCAGGTGTGCTCGTCGGTGCCGGCGCGAAGATCCTCGGTAATATCACCATCGGCGAAGGCGCCAAGATCGGTGCAGGTTCCGTCGTGCTTAAGGACGTCGCCGCCCATACCAGCGTGGCGGGCGTGCCTGCAGTGATGATCGGCCAGACCACCGTCGACGCCCCGGCGCTCGACATGGACCACTCGCTTTAGGCTATGCCGAATAGCCGCCCAGCGCAGGAACGCCCGGGCGATGCTCGCGTCCTGGACTGTCTTTATCGCGTCGGTGCGTTCGTCAACGCGACCGAAGATCCGCGCGAGGCCCTGGATTTCATCCTCGAAGAAGTGGTGCGGACGCTCGGTGCCTCGAGCGCTTCGATCGCGCTCGTCGAGCCCGCCACGGGTTCGCTGCGGATTGAGGTGAGTAATGGCCTGGATGCGGCTTCCGTCTCCGAAATCATCGGTCAAGGGCAGGGCATCACCGGCTGGGTCGCCTTGTACGCCAAGCCTCAGCGTATTCCCGATGTCTCGAAAGATCCGCGTTACGTCGAGATCCGTAAGGGTATCCGCTCCGAGCTCGCGGTCCCCATGGAACTCATGGGCAATGTCATCGGCGTGGTGAACTGCGATTCCGATCGTCTGGATGCTTTCAGTGAGCAAGACCTCGCTTTCCTCGCCCTCCTGACCAACGAGGCCTCTAAGGCCGTCGGCCGTATCTGGTTGCTACGCCAGCTGCGTTCCAAGGCGGCTCAACTCGAAGCGCTGGTCCGTGCGGCGCAGGGCCTTGCCCGTGAGCGTGATGAGCCTGGCATCTCGCAGGACCTTGCCCGCCATACCCGCGGACTGCTGGGTGTTCGCGCCTGTGCCTATTACAAGATCGTCGACGATGTCTTGTTGCTCAAGCACCTCGACGGCGAACTGAGCGGTAGCGAGCTCGCCCCGAGTATCGCCGTGAACCAGACCTCGCTCGGTACCGTCGTCGGCCGCGGCCGTCCGGTTGTGGTGCCACTTGCTGGTAAGACCGAAGAACATCTCTTCACCAAGCTTTCCGAGCCGGTTGCATCGTCTTCGCTCTTGGCCGTACCGGTGCGATACGAAGACGAAACCTTTGGGGTACTGATGTGCGTGGCCATGGGAGCTTATCGATTTTCGGACGATGATAAGCATCTCGTCACCGCACTTTCCTCGTTCGGCGCCTCCTCGATTCAGAATGCCCGGCTTTACGCCAAGGTCTTTACGGTCGAGGAGGGTTTGCGTCGCAGCGAGCGTCTCACGGCGCTCGGTCTCCTTTCGGCGGAGGTCGCCCATGAGATTCGCAACCCGCTGACGGTGATGAAGCTCCTTTCGGATACGCTTTCCCAGGGGATGGCTCCGGATGACCCCAAGATGGAGGACCTTGGCGTCATGCGTGAGAAGATCGCCCACATGGAAGGCGTCGTCTCGCGGGTGCTCGGCATGAGCAAGGCCCAGTCGGGCGCGTTCCGGATCGTCGACCTCCGTAAGGCGACCGAGAACGCGGTGCTGCTGCTTCGTCTCAAGTTACAGCAGCTCGGCGTGAAGGTGGAAGTCCATGGCGATCAGGTCATCCCTGTGGTCGAAGGTAATCCCGGACAGATTCAACAGGTCTTCCTTAATCTGATGATGAACGGCGTGCAGGCCATGACCGGCGGCGGACTACTATCCCTGCACCTTGGGGTCGAGCCGGGCGCGCAAGGCGAGGTGGTCGTGGTCCGCATTATCGATACCGGCACAGGTATTCCTCAGGAAATTCTCCCTAAGATATTCGACTCTTTTTTTACCAGTCGCGAAGACGGCACCGGCCTCGGCCTCGCCATCGTGAAGCGCATCATGCGCGACCATCGCGGCGACATCATCGTCGAGTCCACCGGACCCGGCGGGACGACGTTCAAGTTCTGGTTTCCCGTCGGGAAGTGAGCAGACGTTTCGCCGCCGTCCAGACGACGGGGAT
>DBCR01000074.1:53664-53799 GCA_002293125.1 Opitutia bacterium UBA953
GTGCCGCCGAGCCAGTGACCGAGCCAGACGAGTGAATTGATCCAGAGGATACCCCCGAGCGTATTCCAAAGCAGGAATCGTCTGGCGGGCATCTCTCCCATGCCGGCGGCGAAGGGGACGAAGGTGCGCATCAGC
>DBCR01000076.1:0-12593 GCA_002293125.1 Opitutia bacterium UBA953
CTTTTCTACCCGACCGCCATCGGCTGGCTGCCCGAAGAGAAGGCCGCCCTCGGCCACGCCCAGCATAACGCCTGGGAAACCGTCCAGCGCGGCCACGGCGTCGCCAACGGTTGCTACGTCGCCGCGACCAACCGCGTCGGCACCGAAGGCCGCACCCAGTTCTGGGGCCAGAGCTTCGTCTCCGATCCGTACGGCGAGATCGTCGCCCGCGCCTCGATCGAGCAGGAGGAGATCCTCCTCGCCGATTGCGACCTCGTGAAGCAGCGCGAATTCCGCCGCATCTGGCCGTTCTTCCGCGACCGCCGCATCGACGCCTACGGCGACCTGACGCGCCGTCTGCGCGACTGACCTTCCGCATGTCCACGCCTCGCTCCCTCGGATTCCGCATGCCCGCGGAATGGGAACCCCAGTCCGCCACGTGGCTGTCCTGGCCGTCGAATACCGCGCTCTGGCCCGGCCACTACGGCCTGATCCCCGCGAAGTTCGCGGAGTTCGCCGCCGCGATCTCTAAGTTCCAGCCGGTGAAGATCAACGCCGCCGGCAAGCTGCGCGCCGAAGCCGAACGCGAGCTCAAGGCCGCCAAGGCCGACCTTTCCGTCATCGAACTGACCGATATCGCCACCGACGACGTCTGGTGCCGCGACCACGGCCCGATCTTCGTGAAGAACGACCAGACCAAGGAGCTCGCGCTCACCGACTGGGAATTCCACGGCTGGGGCGGCAAATTCGAGGCCTCGCTCGACAACCAAGTCCCCGGCAAGGTCGCCGCCCGCCTTGGCGTGAAGAAGTTCAGCTATCCCTTCGAGCTCGAAGGCGGAGGCATCGAGGTCTCCGGCGACGGCCTGCTCCTCACCACCGAGGCCGTGCAGAATAATCCGAACCGCGCCGAAGGCCGCGACGACGCCGCGTTCCACGCCGCCATCCGCGACGGCCTCGCGATCGACGAACTCCTTTGGATCGGCGAAGGACTGGCCAACGACGACACCGACGGCCACATCGACAACCTCGCCCGCTTCATCGCGCCGCGCACGATCCTTGCCGTGAGCGAAGCCGACAAAGCCTCGCCGAACTGCGCGCCCATGCAGGAGAACCTCAAGCGCCTGCGCGAGATGCGCCCGCGCGGCCAGCGACTCGACATCATCGAGCTCCCGCTCCCCAAGTCCATCCGCCTCGCCGGACGCGACCTGCCGCCGAGCCACGCGAACTTCCTGATCGTGAACGGCGGCGTCCTCGTGCCGCTCTATGGCCAGGATTCCGACAAGATCGCCATGGGCATCATCGGAGACTGCTTCCCGGGTCGGAAGATCGTGGGCATCGATTGTCGCCTGCTGCTGATCGAAGGCGGTGCGTTGCATTGCCTCAGCCAGCAGCAGCCGGCGGGTTAGAGTCTGGAGTATAGAGTATGGAGGATTGAAAGGGGCGGCGGTCAGTAGATGCGCCGACCCCCTATACTCGATACTCCATACTCGATACTCTACTTCTTCAGTTTCGTCGCGCAGCCACAGTCCCCCGCGCAGCCGCCTTCCTTGCGACGGCGGGCGGCGGCGAGCCAGCGGCGGATCAGCCAACCGGCGGCGACTCCTATGATAGCCCCGACGATGACAGCTTCGAAGTTCATGTGAGGCGGATGACGACCTGATAGACGGCCGTCCCGGCGAGCCAGGCGAGCGCCGTCATGTACACAAATGATCCCGCCGCCCACTTCCAACCGCCGGTCTCTTGAGCGAGCGTCGCAATCGTCGGGCCACACTGCGAGCAGAGGGCGAAGAAGACCATCAGCGCGAGCACCGCGGCAAGGGAGAAGATCGGGGTGCCGGCGCGCGGGCCCTCGGACCACTTGGCGTCCTGCATGGCCTGGCGGAGATGCTGGCTGTCGGCCTCGGCGCCTTCGCCGACGGAGTACGTCACGCCCAGCGTCGAGACGATGACCTCGCGCGCGGGGAAGCTCGCGAGCACCCCGACGGTGATCTTCCAGTCGAAGCCGAGCGGATCAAAGATCGGCTGCACCGCCTTGCCGAAGCGGCCCATGTAGGACTGTTCAACATAGGCCGCCTGGAGCTTGGACTTCACCACCTCTTCAGTGGCCGAAGGATTCGCCGCCTTGATACGCTCGGCGACGGACGCGTCGCGCGGGAAATAGGAAAGCGCCCACACGATGATCGTGATGGCGAAGATGACCGTGCCGGCCTTCGAGACGAATTCGGCGGCGTTCTGCCACATGCGCCAAATGACATCGCGCGGCTTGGGCATCTGGTAGCGCGGCAGCTCGAGGACGAAGGGCTGCGGCTTCACCTTGAGGACGAGGCGGGTGAGCACGAAGGCGGTCGGGACGGCGAAGAGCAGGCCGACACAGTGCATGCCGATCATCACGACGGATTGCCAGCCCGCGCCATAGGTCGGACCGATGAAGGCGGCGCACATCAGCGCATAGACCGGGAAGCGCGCCGAGCAGCTCATGAACGGCACGACGAACGCGGTCGCGAGCCGGGCCTTGGGGTCTTCAATCGTGCGGGTGGAAAGCAGGCTCGGGATCGCGCAGGCGAAACCGGAGAGCAACGGCACGAAGCTCTTCCCATTGAGGCCGCACCAGCTAAAGAGGCGGTCCATGATGAACGCGGCGCGCGCCATGTAGCCGCTGTCTTCGAGGATCCCGATGAAAAGGAAGAGGATGAGGATCTGCGGCAGGAACACCAGGAACGCGCCGACGCCGCCGATGATGCCATCCGCCAGCAGGCTTTGGAGCATGGGATACGCGTCCAAGGGGGGGGCAACGATGGTCTTCGTCCAGTCCACGCCAGCCTGAATCCATTCCATGGGGAACTTCGCCAGCCAGAAGACGGAGCCGAAGAAACCGAGCATGATCCCGAGGAACAGCACGGGCCCAAGGAAGCGATGCAGGAGCAGGCGGTCGACGGCGGCGCTGCGGCCGGCCTTACCAGCGCCTTCGGTCACCACGCCTTCGAGGATGAGGCGGAGGTGCGCATAGTGCACAAGCGGCTCGGCGGCCATCGGGTTGTAGCCGGAATTGCGGACGCGATCGCGTGCGGTGCGTAAGGTCTTTTCCCGCTGGGCGAGGGTCCACCCGAGCCGGTCGGCGGTGGACGGATTCGTATCGAAGAGAAGTCGCTGCGCTTCGGCTTCCGAAATCGGCTTGCCCGTGTCGGCGGCGGCGACCGTCGCGACATCAGCGAGGGCGGCGGCGATATTGGTCGGCCAGGTGACGCGCTTCATCTGCGTCTGCTGGGCGATGGCGCGGGCGATGGCACGGCGGACATCGAGGATGCCTTCGCCTTTCCAAGCGGACGACAGCACGACCGGCACGCCGCCGAGGCGACGGGAAAGCAGCTCGGTGTCGATGCGGAGGCCTTGCTCCTTGGCGACGTCGGCCTGGTTGAGGACGATGACCACCGGACGGCCGAGCTCGGCGACCTGTGAGGCAAGGAAGAGATTGCGGAGCAGGTTCGTGGAATCGACGACGAGCACCACGGCGTCCGGACGGCGATCGCCGGCGATGTTGCCCGACAGCGCATCGATGACGACTTGCTCATCGGGAGAGGCCGCCGCGAGCGAGTAGAGTCCCGGGAGATCGACGAGCTCGACCTTCTGCCCGTCGCCGAGGTCGCACGTGCCCGACTTGCGGGCGACGGTGACGCCGGGGTAATTGCCGACGCGCTGACGCAAGCCCGTCAGAGCGTTGAAGAGGGTCGACTTGCCGGTGTTGGGGTTACCGACGAGCGCGACCAATAGGCCTGCATCGGGAGTGCTCACGGCTGGCGTGGTCGCTGGATGGGACAGTCGGCGGCGACGTCGACGATCAGGTTCTCGGCTTCGGCAAGTCGCAGGCTGACGACCTGCCCACCGAACTCGATAGCGAGCGGGTCGCCGAGCGGCGCCTTCCGGATGAGCTTCAGGACCATGCCGGGGAGCAATCCCAAGGCCATCAGACGCTGATCCACTCCCCGCTCAGGGTTGAGCGAGGCCAGCTTGCCGAATTGGCCGGGCAGAAGTTGGGAAAGCGGAGTCACTCTAATTGAGAATGAGTCTCAAAACTAGCCCTCGGGCCCCCTTTGTCAACGCCGACCCGCCTGTCAGCCTGGATTGCATTACCGGCTCCCCCTCCCCTATTTCCCCGCTTATAACCCCTTCTGATGCACGCACTGACCCCAGACGTCGAAACGCCGGCCAAGCACACCGAGCGCGACCATGGGGGCATGGCCGGCCACCCCCGAGGGTTGAGCATGCTTTTCTACGCCGAGATGTGGGAGCGGTTCTCCTACTACGGCATGCGGGCGATCCTCCTGCTGTTCATGATCGCGCCTCTGGCGATGGGCGGAATGGGGATGGACCAGAAAGAAGCCGCGCAGATCTACGGTAACTACACCATGGCGAGCTACATGGTATGCATCCTAGGGGGCTACCTCGCGGATAATTTCATCGGGGCGCGCCGCGCAGTCCTCATCGGCGGACTCATCATCACCGCCGGCCACTTCTGCCTGGCGTTCGCCTCCGTGCCGACGTTCTACACCGGCCTCATCCTCGTCGCGCTGGGCACGGGCCTGCTCAAGCCGAGCATCAGCACGCTCGTCGGCGGACTCTACTCGCATGGCGACACGCGGCGCGACGCCGGCTTTTCGCTCTTCTACATGGGTATCAACCTCGGCGCGTTCGCCGCGCCGCTGGTCGTCGGCTGGCTTGCGCAGGGCGAACAGTTCAAGGCGCTGCTCACTGGCTGGGGTCTTGACCCGACGCATAGCTGGCACTGGGGCTTCGGCGCGGCGGGGATCGGCATGACCATCGGTATGATCGTCTACCTGCGCCACTGGCATTGGCTCGCGCACATCGGTCATCCGCCGGAAGCAGACACTCCGCGCCCGTGGGGTAAGCTCGTACTGGTTGCGGTGGGCACGGCCGCGATGCTCGGCGTGATGATCGCGTCAGACCATGTCGCCTGGATCAATCCCATCGTCTTCGCGCTCCCGTTCGTCGGCGTGATCTGGTTCGGCGTCGTGAAACGGGATATAGATAGCCGCCGTATCGCGGCGATCCTCGTCTTCTTCATCTGCGCGATCCTCTTCTGGGCGGTCTTTGAACAAGCCGGCTCCTCGCTCACGCTGTTCGCGGATGAACTCACGCGCAACGAACTGTTCGGGCGCGCATTTCCATCCTCCTGGTTCCAGTCCGTGAACTCGCTCTTCATCCTCGCGCTCGCGCCGCTGTTCGCGTGGCTCTGGGTCCGCCTGCGGGAGCGTCAGCCTTCGATCCCCATGAAGTTCGTCTGGGGCCTCGTGTTCCTCGGGCTCTCGTTCGCCCTCCTCGTCCCCGCCGCGCAGCTCACCGCCGCCGGCAAAGTGAGCCCATGGTGGCTGATCGGTGTCTACTTCCTCCAGACCATCGGCGAACTCTGCCTCAGTCCCGTCGGCCTGAGCGCGATGACCAAGCTAGCCCCCGCGAAGCTCGCCGGGCTTGTGATGGGCATCTGGTTCCTCGGCACCGCCCTCGGTAACAAGCTCGCAGGGTCGATCGCGGCCGAGTTCAACGCCAAGGACCCGCAAGCCCTCGCGCACTTCTTCTGGCAGCAGGCGCTGCTCGTGGGCGGCATGACGGTCCTATTACTGGTGCTCGTGCCTTGGGTGCGCCGCCTGACCGGCGAGACTCCGCGCTGAGATGGCCGTCGACATTAAGAAGGTGAACGAGCGCTGGGCGAAGTGGTCGCTCGGCGTCTTTGTTGGTCTCCTCTGGATCGGACACCTCTGGTCCGCCTGCTGGTTCGTGACGCATCATGAGGTGGTCCAGGCGGAGGTCCTCGAGCGGCATGATCACCTGTTCCCCAGTCGGCGGCACGGCTGGAATTGCTTGGTGGTCACCTATGTCGACGTCGACGGAAAGCCCGCCCGTCGTCGCATCGAATGGCGGGCGACCTGGGCGCCGAAGACGCCGACCATCCAGCTGTGGCGCGGGACCTCCGGCCTCATCGGACCAGCGAGCTACGTCGAAGCCTTCTGGGTCGAAGCCTGGGCCCTGTACCTTCTGGGGTCCATCACGGCGCTGATCGGCGGCGCCATCGCTTACTACCGCGCGAAGACCTGGTGGCTCCGCGGAAAGAAACGCTGATCAGAGCTCAGCCTGCACGCGGACTGACACCGGACAGTGATCCGAACCCGTGACCTTGTCGTGGATGTCGGGCTGAGAATATTTCAGGCCGTCAGACGTCAGGCAGTAATCCAGGCGCCAGCCGATGTTGCGGGCGCGGATACCCGGGCGATAGGACCACCAGCTGTAGCGCTTTGCTAATTCGGGATGCTGCGCGCGGAACGTATCCGTGAAGCCGTGCTGAGAAAGGAGCTGGCTGAAAGATTCGCGCTCCTCGTCGGTGAAGCCCGCGTTGCGGCGGTTCGTGGAAGGATTAGCGAGGTCGATCTCGGCGTGCGCGACGTTGAGGTCGCCGCAGACCACGACCGGCTTCTGCTTGGCGAGACGCGCGAGGTATTTGCGGAAATCCGCGTCCCACTGAAGCCGGTAGCCGAGGCGCTCGAGTTCGCGCTGGGAATTAGGGACGTAGGCGCTGACGACGAAGAGCCCTTTGAATTCGGCCGTCACCACGCGGCCTTCGGGCGGATGGTCGCCCGGGAAATCAGTGGCGACGGAGAGCGGCGCGGTCTTCGAGAGCACCGCGGTGCCGGAGTAGCCCTTCTTCTCCGCTTCGTGCCAGAACTGATGAGGATAGGCCAGGCCGAGCGCGGAAGCGACGGCGGTCTCACACTTCGTCTCCTGCAGGCAGAGCACATCCGGGTCAGCGGACGTGATGAAATCAGCAAGCCCCTTGCCGAGGGCGGAGCGAACGCCGTTGACGTTCCAGGAATAGATCTTCGCGTGACTCACGGACGGATCACTTAAAGAGCTGATTCATTTTCCGGTCGAGATCCTTACCCTTCTCGACGCCCTTCGCATCGGCCGCAGGAGCCACGGGAGCAACCTCCACGACGGGCGCAGCCGGAGCCGGAGCCACCACCACCGGGGTCGGCGTGACGATGACGGGCGCGGTGGGCATCAAGTCGTCGGGCTTGACTCCAAAAAGGACATCGACGCGCTGGGCGAGGGTGAGCGGGCCCTTCGGAATAACGGCCACCACGGGAGCGACCGGCGACAAGGTCGCGTCCGCCGGAGCAACGGGAGTCATCGCGGACGAGTTCGCGACGAAGGGCGCATCGACCTTCACGCCCTTGGCGACGAGCTCCGAGACGCGCTTGCCGAGTTCGACGGAAAAATCGGTGAGCGTGCTCTTGATCTCGAACTTGGCGCCCTTGGCCCGTACCTCAATCGAGCCGTCGGCGAGGACCTTGGAAACCTGTAACACCGTACCCACCTCGAGCGCCAGATCTTGGACCTTCTTCCCGTCGACGATGACCGGGACCGTGGTCGCAGTCTTCACCGCCACCGCGGTCGGCCAGAGAACGAGGTATTCCGAGATGGCCTTGAAATCGATGGCTGGTTCGGCGGCCGCAGGGGCAACCGCAACAGGTGGCGATGGCACGGCGGCGACGGGCGACGGGGCGGGAGTCGCCACCGGCGAGGTGACCTTGGGCGCGGCGGGCACGACTGGGGCGACGACGGGCGCCGAAGCGACCGCGACCTCAATCGGCTGGGCAGCGGACTCACTACGGCTCACGACCACGTTGAAGCTGGGCGTGAAGAATAGGATGCCTCCGGCGCCGACCATCGTGCCGAAGAGGAAGAGGAGGAGACCTCGGAAAAACGCAGCCATGGATATATTCAGGAGCCCGCCTTGATTTCGATGACGTCGTGCGGGGCAGCTTCGCGCTGACCAGCAGGAGTGACGCGAATGTAGCGGGCGCGCTTACGATGTTCGGCGAGGTTCGCGGCGCCGAGGTAGCCGAGGCCGCTCTGGACGCCACCGGCGAGGGTACCGAGGACTTGGTCCACCGTGCCGGAGACTTCCTTGAGCGCTTCGATGCCTTCGGCGGCGACCTTGCTGAACTTGCCGCTGGCGGAATGGCCGTAGCGGGCGGCGGAACCCTTCCGCATGGCTTCGTGCGAACCCATGCCGCGGTATTCCTTATAAGTCTTACCGTTGATCTCCATCAGCTTGCCCGGGGCTTCGCGGCTGCCGGCGAGCAGGCCGCCGAGGATGACCGCGTCGGCGAGCGTGAGCGCCTTGACGATGTCGCCGCTCTTCGTGATGCCGCCGTCGGCGAGGACACGCACGCCCTTCTTGGCGGCGGCGCGGGAGGCGACGTAAAGCGCGGTGAGCTGCGGGATGCCGACACCGGCGACGATGCGGGTCGTGCAGATCGAGCCGGGGCCCTGGCCAATCTTGACGGTATCCGCGCCCGCGGCGGCGAGGAACTCGACGCCTTCGCCGCTGGTGACATTGCCAGCGATGAGCGTGATGCCCTTATGGGCCTTGCGCAGCATGCGGAGCGCGTCGCCGACGCCCTTGGTGTGGCCGTGGGCGGTGGAAATCGCGAGGGCGTCCGCGCCTTCGTCGATAAGGGCGCTGACGTGCGCAAGGAGGCGGGCGCGGTCGATTTCGCCTTCGGCCGTGCGGGGGACCGAGATGGCGACGCCGACGCGGAGACGGAAGTCGGCATCGCGGGTCGGGCGGACGTGGGCGCGGGACTCTTCGGAGATACGCTCGATGTCGCTGAGGGTGAAAAGGCCTCGCAGCTTGTTCTTCGCGTCGACCACGAGGAGCTTGTTCTGGCCGACGTGTTCGGAGAACTTGCGGTCGGCGGTGGCGATAGGGTCCTTGCCGAGATCCTTCTCCGCGACGGTGAAGACCTTGTCACGCGGGATCATGACCGCGACGACCTTGCGCTGGCCGTGGCGTTCCTTGACCGTGCTGCCGGGCAGGAGTCCGAGGAGCGTTCCGTCGGAGGACGTCACCGGGAAGGTGCTGAAGGCGAGGCCGTCGCGTTCGATGCGGGCGAGGACCTGGCCGATGGTATCGTCGGCCGAGACCACCGCGGGGTCGCCAATCATGCCGTGGATGTGGTTCTTCACGCGGCGGACTTCGGCGACCTGGTCGGCTTCCCCCATATTATAGTGAAGGAGGCCCAGTCCGCCGTTGAGGGCCATCGCGATGGCCATGCGGTGCTCGGTGACCGTGTCCATATCGGACGAGACGATCGGGAGGGATAGCGCCAGGGCGGCGGAGAGGGACGAGTCGAGGCGGGTCATCCGGGGGAGGACCTCGGAATAGCGGGTCGCCAAGGAGACGTCGTCATACGTCAGGCCGAGGCCGGCGTTGGCGGGGAAGAAGTCGTCCGCGGACAGGTAAAAGCGTTCGTCTAGGGAAACGCGGCCCTTGGATTTCGAGGAGGCCATGAGTGGTCGGTTTCCCCAAAGGGTGTTAGGCACCCCCCGGAGGGGTGGCAAATTGATTTTGCGAGTTTGTCCGGATTGCCGTCTATTCGCCCCATGACGAGCGGTTATTTCGACTTCAAACGCATCCGTCGACGACTGCGCTCTCCGGTGACGACGGGCGCTGGCACCGTCGACAGCGTGGATCGCATCATCCTGCGGACCCAGTCGGACCACGGTACCGGGTACGGTGAGATCGCCCCCTGGCCGGGCTTCCCCACCGAGTCCGTGGAACAGGCCCTGGAATTCCTCCGCTCGGCGCAAGGCAACCTTCCCCACCTCGTCGCCGCCGTCGACGCCTCGCCCACCTCGCTACCCTGTCTCTCCTCGGCGCTCTCCAGCTGCCGCCTCTGGGATAAGATCGCGGGCTTTGGGGGCAGCCTCCCTTGCGCCGGACTCATGACGCTTTCCGTCATGGAGACCGAGGCGAAGGTGGCGGCAGGCTTCCAGACCTTGAAGGTTAAGATTTCGCCGGAGACATCCGAGGAATCCATCCACGGGGTGCTGAGCCGATTCCCGGGCCGACTGCGCTTGGATGCCAACGGCTCACTGGATCTGCAGACGGCGCGGCGCTGGACCGTGTTCGCGCGCTCGCAGACGCAGGTTGAATTCCTCGAACAACCGCTCCCCGTCGGCCATCCGGGCTACGCCTCGCTCGGACCGGATAAAATCGCGCTCGACGAATCTTTCCTCACGCCGGGCGGAATCGATTGGAGCGGGACGGTCGTCGTGAAACCTTTGCTCGCCGGAGATTGGGACGACCTCTTGGCATGGCGGGGTACCCATGTAGGCACCGTCGTCTATTCCTCCTGCTTCGAGACCGCGATCGGCCGACAAGGAGCGCTCTGGCTCGCCGCACAGGATCCGGCCGCCGGCACGGTGGGATTTGACACCTTAGGTCGCTTCGAAAGCGACGGACGTGATCGTCACGCGCAGGGACCGACGGCGGGCGGCCTGCCGAGCTATGATTGGGCGGGCTTCTGGCACGACCTGTCATGAGCGCCGTCGCGGTCTTCCACGCGGAGCACGCCGCGCACCTGCAGGAAGCCCTGCAGGCTCATGATGCCGGCCTGCCCGTCTTCTTGGGCAACCCGCGCTGGTCTGAAACTGATCTCGCTGAAGCTGCCCGCCAGATTCCCCGCGGCACCATCGTCAAAGGACACGCCCCCGAACCGCGTGGACTCGGCACGTGTGATTGGCCGAAAAATTGGCGCGGTCGGGTGATGATTCCCACCGGCGGCACCGGGGGGAAAGTAAAGTTCATCATCCATTCTCCAGAAACCCTCGTAGCCGCGGCGCTCGGCCTCCGTGATGCGCTCGTCGCCCGCGGCCTCTCGCCCATCCTGCACGGCGTCACCTGCACGCCGCCCTGGCACGTGAGCGGATTCATGCCGGCCATCCGCGCTCGCGTCACCGGCGGCCAGCATCTCGTCATCGATGGTCGCTTCAACGAAGACACCCCCCTGCCCTCCGTCGCGTTCCCCTCCCTGGGCACGAAGATCATTTCGTTGGTCCCGGCTCAATTATCGCGGCTCCTCGCTCGCGCCGAGGGCGAAGCCTGGTTGCGGGCGTTTGATGTCATCTTGCTCGGTGGCTCGTCGGTACCCGCTCCGCTGCTCGCCGAGATTAGCACACGACGACTTCCCGTCTTCCTCACCTACGGCTCGACCGAGACCGCAGCGGCTTGCGCGCTTTGTCCGCCGGAAAAAATCTGGTCAGGCGAATCCGTCCGCGGCACTCCCTTGCCTGACGTGACGTTTGCGACGAACGGTGACGGCGTCGTCACCATCGCCACCGCCGCGCTTGGTCTTGGCCTATGGCCCGACGGCCCGCTCGACAACCCATGGGTGAGCGGCGATCGGGGCGACGTCGCCGCGGACGGGTGCGTGAAGATTTCCGGCCGGGCCGACCGCGTGATCATCACCGGCGGCGAGAAGGTGGATCCGGGTCGCGTCGAACAGGCCCTGCTCTCGACTGGCCTCATCAAGGAAGCCTTCGTGCTCGGCATGATCGACGCTCGTTGGGGCGAAATCGTGACGGCCTGCGTCATCGGCCCCGCGTCCGCCGAAGCTGCGCTGCGACGGGCCTGCGAGGCGCTCGAGCCCGCGGCGCGCCCGCGGCGCTATGTGTTCGTCCCCAGCATGCCGACGAATGCCAGCGGCAAGCCGGACCGGGAAGCCATCGCGAAGTTGACCGCTTAGGCGCGGACGGCTTTCCAGACGCGCAGGCAGGCTTCGACGAGCGCCGGGAATTCCGCGAGGGGCACCTGCGACGGGCCGTCAGAAATCGCCTTCTGCGGATCGGGGTGCGTCTCCATGAAGAGGCCATCAGCGCCGGCGGCGAGGGCCGCTTTGGCGAGGACAGGGACATATTCGCGCTGGCCGCCGGAAGAGCCACCCGCGGCGCCAGGGAGCTGCACCGCGTGCGTGGCGTCCATGATCGTCGGGTGACCGAAGCCGGCCATGATCGGGAAGGAGCGCATGTCGACGACGAGGTTCTGGTAGCCGAAGGTCGTGCCGCGATCGGTCTGCCAGATCTCAGCGGCCTTGGCGCCTTCGAGCTTATCGACGACGAAACGCATCTCGAACGGCGAGAGGAACTGGCCCTTCTTCACGTTGACGACCTTGCCGGTCTTGGCGGCCGCGACGAGGAGGTCGGTCTGGCGGCACATGAAAGCGGGAATCTGGAGCACGTCGACGACCTTACCGACGGCTTCACACTGCTCGGGGCCGTGGATATCGGTGAGCACTTTGAAACCATAGTCCCTCTTCACCATCGCGAGGAGGTCGAGGCCGGCTTGCATGCCAGGGCCACGGTCGCCGCCGAGCGAGGTACGGTTGGCCTTGTCGTAGGATCCCTTGAAGATGATGTTCAGCTCCGGATGGCGGGCGGCCAGGGCTTTGAGCTCCGCGGCGACAGTCCGGCAATTGGACTCCGATTCGAGGGAGCAAGGTCCGGCGATGAGGAGCAGACGGCGCTTATCGTGCAGCATGCGGCAGGATAGGACGGGCCGCGCCCTCAGGGCGAGCCGGAAGGAGCCCTCAGCGACCCAGCCAGCGCAGCACTTCCGGGAGCGTCCGCGTGTTCAGCACCTGCTCCGGCGTCAGCCAACCCTTACGGGCGATGCGCACGCCGTGCGCGGCGAAGGCCAGCTGGTCGATATCGTGCGCGTCCGGGTTGATCGAGCAGAGCACGCCCTTCTCGGCCGCGCG
>DBCR01000076.1:12737-17021 GCA_002293125.1 Opitutia bacterium UBA953
GTGAGATGGCCGACCATGTCGACATGTTCGTTCTCGATCGCCTTGATGATGCGGGCCGTCTGCGCCTCGCGATCCAAGGTGAACAGGGTGTGCACCGAGGCCACGACGAAATCCAAGCGGGCGAGCACGTCGTCGGAGAAGTCGAGCGTCCCGTCCTTGAGGATATCGACCTCGCTGCCGGAGAGCACGCGTACCCGATACTTCTTCGAAGCGTTGAGCTTCGCGATGTCCTCGAGCTGCTTCGCGAGGCGGGCCTCGTCGAGGCCGCCGGCCTGGAAGCTGGACTTCGAGTGATCCGAGATGCCGAGGTAATCCCAGCCGTGGGCTTCGGCCGCGGCCGCCATCTGGTCGAGCGTGTGGTCGCCATCTGATTCCGTGGTGTGGTTATGGAAGACGCCCCGCAGGTCGGAGAGCTGGACGAGTCTCGGAAGCTGGCCGGCTTCGGCGGCGTCGATCTCGCCATTGCCCTCGCGGAGCTCCGGCGGGATCCACGGCAAGCCGAGCGCCTGGAAGACCTCTTCCTCGTTCTTGGCGCCGGGGGCGATGGCCTTGTCGTCGACGGACTTGAAGCCCCACTCGCTCATGCTGAGCCCGCGGCCGAGCGCGCGGTGGCGCATGGCGACGTTATGCTCCTTGGAGCCCGTGAAGTGATGGAGCGCGAAATAGAACTGCTCGGCCGGAACGACGCGCAGGTCGGCCTGCAGGCCGTTCTCGAAGCGCACGCTGGACTTCGTCTCGCCATGCGCGGTGACTTCCTTGACGCCGGGATAGGCGACGAACCAATCCATGATCGGCTTCGGCTCCGACGAGGCCACGAGGAAGTCGAGGTCGCCCACGGTCTCGCGGGCGCGACGGAGCGAACCAGCGGATTCGGCGAGCGAGACCTGGGGCAGTGCGCGCAGGCCGACGAGAATAGGCTCCGCGATGGCGGCAGCTTCGTACCAGCGGTGACGCTTGCCGTAGGCGATGCGGTTCTTGATGCCTTCGAGAATCTTATCCTGCGTCTTGGCGCCGAAGCCCTTGAGCTCGGCGACCGCGCCGGATTCGCAAACCTCCTTCAACTTCGCAAGATCTTCGACCGCGAGCAGCGTCCAAAGAGCACGCACCTTCTTCGGTCCGAGGCCAGGGATCTGCATCACTTCCAGCAGGCCCGCAGGGATGGAAGCCTTGAGCTTCTGATGGAAGGGCAAGACGCCGTCGCGACGAAGCGTGGTAATCTTATCGACCAAAGCTTCGCCCAGGCCGGGGATGTCCGCGAGCTTGCCTCCGTCGATGAGTTCGCCGAGGTCCTCGGTCATGTTCTCCAGGATGCGGGCTCCGGCGGAGTAGGCGCGGATCTTGAACGGATTTTCCCCGGTCAGCTCCATGAACGTGGCGATCTCGTCGAGGACGGAGGCGATGTCATTCTTTTCCATCATGGGCGGCGGGCCTTCTCGGCGAGGTAGATGCTTTGCAGGGCGGCGAAGTCGGCTTCGCGGCTACCGCTCTCGATCACGTGCTGATAGGAGCCCGCGTGGCGGATTTCTTCCTCGGCGGCGGCGACGCGACGGTCAATCTCGTCGACCGGATCGGTGCCACGGCCCGTAAGCCGACGGCGGAGTTCGGCGTGGTCGCTCACGCGGATGAAGACCGTGACGAGCGAAGCCGCGAGGCGCGGGTCGGCGGCGCCCTTAGCACGAATCGTGGCGGCTCCTTGGACGTCCACGTTCAGCAATGCGTCGAAACCAGTGCCGAGGTGTGTGGCCACGTCGGCCGCCCGCGGTCCGTAGAGATTGCCGTGCACGGTGGCATGCTCGAGGAAGACGCCGGCGGCGACCTGCTGTTCGAAGCTGGAGCGCGTCAGGAAGTGGTAATCGACGCCATCCGTCTCGCCGGCGCGCGGTGCGCGGGTCGTGCAAGTGATCACGCGGCGGATGCCCTGCGGATAGGCCTCGGTCAACCGAGAGCAGAGCGTGGTCTTGCCGCTGCCAGCAGGACCCGAGACGACGATGAGCAGAGCGCGGCTCACGGAAGTCGGAAAGACTGGGCCACGCAGGCGACGGCCAGCAGGAGGCTCAGCCCACCGAAGGCCTTGCGACGACCCTCCGTGGCGAGGACCCAATCGCACTGGCGACAGAACACCGGCGGCGAGCAGGCCCACCAGAAGCCGAAGAGCACCAGTACGCCGTAGCTCAGCGTGGCGTCGAGCAGGCTATAGGGAAGCTGGCGATAGCCGGCATCCAGGGCAAGGCGGGCAAGGAAGAGCATGATCACCCCGAGGGCGCGCACCGATAGAAAATCCGGCATGTAAACAAACGTCAGCAGGCTGAAGCCGATGAAGCCGACGACTACCGGCATCCGCGGCAAGCCGGCGAGATCGGCATCGGGGATGTTCATCAGCCACCAGGCGAACCAGGCGATGGCGACGAGGGCGAGCAAGGTGGTGGCGCTTTTAGAACGACGGAAAGAGCGGAGGACCGGGGAGTCGGTGACGATGAGCCAGCCAGCCAGGAGCAGGAAGGCGGCGAGCGCGTAATAGGCTTGGGCGAGAGTCACGCCCGCCATTAGGACAACCTAGTCGCCCGAGGCAACCCGTAGGTTCAACGTGCGCGCAGGCGGGCGACGGACCAGGCGGCGTGTTCCGCGACCATCGGATCGGCCGACCCGAGGAGCGCCTCGGCGGCCGGGAGGTCGGCACGCTCGCCGACATTACCCAAGACCGTGAGCGCATTACGATGCCAGCGGGCGAGCCCAAGACGTTCGACCGGCGTGCCCTTGAAATGCGTCAGGAACTGCTCATCCGTCCAAGCCAGCGTCTCGCGAAGGGGCGGATGCGGACGCGGGGTGAAATGGGCTTCACGCGTAGCCACGGCCCACTTGTTCCAAGGGCAGACGTCGAGGCAATCATCACAACCGAACACCCGATCGCCGAGGGCTTCGCGGTATTCGATGGGGATGGCCCCCTTGTGCTCGATGGTCAGGTAAGCCAGGCACTTGCGGGCATCTAACTTATACGGGGCGATGATCGCGGCCGTCGGACAGGCGTCGATGCAGCGCGTGCACGTGCCGCAGCGGTCCGGCACCTTGGCGGCGGAAACTTCGAGTTCGAGAGTCGTCAGGATGACGCCGAGGAAGAGCCAGGTCCCCGCACCGCGGTGGATGAGGATGGTGCTCTTGCCCTGCCAGCCGAGGCCGGCGGCCGCGGCGACGGGCTTCTCGAGCACCGGGCCCGTGTCGACATAAGGCTTCTGCTCGCCGCCGAGCACCTGCATCGCTTCGCAAAGTTGCTGCAGGCGGGCGAGCAGCACGTCGTGGTAATCGGCGCCGAGCGCGTATTTCGCGATACGGTAGCCGGCCGGAGGGTGCGGCTGATAATAATTAAGCCCGACGACCACGAGGCTGCGGGCCTCCGGCATCACCTTGCGGGCGTCGGTGCGGCGTTCGGGATTACGGGCCAGCCAGGCCATGTCGCCGTGCATGCCGTCGGCGATCCACTTCTTGAAATAATCGGCGCGGACGTCGACCTCGACTGGCGCCACGCCGAACGCGTCGAAGCCCAGCGCCTTCGCCGAAGCCTCGAGTCGCTGGCGGAGGGCGCGCGGGTCCATCGGACTCAGCCCAGGATCGAGAGCACGCGGCCCACGATCTCTTCGACTGGCGCGAGCTTGCCGTTGCCCTCGTAGCCGCAGGCCAGCATGCCTTCGGCGGGCTCGACGATGGCGTGACCCCGGGAACGGAGGGTCTTCAGGTTAGCCTGAGTGGCAGCGTGCTCATACATCTTACCGTTCATCGCCGGGCAAAGGAGGACAGGGCCACGAGTAGCCAGATAAACGCTGGTCAGGAGGTCGGGGGCGAGGCCGTGGGCGAACTCGGCCATTACGTTGGCGGAAAGCGGCGCGACGAGGAGCAAGTCGGAAGAATCGGCGATCTCAATGTGGCCGGGGACGGAGTTAGCTCCCTCGGCCCAGAGGTCGAACGCCACCGGCCGGCGGGAAAGCACTTGCAGCGTCATCGGGGTGATGAACTGCGTGGCTCCCTTGGTCATGACGACCTGGACCTCGGCGCCGTACTTGACCAACTGGGAGATCAGGTCCGCGGCCTTATAAGCGGCGATGGAGCCGGTGACACCGAGGGTGATACGCTTGCCGACGAGCTGGGACATGACAACGCCCCACGATGCCAAGCAGCCTTGATGAGGCGAGGTGAAAGGCGGTCGACCGTGCCGAAAACAAGAGCTTTCGGGCGAAACCTGCCCCTTTTCTTGTTTGCCATGCCAGCCCCCGGGGGTTCGCATTGGCTCCTCTT
>DBCR01000078.1 GCA_002293125.1 Opitutia bacterium UBA953
ACCCAGGTCAAGCTCCTGCGCTTCTTGGAGACCCGTTCCGTCGAGCGCCTCGGTTCACATCGGCCCATCGCCCTCGATCTCCGCCTCGTCTGCGCCACCAACCGCGACCTTCAGCAGATGGTGAAGGAGGGCAAATTCCGCGAAGATCTCTACTATCGTCTATCCGTCGTCCCGCTGCGCTTGCCGCCCCTGCGCGAACGCCAGGATGACGTCCCGCTGCTCCTTTCACATTATCTCGAGCGCTTCGCGAAAGAGAACTCGGTCGCCGCCGCCAAGCTTTCGCCGGAAGCCTTGGCCGTGCTCGTGCGCTATGCTTGGCCCGGGAATATTCGCGAGCTCCGCAATGCCTGCGAGAATCTCGCCGTCCTCCGTGCGGGCAAGTCGGTCGCCGCAGGTGATCTGGATCCGCGTTTTTCCCAACCCGCCGCCTCCGCCGGACCGGTTTCGGCCCTGCTTTCGCCCGGTGCCAATATCCTTGATCGGGAGCTCAATGAGAAGCAGCTCTTGAAGCAGGCTCTGGCCGCCGCCGCGGGCAACCGCACGCGCGCGGCCGAGTTGATGGGAATCTCGCGGCGCACGCTCCATCGTAAACTCCTGCAATGGCCGGAATTGGATCCCGGCCCTGAGATGGCGTGAGGCTGCTCGCTCTCCTGCTTTCCTGCGTGGCGCTTCGCGGCGCCGATATCGTCGGTTCGGACTTGCTGACTGGCGCCGTGGCGCGGGGAATCGAAGGCGCCGCAGGAAATCTCACGATCGATTTTGGCGGAACTTTCCCCGGACGGCAGGCCTTCGTTGAGGGACGTGCCTCGGCGGCTGTGCTCATGGTGCGTGACCGCGAGGTCGCGCCCGTCCCCGCCGACAAGATGGGCGTCGTCGAATTCCGTCTCGCAAGCGCGGTCGTAGTGGTCGCCACCCACGGCAGCAACCGCGTCGAATCTATTTCGCTGGAAAATCTGGCGAACGCGTTTGCGCGCGATCCGCGGTCCCCGGCTCGTAATTGGAACGACCTCGATCCCGCCGCACGCTCCGAACTCATCACCCCCGCGGTCTGCTCGCCGGCCGGCTCCATGGTGCTGGAAATCTTCCAAGGGATCGCGCTCGAGGGACAGCCGTTCCGGCTGGACGTCCGGTTGAGAATCGAACCCGACCTAGCGGCCGATCTGCTGGCCTCGCGTGCGGGGAGCATCATCCTCATCCCCCGCCCTCCTTCCGGCCGCGGGAAGGTTCTCCAGGTCGCGGATGGCCGCCCTGACAAGTCCCCCACCGCCTATGGTCCCGATGAGAACAACGTCCATAACGGTGATTACCCCCTGCAGGTCCCGCTCATCCTTCATGTTCGGCAAGATCGCCTACGGGCGCTCACCCCTGCCCTGCGGTGGCTTGTTTCCGATGAAGCAGCCGCCCTGCTTGAAAAGCAGGGCCTCTCCCCTGCTCCCAAGGCCGCCCGGATGAGGTTCGTCCAAAGGCTTGACACTCGGTAGGGCGTTTGGTCTGCTTCCTGTCCAACGCGCGCGTAGCTCAATGGTAGAGTACCACCTTGCCAAGGTGGCTGTTGCTGGTTCAAGTCCAGTCGCGCGCTCCACTTTAAAATGGAGTCAAAACCCGCCGGAAAACGGCGGGTTTTTCATGTCCGGACCTAGGCCGACGCCGGCAGGGTCACTGTGATCCGCAGGCCTTTTGGGCGGGCGGGTTCCACCGAGGCGGAGCCACCATGGAGTTCGGCTACCTGGCGGACGATGCTCAGGCCCAGCCCGCTGCCCCCTGCTCGGCGGGATTTATCGGTCCGATAAAAGCGATCGAAGAGTCTCGGTAGGTCTGCCGGGGTCACACCTGCCCCATCATCTTCCACGGTCAGCTCCACGCCATTTGGGGTATCCTGGGTCGACACCACCAGACGGCTCATGCCGGCGGCGTGGGCCAAGGCGTTATCGATCAGGTTTTGGACCAACCGCCGGGCTTGGACGGGATCGGCGGCGCCACCATCGGCGGACTCCAGCTTCAATTCCAGTTTTACGCCGGCGGCCTTGCAGCGGGCGGCAAATTCTTCGGCTACTTCGCGGGCCGCGACATGGAGTGCGCCCGGCTCGCGGCGGACATCCTGGGCAGACTCGAGGCTCGCGAGGGCGAGCAGCCCTTCGACGAGGCCCTGCAGGCGGCCGACGGAGCTCACGATCTTCTGCGTGAACCGGGCACGGTCTTCAGGCGACATCGTCGCCTGGTCTTCCGCCAAAGTCTCCGCGTAGCCGCGGAGAATCGTCACCGGCGTACGCAGGTCATGGGAGACATTCGTGACGAAGTCCCGCTCCATTGCCTGGAGGCGCTTCAGCGCCGTCACGTCTGCCAACACAAAGATCGCGGCGCCGTCGCCAAACGCTTCCGGATCCGTTCGCGCCCCCGCGGCCTGAATCCAGACGTCGGATAAAGGCGCGCGATTAAGAAGGATCATGGAGCGGGCGTCGCCTTCGCTGCGGACGCGCCGGACGAGTTCGATAAAGTCGGCGCTGCGGACGAGCGGCACGATGGACCCGCCGGCATCTTCTTCGGAGAGACCGAACAGCACGGCCGCCGCCGGGTTAGCGAGGCGGAGTCGATCCTGGGCGTCGACGACAAGCACGGCGTCGGTGAGCGGCGCCAAGAGCGCTTCGATGCGCCGGGCGGCCGCCGCACGGATCTCCCCTTCGTTGGCGGCGCGTCGTTCAATGGCGATGAACAGTTCTTCGAGGCGCAGTTTCCGTACCAGCCAGCCTTGCGGACGCGGTGCGCCACCTTCGGCGAGCAGCGCGCGGCGCGCCCAACGCACATGGCTGGCGATCTCGGCGAGGTACCAGACGGCAGCGACGACGAGCGCGAGCAGGAGTAACCAAGGAAGCCAGGACATCTTCAAGGGATGCTGTCCGGCTCCGCCGGACGCGCGAGCGCAAAGCGGTTCAGCCGTTCACGCGGTAACCGACGCCGCGCACCGTATCGATCACATCGCCGGCCGGGCCGAGTTTCTCGCGCAGACGCCGGACGTGGGTGTCGACCGTGCGGGTCTCGAGGTCCGGCGAATAGTTCCAGACGTCGGAGAGGAGTTCTTCGCGCGACTGCACCCTGCCCTTTCGCTCGAGCAGCAGTCGGAGCAACTTGAATTCGGTGGCGGTCAGTTCGACGATCTTGCCCGAGGCGGTCACTTCGTGGCGCTCGATGTCGAGCATCAGCGCGCCGGCGGCGAGGCGGGTCGAAGGCTTGGCGGCGGCAGACTTCGCACGGCGCAACAAGGCCTGTGCGCGCAGCATCAGCTCACGCGTATCGAAAGGCTTGGTCACGTAATCGTCGGCGCCGGACTCGAGGCCCTTCACCTTGTCGACCGTCTCGCCCTTGGCGGTGAGGAAGATGACCGGCGTGTCCTGGAGGAGCGCGTCGGCGCGGACCATGCGCAGCAGCTGCACGCCCGTGAGCTCAGGCATCATGACGTCGAGGATGATCAGGTCCGGACGAAAATCGCGGGCTAAGCCGAGGGCGCGAAGCGGGTCGTTGAGCGTGCGGATGGCATAGCCGGCTTGCTTGAACTTGTAGTCCAATAGTTCCGTCACGTCCGACTCATCGTCGACGATCAGGATGCGTTTGAGATGTTCGGCGTCCATGGGTGCGCCATTACTTAAAGGTAGCGCCAAACGAAGAGCCAGAGCTAGGTGACAATCGTGACGAATGTGTGTCGGAGTTTATTTTGAGCATAAAATTCTGACTAATAACGACTTATGAATACAAGAAACACGAACGTCACACGCTGCGGCCATAATCTTTACATAGGGCGTGTTCCACGTGGAACACCGCCCTGCTCTCCCCTTCCCTTTGGGATTACTTTGCCCGGAAAAGAACCATCAGCAGTGAGATGTCTGCTGGGTTGACCCCGCTGATCCGGCTGGCTTGGCCCAGGGTCTTGGGCTGAATGGCTTGGAGCTTCTGGCGGGCTTCAATGCGTAAGCCGTAGGCTTTTAAGAAATCAAAGCCTTCAGGCACCTTAAAGGAGTCCAGGTCATGTAGCTTGCGGGCGTTGCGCGTTTCGCGTTCCAGATAGCCGCGGTATTTGACCCGGTACATGACTTCAGCCTGAACTTCAGGGGCTTCGGCCAGGAATGTTGGAGGCAGGTCCTTAGGGGTCGATTCCCAGTTACGACGGATGACGTCGCCGGCAATCCCGCCCGGGATGGCTAATTTTTCCAGATATTCGATCCAATGAGCGACTTTCTCAGCCTTGGCCTGGATTCGGCCTAGGCGATCCGGCGGGACTAAGCCGAACTCGGCGATTTTATCCTTAAGGCGGAGTTCGGCGCTCCCGTGGTTGAATAAGAGGCGGAATTCAGCCCGGCTGGTA
>DBCR01000008.1 GCA_002293125.1 Opitutia bacterium UBA953
AGCCAGCACCCCCTGCTGACTCCCGCCCTCGTGCTTCAGGAGCTCCCTGCGTCCGAGAAGGCTACCGAGGTCGTGACGACCGCCCGTAGGGATGCCGCCAAGGTCATTTCCGGCCAGGACGACCGTCTGATGGTCATCGTCGGCCCTTGTTCCGTCCACGACACCAAGGCCGCCTTGGAATACGCCGCCCTCCTCCAGAAGGAAGCCCAGAAGCATGCCGCCGAGCTCCTGGTCGTCATGCGTGTCTATTTCGAGAAGCCTCGCACCACCGTCGGCTGGAAGGGCCTGATCAACGATCCGCAGGTCGATGGCTCCTTCCGCATCAACGAAGGCCTCCGCCTCGCCCGCGGCCTCCTCGCGCAGATCGCCGAGATGGGCCTGCCGTCCGCCACCGAATTCCTCGACCCGATCACGCCCCAGTACGTGGCTGACCTTGTTTCCTACGGCGCGATCGGTGCTCGCACGACCGAGAGCCAGATCCACCGCGAGCTCGCTTCGGGTCTGTCCATGCCGGTCGGTTTCAAGAACGGCACCGACGGTTCGATCCAGGTCGCCGTCGACGCCTGCCTTTCCGCTCGTGCGTCCCACTGGTTCCCGTCCGTCACCAAGGAAGGGGTCGTCGCCATCTTCCAGACCGCGGGTAACCCCGACGCGCATATCATCCTGCGTGGTGGTTCCCGCACTGGTCCTAACTACGGCGCTGAATTCGTCACCGACGCCGCGGCCCGCATCCTGAAGGCCGGCCTCAGCTCCCGCCTCGTCATCGATTGCTCGCACGGCAACAGTTCGAAGGATCATCGTCGCCAGCCGCTCGTCGCCGCGGACATCGCCGCCCAGGTCGCCGCGGGTTCGCACGTGATTGCGGGCGTGATGGTCGAAAGCCACCTCGTCGAAGGCCGCCAGGACTGGAAGGGCAAGGACGCCTCCACCTACGGTTGCAGTATTACCGACGCCTGCATCTCTTTCCAGGAGACCATCCCGGTCCTCGACGGACTTGCTGCCGCCGTCCGCGCCCGCCGCGCGGTCAAGCAGTCCTAATTTTCGCCATGAACTCCGTACTCAAGCTCATCCTCGATGGGGAAGCCCTCGATACCGCCCAGATCGGCAAAATCCTCGGTCTCGGCGCCGAAGCCGTGGACCGTGAGCTCGCCGCCTTGCGCCAGCAGGGTGTCCTCCTGGGCATGCGCCCGGTGCTGAACCCGAGCTACGAGTCCGAGCACCGCGTCCGCGCGGTCATCGAAATCAAGATTCGCACCGAAGGCGTCGGCGGCTTCGACGGTATCGCCGAACGCATCTCCAGCTTCGAACAGGTGGAGAGCTGCTACCTCATGTCCGGCGGCTACGACCTCCTCGTCGTCGTCACGGCCGACAACCTCTACAAGGTGGCCGGCTTCGTCCACGAGCGCCTCGCCCGCATCGACGGCGTGCAGGGCACTTCGACGCACTTCTTCCTCCGCGCCTACAAGAAGGACGGCTTCATCGTGAACGCCGAAGCTTCCCGTCGCGACCAGCCCTCGGTCAGCCCTTGAGCCCAGCCTGACCATGGATTCTTCAGGCCGTTTCGTGGCGCGACATGTCGCGACCTTGCCCAAATCGGGCATCCGTGACTTCTTTGCCATCGTATCGAAGATGAAGGACGCCGTGTCGCTAGGCATCGGCGAACCCGACTTCGTCACGCCCTACCACATCCGCGAAGCTGCGATCTCTTCCCTCGAGAAGGGACGCACTTCTTACACGGATAACCGCGGCACCCAGCAGTTCCGCGAGGAGATTTCCCGTTACGTCGCCAAGAACTACGGCCCCGAATATGATCCCGAGACCGAGATCCTTGGCACCATCGGCGTGTCCGAAGCCCTTGATATCCTGCTCCGCTCGACCCTGAATCCTGGCGATAAGGTGCTGTACCACGAGCCCTGCTACGTGAGCTACGCGCCGAGCGTCACGCTCTGCCACGCCGAAGCCATTCCGATCCGCACCGTCGCTGCCGACCAGTTCGCGCTCGATCCGGCCGCCTTGCGTGCCGCCTGGCAGCCGGGCTGCAAACTGCTCATCCTGAATTTCCCGACGAACCCGACCGGCGGCACCGCCGACCGTTCCAAGCTCGAGGCCATCGCCAAGTTCGCCATCGAGAAGGACCTCCTGGTCGCTTCGGATGAGATCTACTCCGAACTCACGTTCGAAGGTGACCACGTGTCCATCGCCTCGCTGCCCGGCATGCGCGAGCGCACGGTCTTCCTGCACGGTTTCTCAAAGGCTTTCGCGATGACCGGCTTCCGCATCGGCTACGCCTGCGGTCCCGCCGCCGTCATCGATGGCATGCTCAAGGTGCACCAGTATGGCATCATGTGCGCTCCCATCATGAGCCAGGAAGCCGCCGTCGAGGCGCTCCGTAACGGCCGCGATTCGATGCTCCATATGCGCGACAAGTATCGCGAGCGCCGCGACTTCATCGTCCGCCGCTTCAACGAGCTCGGCCTGCCGTGCCACCTTCCGCGGGGAGCGTTCTACGCCTTCCCGGACATCACCTCGACCGGTATGGATTCCATGACCTTCGCCCAGAAGCTCCTCGAACAGCAGAAAGTGGCCATGGTCCCGGGTACGGCCTTCGGTGCCGCCGGCGCTGGTTTCTGCCGTGCGTCCTTCTCGACCAGCTACGAGAAAATCCATGAGGCTGGTGAGCGAATCGCCCGCTTCTTGGACACCATCCCGCGTCGCTGACGCATCCTTGCTTGCTAGGCGGTCAGGTAGCCCTGACTGTCCTCCCATGGAACGGAACACAGAAATTTCGCGCGCGGTAGCCATCGTGGGACGGCCCAACGTCGGTAAGAGTCGCCTCTTCAACCGTCTGGTGGGACGCCGCATCTCGATCGTGCACGATCAACCTGGGGTCACGCGTGACCTCATCACGTCCGACATCTTCGAAGGTCGCTATACCTTGATGGATACCGGCGGCATCGGTCTGTATCGCGCCGAGCTGACGCCTAAGCTCATCGCTGACGCCGTGGAAGAGCAGGTCGACTTCGCTCTCGCCGCCGCCGCGCTCGTGCTTCTTGTCGTCGACGCTTCCGAAGGCTGCGCCGCCCTCGATCTCGAAGTCGCCACCATGCTTCGCCAGGCTGGCAAGAAGGTCGTGGTCGTCGCCAACAAGGCCGACACCGAAGAGCGCGACGGACTGATGTCCGAGTTCTTTGCTCTTGGTTTCGGCGAGCCTCTCCTCATCTCCGCCGAACATGGCCGCGGCATCCCGCAGCTGCAGGCGCTGATCATCAAACTCCTCGGCCCGGAGCCGACGACCCCGCGCGAAGAAGGCCCCCGCCCGATTCGCCTCGCCCTTGCCGGTCGCCCGAACGTCGGCAAGAGTTCGCTCGGCAATCGCCTGCTCGGCGCCTCCCGTCTCATCGTCAGTGAAGTCGCCGGTACGACCCGCGACCCTGTGCGCGCCGGGCTTTCCCGCACCAAGGCGGATGGTTCGCAGGCGAAGTTCTCGCTCGTCGATACCGCCGGTCGTCGCACCGCCAACAAGCGCGACACCCTTGATTTCTACTCGCAGGTCCGTTCCGACGAGATCCTCGCCGAGACCGACGTGGTCTTCCTGGTGCTCGACGCTGGTCAGGGCGTGACCCGTATCGACAAGCAGCTCGCCGGTGAGCTCGCGCTCCTCGGTTGCGGCCTCGTCCTCGTGGTCAACAAGTGGGACCTCGCGAAGAAGGCCTTCCGCGACAAGAATATCGACGGCTTCGAGGACGAAGAGGAATTCCGCGCTAAGTTCCGCTCGGCCATCCGCCGTGAACTCTTCTTCTTGCCGGAGCCTCCGATCCTGTTCGTCTCCGCCCAGACCGGCCTCCGCGCCGAAGACATGCTGGACGCTGCCGAAGGCGTCTTCGTCCGAGCCGGCACCGCGATCTCCACCGGTCGCCTCAATCGCGTCGTGCAGGACCTGATGATCAAGCGCCCTCCGCGCATGGTCTCCGGCAAGCGCTTCAAGTGCTACTACGTGACGCAGGTTTCCAAGCGCCCGATCCGTTTCCGCCTGTTCTGCAATTCCGAGGAACGCCTTGAGGATGCCTACCAGCGCTTCTTGGTGAAGGGCGTGCATGAGAGCTTCGACCTTTCTGGCGTTCCGCTCTACTTGGACATCGTCGGTAAGCCCAAGCAGACGGGTCGCCGTGCCGGTGGTCCTGGCGCCGCCGCGGGTTCTCCGATGCCCGAAATCGAAGGCGAAGCGCGCAAGCCGCTCGCCAAGGTATCCGGCAAGGCCGTCATCGCAGCCGCTCCGAAAAAGGCGATTGGTCCGTCTGGTCCGCGTCTCGGCAAGTCCAAGAATCCGCGCAGCAAGAACGCTCCGGTCCGCAAGAAATCCTTCACCCGCTGGGATAAGCCGCGCTCGCTGAAGGGTCGCGCCGCGCGCCAGGCCCGCAAGTAACGCATGCCGCGGAGATTGGTCCTGCTCGGTTCGGATGAGATCGCGCTCCCGGTTTTCGCCGCGGCCCGTGCCTTGCCCGACACCGAGGTGGTGGCCGTGTATTCGCAACCGGACCGTCCCGCTGGGCGTGGCCAGGAGGTCCGCCCAAACCCCGTCGCCGCCTGGGCCCGGGCCGAAGGCTTGATGCTCCTTCAGCCTGAAAAGCTCGAAGCCGCGGACGCCGTCCATCTCATCTCCTTGCAAGCCGACCTCGGCGTGGTGATGGCCTATGGCCAGCTCCTGAAGGATGATTTCCTCGCCGCCCCGCGTCTGGGCTTCGTGAATTTCCACGGTTCGCTACTGCCTGAACTGCGCGGAGCCACGCCTGTAGAGGGCGCCCTCGCCCTCGGTCTGGCTGAGACCGGCGTCTCGCTGCAGCAGGTGGTGCGCAAACTTGATGCCGGCCCCCTCCACGCATCCGCTCGGACCAAGATTCAACCCGGCGAGGGCAGGGCGACGCTCCGCGCCCGGCTCGGTGTCATCGCCGGCGAACTCGCCACCGCCGCACTGCCGTCCGTGCTCACCGCGACCTCCGTCGCCGTTCCACAGGATGAGGCTGAGGTCACCTATGCTCGGCGCCTGACGCGGGCTGATGCGCCCTTGGATTTCCGTCAGCCCGCCGTCGTCCTGCGTCAGCGTATCCTCTCCGTTGAGGGCTGGCCTGGTTCCACCTTCGATCATCGTGCCGCCCTCATTAAGGTCGGCGCCGCGACGGTCGAGGACTCCGTGGCTGCTGCCGCGCCTGGTACCATCGTCGCTGCCGATCGTGCCGGCGTGCGGATCGCTTGCGGCCAGGGCACCTTGGTCGTGACGCATCTGCAACGCCCGGGTGGCAAGATGCTTCCCGCCGGCGAATTCCTCGCGGGATATCCGCTCGTAGTCGGCGAGGTCCTCGCTTCCGCCGAAATGCCTGCCTTCGTGTCGGATCGGCCGTTTCCGCGGGCACCCAAGGCATAATCGCTTGATTAGCCCTCGCCGCTGGATGTCATAAGGCCATGCGAGCCTTCCATCTCTGCCTCTTCCTGGCCGTGGGAGCCATGGCGCAGCAGAAAGACGTCTCCTTCCGTAATGTCCTCGGCGGATCCTTTGCCGGTTTCTCGGAGGATGAGAAGGCGGAGAAAATCTGGGAAGCGACCGCCGTGGTCATGCGTCCAGCCGCGGAGGCGGGCGTCTGGGATATGGAAGCCATCAAAGTGCAGTCGCTCCGCGGCGGTAAGCCTTGGGCCGTCTTCACAAGCCCGAACGGCACGATGGTCCCGGCTCGTCGCTCCGCGCAGGGCAATGGTGTCGTCCAATCTTCCTCTCCGGCGTTCAACCTGACCGGCAAGGGCTGGAGCTGGCGTTCGACGCCCAAGGGCGACAGCTTCGCGATTCTCGCCGATGTCGTAGCCGAACTCGATCTGGCTAAACCGCTCTCCAAGCGCCTGCGCCTCCGCGCTCCGCGCATGGACGCTTCTCCGGTGGAAGGCGGTACGCTCATGGTCTTCCAGGGCGGCGTGGTGGCCGAACGTTTCGGCGAGCGTACTACCTGTGAGCGACTCGAATGCCTCGTCAGTGATGGCCCCGGGGGCGACGCCACCTGTCGTTCCATCGTCGCCTCCGGCCGAGTGGTCCGCGTGCTGGATAAGCAGACGTTGCGCGGCGACAGTGCCACCTTTGACCCCAAGGACGATTCCGCTGAACTCATCGGACATGTCGAACTCGAGGAGCCGGAGGTCAAGGCCTCGGCGCAGCGTCTGCGCCACCAGCCCAGACTCGGCCTGACACAGCTCTTCGCCGGCGACGGCAAGCAGGTGAATCTGCATCTCCAGCGCAAGCAGCAGGAGCCGGCCGACCTCGCGGGAGAGCTCGTCACGATCCGCCGCGACGTCACCACGGGTAATTCGCAGGTCGAGGTGCAAGATAATGCATCGTTCCTTTCCACCCAGTCTCGGCTGACCGCCCGTCGTTTGGTCGCCACCGAAGGTCGCGATGGCACGAGCCTGCTCGTGGCCGAAGGCGGCGTGAAGGGTCGTCTGGAGGGTAATGAGTTCGAGTCCGGCAAGGCCCTTTGGGATCGAGCCAAGCGGATCCTCGACCTTCAGGATCTCCCGCGACTCCGCGAGGCCCGCGGTCTCGAGGCGGCTGGCTTCTCGATTCGTACCGATGCGCTCAAGGACCGCATCGAGATTCGTTCAGGTCCCGGCATCCGTGCTGCCATTCGTCTGCCTGCGGGCGAACTTGGCGGAGCGCCCGGACTCGCCGAAGCCAATCAGATCGTGGTCGTCACCGAGGACGGCGCCATGCAAGTCGAGATGATGGGGGCGGTCCGTTATGTCGCCGGAACCGTCACCACCGAGTCCGATCAGATGGTGGCGTTTGCGACGCCTAAGTCGAAGAAGTCCTCAGAATACGAACTCAACAAGGCGATCCTGTCCGGCAACGTCCGATATGTGCAACCTGGTCTGCGCTGTGCTGCCGAACGCGTCGACCTCACGCCGGCCGTGCAGATCGAGGAAGTACTGACCAAGGACGCCCTGGTCGGTCGGCCCCGTCTGCTTACCCTATCCGGCGGTTCAGGAGCGACCCGCCCGCACCTCTTCCTGACTTCTACCGGTGGCAAAAACGTGGAGTTCATCGCTGACGCCCATGAGGTGCTCACGACTCTCGAGCTCACTAAGTTCTTCCTTCGCGGTTCCGTGGCGATGCGTTCCGATGGCACCGACGCCACCTGCGATCTGCTCGAAGGGATGGCGTCCCCTGACAAGGCCGGTCATCTCTTGGCCCGTCAGGTCGTCGGCCGCGGTAACGTCGTTGTCGTCGCGGGCGGTACGACGGCCAAGGGGCGTACGCTTGAGATGCAGCCGGAAAAGGGTACCGCGCGCCTCATTGGGGATGCCCGTATCGTGGACAGACTCGGTAACGAAGGCGTGCCGGCCAAGGAAGTCACCTACGACATGCGCACGCACGCCTGGCGGATGGATTCCGCGCCGGATGACGTGAACCCCGGACAGGTGGTCCGCCCCAAGATCTTCCTCGGCCGCGACTTCACCTTGCCGGAGGTCAAAAACCTCGACAACGGACGCTGACCGCTTCCTCCTACAAATATGGCCGAAACGAGTGAGAAGGGCGTCATCCGGGCACAGGCTCTGGCCAAGCATTACGACGCCAAGGTCGCCGTCCAGGATGTCAGCCTGACGCTTCACGCGGGAGAGATCGTCGGCCTGCTCGGACCTAACGGTGCCGGCAAGACGACTACCTTCTACATGGTCGTCGGCCTCATCCCCGCCACCCATGGACGCGTTTTTCTCGACGGACGTAACGTCACCCCCATGCCCATGTGGCAGCGCGCCCGTAATGGCGTCGGCTACCTTCCGCAGGAAGCTTCTATTTTCCGTAAGCTCACCGTCTGGGAGAATGTGATGGCCGTCGTCGAGACCCTGGATCTCAACGAGCGCGAACGCCGTGACCGTACCGCCCAGCAGCTCACCGAGCTTGGCCTTGAGAAGCTGGCGCGACAGCCTGCCTTCACGCTTTCCGGCGGCGAACGTCGCCGCTTGGAGATCGCGCGCGCCCTCGCGACGAACCCGCGCTTCCTGCTCATGGATGAGCCCTTCAGCGGGGTGGACCCGATCTCGGTCGCGGAGGTCCAGTCGATCATCCGTAAGCTTAAGGACCGTGGTATCGGTATCCTGATCACCGACCACAACGTGCGGGAAACCCTTTCCATCGTGGACCGGGCCTATCTGATCCACCAAGGGCGCGTGCTTGTGTCTGGCACTCCGTCGGAAATCGTCAACAATCCTGAGAGCCGTCGCCACTACCTCGGCGACAGCTTTAAACTCTGACGCCATGCACGATCCCGCCCCCGATACCCGCCCGGAATCCGTCTCGGTCCGTGAGTTCTTCGAATCCTTCAAGGACATGCTCCAGATGGAGCTCCTCGCGGGTGAGCAGGGCCTCGACAACATGATTTCCGAGAAGTCGCTCAACCGTCCCGCCTTGGCGGTCACGGGCTACTTCAAGGAGTTTGCCAATAAGCGCCTGCAGCTTTTCGGCGCCGGTGAGATGGCCTACCTATCCGACCAGACCGCTCCGCTCCGCGAGAAGCTGTTGAACGATGTCTTTTTCAAGAAGATCCCCGCGGTAGTCGTGTCGCGTGGCCTGCCCGTCGATGATCTCCTCCTGAGGATCGCCGACCGGCATCATGTCCCGCTCATCCGCACGCAGCTCAAGTCCAAGGACTTCTCGGCCGAGGCCACCGTGCTCCTTGAGGAAAAGTTCGCCCCGCGGACCAACCTTCACGCCACCTTGGTCGATATCAAGGGCGTCGGTGTCCTCCTCCGCGGCGCTTCCGGCGTCGGCAAGAGCGAGTGCGCCCTGGCCCTCATCGAGCGCGGCCACTCCCTTGTCGCCGACGACTTCGTCATCGTGACGCTTATCGGCGACCGCGAACTACAGGGTACCGCCAAGGAGCTTAACCGCGGTTACATGGAGTGCCGTGGCATCGGCATCATCAACGTCGCTTCCATCTTTGGCATCCGCTCCGTCCGACGTGAGAAACGCGTCGACCTCGTCGTCACCTTCGTGCTCTGGCAGCCTGGTATGGACGAAGAACGTTCGGGACTGGAGGTTGAGACCTTTGATATCCTTGGCCGCAAGGTGCCGCACATGACCATTCCGGTCCGTCCGGGACGTGACATGGCCCGCCTTGTCGAGGTCGCCGCCATGGTGCAGGCCCTACGCGTCATGGGTCACGACTCCGCCAAGGAATTCAGCGACCGCCTCATCCAGTTCATGGCTAAGGACAAAAAGGTCGGCGACGCCTAAGGCCTTACTTCTTCTTTCCGTCCCAGCGGCAGTCGGCCATCACGCGGAGGCAGATTTCGCGAAGGTCGAACAGCGTCGACTCGATATCCTGGGCGGTTTCGGCGGCCGAGAGACGCGCCCCGCTCGGGATACTCGCGGTCAGGCCGATCGAATAGTTGATGGCGGCGAGGGCACGCTTCATGTGCACGAGCGCGAGGGGCAGGTCGCCCGTGTCGGTGGCGTTGATCGCCATGATCATCTGGTGCTGCGCGTCCCAGAAGGAGAGCATGATATTGGCCGAATCCACCGCGGTGATCTGCGGGCCGGCGACGGTGCACAGGCGATGGAAGGAATGCGTGAGCTGCAGGCAGAGCGCACGGGATACCACATAGACCGGATGCTGGTGGATGCAGTAGGGTAGGTCGGGACCTTCTTCGTCCGTGTCGTTCACTTCCTCTGGTCCGTCGCCTGGCGCCCAATCGGCGTTTTCCCAGCCCATGCGGCGGGCGCTGATATCGAGTCGATCAGGCAGGTCCTTGACCTCCGTGTAGTAAGAGAGGAAGCGTCCGACCTCGAGGTCGTTGCGTTGGAGGTAGCCTGCCCAGTCGGCTTCGCCCCAAGAGGCGTTGCCGGAACCGTCGAAGTCGCCCTGGGGGTGGTCGCCATCGTCCATGGGGTCCATCATTAGGTGCTTTTCCCCCGTTGCAAACCCCTTGTGGCGAAAATGCCCTTGTCCCGAACGCCCTGAACGTGGCTAATCTGGCATGGCTTTGGACCTTCCTGCCCTGACCGCCGCGCTGACGACCGGACGCGATCTCGCTCCCGGCGAAGCCGCGGCCGCTGCGTCGGCGATGGCGGATGCGCAGGTCGCAGACGCGTCCAAGGAAGCCTTTCTGCTCGCGCTTGCGCGTAAGGGCGAGACCGCCGCCGAAGTCACCGGCTTCGCCAAGACCTACCGGGCGCTGGCGCGTCGCACTGATTTCGGTGACTGGCCGGCGAAGGGCATCGATATCGTGGGCACGGGGGGCGATCGCTCCGGTAGTTTTAATATCTCCTCGGCGAGCGCGCTCATCGTGGCCGCCGCTGGCGTGCCGGTGCTCAAGCACGGCAACCGCTCGATCACTTCGAAGTCGGGTAGCGCGGATTTCCTCGCCGGACTCGGCGTGGCCCTCGAGGCCACGGATGCGCAACTGCTCCGCGGCCTCACCCAGGCGAACTTCTGCTACCTCTACGCCCCGGCGTTCCATCCGGCCTTCAAGGCCGTCCTCGGGGTGCGCAAGAAGATCGCCGAAAGCGGCACGAAGACCGTCTTCAACGTCCTCGGCCCTCTCATCAATCCCGCCCAGCCGGCGCACATGGTCGTCGGCGTCTACGATGAACGCTGGGTCGAGCCGCTCGCGGCCACCCTCGGCGAACTCGGCGTGAAACGCGGCCTTGTGACGCACTCGCGTGCGGGTGGTGGGATGGATGAGATCACCACGGCCGGTGAAGTGCGTGTGCGCGGCTGCGGCGAACTCGCCTCGGTCGATGCCGTCTGGTTGCCCGGCGACTTTGGTTTCAAGACCTGCACGGTGGCGGACCTGCGCGGCGGCACGCCCGAAGAGAATATCTCGATGTTCAGCGATTTGCTGGTCGGCGGAGTTTCCGACGGACTCATGGACACGCTGTGCCTCAGTGCCGGTGCGTCGCTTTGGGTCGCGGGCAAGGCGACGGACCCGACGGCGGGCGCCCTGCGGGCACGCGAGATCATCCTCGGTGGCGAACTGCGCGAGGAAGTGCGCCGTCTGCGCGAAGCTTACCGGGCCGACTGATCGTCCTGCAGCCAGGTCAACGTACGCTCGGTCGCGCCGCGATTACCTTGGTGCCAGACTTCGCCGTGGCGACCCATCGCCGCGCGCGTCACATCGTCGGCGCTGAGCCGCGAGAGCAGGGCGGCCAAATCATGGGCGTCCTTGGCCTTGAGCGCCGCCTTGGCTTGTTCGAGGCCGCGGCAGATGTCGCGGAAGTTGGACATGCGCGGTCCGTAGACGATGGCGACGCCGGCGGCGGCGCATTCGACGGGCGTCTGGCCCCCTTCGTGCGGAGCCAAGCTCTTGCCGCAGAAGGCCAGGTCCGCCGCGCGGGTGAGGCGGCGCAGTTCGCCCGTGGTATCCGCGAGATGAATGATCGTGTCGGCGGGCGCGTGCGGTCCGCTGGTCGAACGTTGGTGCCACGCGAGGCCGCTGGCGCTGGCCTCGGCGGCGACTTCGGCGCGGCGTTCCGAATGACGCGGGACGAGCAGCAGGCGGACGTCGCGACCGGTCGCGCGCAGGTCGCGCACGCAGCGGATCAAGAGCGTCTCTTCACCTTTCCAGGTGGACGAGCCGAGTAGCACCACCGTGCGAGGGTCGGTGCCGAAGCCGAGTTCGTCGCGCAGCTGCGAACGTTCGGCGGCGGACATCGGCGCGTCGCTGGCGACGTCGAACTTGATGTTGCCCGTGAGTGTCGCGGCGAAACCGAGTTCGCGGAAGCGGCGCACGTCCTCCTCGCTGCCGGCGGCGATTTTCTGGAAATGGCCGAGCACGTAAGCGGAGAGCCGAGAGAAACGCTGGTGGCGGGCGAAGGACTTGTCCGAGATACGTCCGTTGATTAAATAGGCCGGGACGCCGTGGGCGCGGGCCTGGGCGAGGTGCTCAGGCCAGAGTTCGCCTTCGACAAGGATGATGGCGTCCGGACGGATGCGGCTCCAGGCCAGGGCGCTGCAGGGCCAGAGGTCGGTCGGGAAGATGCCGATGCCGTCGGCGACGTCGGCGTAGCGATCCTTGGCCAGCCGGTAGCCCGTGCTGGTGGTGGTCGTCAGGATGATTTCAGCCTTACCGGTGGCCTTGAGTTGGCGGAGCAGGGGGCCGATGGCCTCCATTTCACCCACCGAGACCGCCTGGATCCAATAACGGTGCTTTCCGGGGGTCTTGGGGCCTTGTTTTGGGAAAAAGCCCAGTCTTTGGCTGAAACCCGTGCCGTAGCCGCCTCGGCGGAGCATCCGCCAAATATAGTATGGGAGGGCCGGGATTAGCAGCAGCGGGAAGAATATCCGGTAGGCCCAAGACATCGCGTTGCGCCGACCGTGCGGAGGGTGGGGTGGTCTGTCAGTTCCAAAGGAGCCTCTTTGGGCTGATTTTCCCGCTTGCACCAGGCGAGCAGGGGTGTTTGAACCCACTTTCCACCGTTTGTAGCGACCGCAGATCGCTACGGACATAAAACCAAAAAACCAGTCAGTCCCCCTGATCCAATGTCCCCTCCTTCTGCAGGAAAAGGGATACGGAGCCCAAAAACATGAACATCACAGTCAAAGACCTCCTCGATGCCGGCGTCCACTTCGGACACCAGACCCGTCGCTGGAATCCCCGCAGCCGTCCGTACATCTTCGACCACCGCAACGGTGTCTCGATCATCGACCTTGAGAAGACGCACGCGTGCCTCGTCGCCGCCGCCGCCTTCATCGAGGACACCGCCGCCAAGGGCAAGGAAGTGCTCTTCGTCGCCACCAAGCCGCAGGCGCAGGAAGTCGTGCGCCAGGCCGCTAAGTCGACCGGCATGCCCTTCGCCGTGAACCGCTGGCTCGGCGGCACCCTCACCAACTTCGCGACCATCAAGCGCTCCCTCGACAAGTACCGCACCTACCTCCGCATGGAGCAGGACGGTTCCCTCGCCAAGATGCACAAGAAGGAAGCCGCCGCCGTGAAGCGCGAGATGTCGCGTATGAACCGTAACTTCGAAGGCCTCCTCGAATACCGCGAACTCCCGTCCGCGATGATCGTCGTCGACACGAAGCTCGAAGAAATCGCCGTCAACGAAGCCGTCCGCCTCGGTATCCCCGTGATCGGCCTCTGCGACTCGAACTCCGACCCGACCCTCCTCAAGTTCCCCGTCCCGGGCAATGATGACGCCGCGAAGTCCATCCGCCTCGTGGTCGAAGTCCTCACCCAGGCCGTCCAGAACGGTCTCGCCCGCCGCAAGGCCGTGACCCAGGACCGCAAGACCGTGACCCCGGTCGCTCGTCAGAACACCGGCGAGTCCGTCCAG
>DBCR01000016.1 GCA_002293125.1 Opitutia bacterium UBA953
GTGCGAGGGGCGGTCATTGCGAAATGGGTCAGGCTTTCTTGGTGAAGCGATTCTCGGTGCCGGCGAGCAGGCGGCCGATGTTAGAACGATGCGTCCAGACGTTGAAGGCGGCGATGGCTCCGGCGAATACGAACTCGGCTAGGCTGTATTTCAGCGAAGTGAAGAGCGGCAGCACCCAGCACGAGACCGGCAGCGAAACGCCGAGGATGAGGGACGCCAGGGAGACGTAGCGGGAGAGGAGGAAGACAAGGCCCCAGAGGGTCGCACCAATGAGAATCGGGACGGGCAGGAGCACGATCAGGCCACCGATGGTCGAGGCCACGCCCTTGCCGCCCTTGAACTTCAGGAAGCAGGAGAAGCAGTGGCCGAGCAGCGTGCCGACGAAGCCGGCGACGCAGATCACGAAGAAGATGTCGTTGATCTGGGGTTGCTGTGGGTCGATGCGCAGGAACAGGTAAGGTAGTCCGGCTCCGACGAAACCCTTCAAGAGATCGAGGGCGAAGACGAGGTCGCCTGGGCCTTTGCCGAGCACGCGCTTGACGTTCGTGGCACCGGGGTTGCCGGAGCCTTCTTTCAGGATATCGACACCATGCTTCTTCGCCACGAGCACGGCGAAGTTGACGGAACCGAGGAGGTATCCGAGCAGGAAGAAAATCCCGATGGCCGCGAACATCGCTTACGCTTCGATCAGCTTGGCGCTGACGATCGCCGGATTACGCAGGATCTCGGCGATGGCCGCCGCGCCGGGAGCGGTGTCGAGCTGGTAAACCGCCAGGGCGTCGGAGCCGCCGCTGCGGCTGAGGGCCATGTTGGCGATGTTCACGCGCTCCTTGGCGAGCAGGGTGCCGAGGGCGCCGATGATGCCGGGCTGGTCCTGGTTCTCGATGAGCAGCAGCTTGCCTTCGGGGATGAACTCGAGGGTGCGGCCGTTGATCGAGACGATGCGGGGGGACTGGGCTTTGCCGATCACGGTACCCGCGACGGAGACGGACTTGCCGCCCGCGAGCACGGCTTCGACAAGGATGAGTTCCTTGTAGTCGGCTTCGGCGGAAGAGCGGACGGTCTGGACCTCGACGCCGAGGGCCTTGAGCTTGCCGGGGGCGTTGACGTCGGTGACACCTTCGACGATGCCGCGCAGATAGCCGCGCTGGATGGCGCGGGCGATGGCGTTGGCGCCTTGGTCGGAGCCGGTGCCAAAGGTGGTCAGGCGGAGGGACTCGATGCGACCCGGGGCGGCGAGCTGACGGGCGATGGCGCCGAGCTTCTGCGCGAGGGAGAGGAACGGCTTGATCGCGGCGAGCGTCTGGGAGTCGACGGAAGGCAGGTTGACCGCGTTGGCGGGCGAGCCGCCGCCGAGGACGGTGATCGCAGCTTCGGCGACTTCGACGCCGACGTTCTCCTGGGCTTCGGCCGTGGAAGCGCCGAGGTGCGGGGAGAGGTGGGCCTTCGGGAGGGAGCGGAGGGGGTGATCCTTGGCGAGGGGTTCTTCGACGAACACGTCGAAACCGCAGCCGCCGCACTGGCCGGACTTGAGGGCTTCGGCTAGGGCGAGCTCATCGACGATGCCGCCGCGGGCGCAGTTCACGATCTTCACGCCCTTCTTCATCTTGGCGAAGGCGGCTGCGTCGACCATGCCCTCGGTCGCGCCCTGCTTGCCCTTCTCGATGAGAGGCATGTGGACGGTGATATAGTCGGAGAGGGCGAAGACTTCGTCGAGTGTCGCGATGGAGACGCCGAGCGCCTTGGCACGGGCTTCGGTGAGATAAGGATCGTAGGCGAGGACCTTCATGCCGAAGGCGAGGGCGCGCTTGGAGACCTCGGCGCCGATGCGGCCGAGGCCGAGCACGCCGAGGGTCTTGCCGAAGAGCTCGGAGCCCGCGAGGGTCTTGCGGTCCCACTTGCCTTCGCGCATGGACTGCACGGCTTCCGGTACCGGGCGGGCGAGGGAGAGCAGGTGGGTGAAGGTGAGCTCGGCGGTCGCGACGGTGTTGCCCGAGGGGGTGTTCATCACGATGACGCCGCGTTCGGTGGCGGCTTCGACGTCGATGTTGTCGACGCCTACGCCGGCGCGGCCGACGCAGACGAGGCGCTGGGCGGCGGCGAGGACTTCGCGGGTGATCTGGGTCTCTGAGCGGACCAGGATGGCGTCCACGTCCGCGACCAGTACCAGGACCTGCTCGGGGGTGGAGCCGTAGGCTTCCACAACCTCATAGCCCGTCTGGGCTTTGAGGAGGGCGACTCCGGTGGGCGAGATTTTGTCGGCGACGAGTACCTTAGGCATGGCGATGGCGTGTAAAAGTTTGCGTGAGTCATAAATGCCCGCCCAAGGCAAAGGCAAGCACCTACCCCCGTCTGGCTGTCATACGGGCTCAGAGCCGACGATGGGCATAATCCGCCAATTCGTAACAATCCGGGCTCATTTCTTCCAGAAAACGGCAGGGATCCAGCGGGCGGTAGCCTTCACCGGAGACCGCGAAGCGGGGGGCGAAAAGGAACAACATGTTCTCGGCCCGGGTGCAGGCGACGTAGAATAGCCTGCGCTCCTCTTCGACGTCGCCTTCGTCGATAGCGCGGGTCAGCGGGAGGAGTCCGTCGGCCACTCCTAAGAGGAAGACAATCGGGAACTCGAGTCCCTTGGACTGATGGATGGTGGTGAGGCGAAGCATGTCCTCCTCTGGCTCGGCCTTCTTGTCGGAAGACTCGCCGTTGAGCAGGGCCACCTGAGCGACGAGGTCGCCGACGTCTTCGAACTTGGACGCAAAGCCGATGAGGCCCTGGAGGTCCTGCTCGCGTTCCTTCCAGTCAGGGAAGATCGTCTTGATGAAGCCACCGTACCAGCCCTCGATACAGACGCGGACGGTCTCGGCGGGCGTGCGTGCGACCTTGATCGAGCGCGCATCGGAGGCGGCGACGAAAAGATCCGGCGCGGGTCCGGCGGGGCCGGGCTTGGCTTTGGCGGCCTCGAGGCCTTCGAGCATGTCCTCGAGCGTGATGGCAAGGTCGTTGAAGTCGGCCTTGGCCGATTCTGGAACGCGCTTGAGGACGGCATCGTCACGCAGCGCGCGGACCATGCCGCGCCCTTGGGCTTGGGCGACCTCGCGGGCGGCCTTGCTGATCTTCTCGGCGGCGACGGGGCCGACCTTCGGGAGAAGGCAGAGCAGGCGGGAGAGCGCGACCTGGTCGAGCGGGTTATGCACGAAGCGCAGGTGGGCGAGGATGTCCTTCACGTGCGTGAGATCGAAGAACTTATGGCCGCTGGTGATGACGAACGGTACGCCCGTCGCGTTGAGTTCCATCTGCAGGTCGAGCGACTGGTAATGCGCGCGGTAGAGGACATGCATGTCCGCCAGGGCGTGTCCTTCATGGTGCAGCTGCATGATTTTGCGGACCACGAGCTTCGCTTGCTGCGACGTATCGCCGACGGTGAAGACGGTGGGCTGCGGGCCGCGCGCGCGGACGGCCTTGAGGCGACGGTCGAAGCCTTCGATGCGCGGACGGTGGCTGAGGATCTCGTTGGCGAAGGCCAAGATCTCCGGCGTCGAGCGGTAGTTCGTGTCGATCGTGTGGATCAGCGTGCCTGGATGGCGGTTCGGGAAGGCCACGATGTTCTCCCAGTCGGCGCCGCGCCACGTGTAGATGCACTGCGCGTCGTCGCCGACGGCCATGATCTGGTGCTCGCTGGCGAGCAGGTCGATGATGCGGCTCTGCAGACGGTTCGTGTCCTGGAACTCGTCCACGAGGATGTGTCGGAAGCGTTGACGATAGTGGGCAAGGGCGGCCGGGTCGTTCTCGAGGACGTAAAGCCAGAGACTGAGCAGGTCATCGAAGTCGCAGAGGTTGCGCTCCTTTTTCGCGGCTTCGTAGCACGTGCAGAATTGCAGCAGCTTCTCCGGACCACCCTTCATCCAGTCAAGTCGTTCGGCGAGGACGTCCGGCAGCGGCCGCAGGGTGTTGCGGGCGTGTGAATAGGCGTCAAGGATGACGGCCGCCTTGGGGTTCGTCTTATCCTTGATGAACGCCCCGTCGATCGACTTCACGATCTCGGAGAAAAGGTGTTCCGATTCCTTCTGGTCGAGGATGGTGAAGTCAGGCGAACGCGATGCCACCGCCGCGTTGCGGCGCAGGATGCGCTGGCCGATCGAATGGAACGTGCCGCCCCAGAACTGGCCGCGCGGCACGCCCGTGAGGTCTTCGACGCGTTCGAGCATCTCCTTGGCCGACTTGTTGGTGAAGGTCAGCAGAAGGATGTCCCAGGGCTTGGCACCTTGGTGCAGAAGCCAGGCGACGCGGTAGGTGAGGGTGCGGGTCTTGCCGGAGCCGGCTCCGGCCAGCACGAGCGCGGGTCCGCGCGGCGAGGTCACCGCGGCGTACTGCTCATCGTTGAGCTCGCCGCGGAAATCGACGGGAGGCAGGCCTTCCACGGGTTAGCGGGCGGGTCGCTGGCGGCGATCCATCAGGCTGAACTTCACGACCTGTTCGTCGGCGCGGTAGGAAGAGCGGACCAAAGGGCCGGATTCGACGTGCTTGACGCCGGCGGCGAGCGCGAAAACCTTCCACTCGGCGAACTCTTCCGGCGTCACCCAACGGTCGATGGGGGCATGTTCCTTGCTGGGCGACAGATATTGTCCGATGGTCAGGATGTCGACGTCGGCAGCGGCGATGTCGCGGATGAGCTGCGCGACTTCTTCCTTCTGTTCACCGATGCCGAGCATGATGCCGGTCTTGGTGATGAAGTCGCGGGACTTGGCGTGCTTGAGTACCCAGAAGGAGCGGTCGTAGCGGGCGGTCTTACGGATTGGACGCTGCAGGCGTTCGACCGTCTCGAGATTGTGGTTGAGGATGTCAGGCCGGGCGTCGAGTAGCGTGTCGAGGTGGACCTGTTCGCCGCGGAAGTCGGCTGGCAGGACCTCGATGGTGGTATTCGGGCAACGATTGCGGGTGGCGCGGACGGTCGCGGCCCAGACGGAAGCGCCGCCGTCCTTGAGGTCGTCGCGGGCGACGGAGGTGATGACCACGTGTTTGAGGTTCATCAGCGCGATGGACTCGGCCACGCGGGCCGGCTCGCCGAGGTCGAGTTCGCTGGGGCGGCCGGAGAGCACGGCGCAGAAGGTACAGGAGCGTGTGCAGACGTTGCCGAGGATCATCACCGTGGCGCTGCCGCGGGACCAGCATTCGCCCATGTTGGGGCACTGAGCGGACTGGCAGACCGTGTGGAGCTTGTGCTCGTCGACGTTTTTCTTGGTCTCCAGGAAGTCCGGACCGCTGGGGAGCTTGGCACGGAGCCAGTCAGGTTTGCGGGCGGACTCGATCATGGAGGAAGGGCAACATTGCCGTCCCGGGCCATTTTTCAACCTAACAAAGAAGAAGGGGTGCCTTCCATTCGGAAAGCACCCCTTTTGCTATGAGTTTCAGCTCAGACCTTAGAAGGTCTTCTTGAGCGTGACCGCCGTGATGCCATCGTAGGTGCCGGCGAAGGTGCCGCTACCGTTCGAGAAGGACACGGTACCGGTGAAGCCTGCGACCGGGTAAGAAAGACCGATGGAGTAATCCTTGTCGTTCGAGGCGGCATTCTTACCGTCGGTTAC
>DBCR01000081.1:0-5256 GCA_002293125.1 Opitutia bacterium UBA953
ATCCCTCCTCCTTCACCTCGAAGGACGCCTACGTCCGCGCCGCCCTCTCCAAGGCCCGCGACCTCGCCGTGCAGACCTGGGAAGACGAACACAGCGAACGCCAGTCGCTGATCGAACGCGAAGTCGCCAGCCTCTCGAAGCCCGAGCTCGCCAAGCGTTTGATCAAGCTGCTCTCTCGCCCGAACCGCGCCCGCGCCCAGATCTCGGACAGCATGCGCGCCAAGGCCCATAACATGCGCAAGAAAGGCGCCCCGGTCCGCGAGATCGCCGCTGAGCTCGGCATCTCGATCCCGTCGGTCTACAATATCACCAAGGACTAATCTTGCCCGCCTTTTCCGCTTCGCCAAAAGTATCGGCGATGCAGGAATGGAATCGCGGCGATCCGTCGAAAGCCCCCGCCCGTGCGCCCTTGGCCCGCGGAGGGAAGCTTGACGCGCCCCACCTGATCGCGGCCTACCGGGCCGGTATCTTCCCTTGGTATTCCACGGGCGAACCCGTGAAGTGGTGGTGCCCGGATCCGCGCTTCGTGATGCGGCCGGGCGACTTCCGCCTGACGGATAGCCTGAAGAAGACGATGCGCAAGAAAGGCTGGTCGGTCACGTTTGACCAGCAGTTCGAGACGGTGATGCGCCGCTGTTCCGAAGTCCCCCGCCCCGGCCAAAATGGGACCTGGATCAACGAGGACATGATCAAGGCCTATGGAGAACTTCACCGCCTCGGCATCGCCCATAGCGTCGAGGTCAACTGGGAAGGCCAGCTCGTCGGCGGCCTCTACGGCGTCGCCCTCGGCCGTCTCTTCCATGGCGAATCGATGTTCCACCTGAGGGCGGACGCCTCGAAGGTCGGCTTCGCCACGCTCGTCGCCCGCCTCCAGGCCTGCGGCTACTTCCTCATCGACTGCCAGGTCCCCACGCCGCACCTCTCCAGCCTCGGGGCCTTCCTGATCGATCGCGCCGAATTCCTTGAAGTGGTGAAGTTGTTCCGCGACCAGCCACCCACGGGCGACGCGTTCGCGCCTATTCCGACTTCGGACGCGACTTGAGGAGAGCGCGGGCCTCGCGCTCGTAGACGCGCTCGACGATGACGCAGAGCTGCTGCAGCGAACGCCCATCGGTGTAAACGGCGATACCGGCCTTCATGTAGGCCTGCTCGCGCTTCTTCATGAGTTCACGAATCTTGGCCTCGGGATCGTCGCCCTTGAGGAGCGGACGACGCGAGTTGCCCGCGGTCCGACGCAGGATGGTGTCGACCGAAGCGAAGAGCGTGACGACGATGCCTTTCGAACGGACCAGCTCACCCATGCCCGGCGGGACGACGAGGCCGCCGCCACAGGCGATGACGGCACCGTTCGGGGGAAGCAGGCCTTCGACGACCTGGCGTTCGAGGGCGCGGAAATGCTCCTCGCCATGTTCGGCGAAGATGTCGGCGATCGAAACCCCGGCCAGTTTCTCGACCAGTTCGTCGGTATCGTAGAAACGACGGCGCCAACGCTTGGCCAGCTGGCGTCCGAGCGCGGACTTCCCCGTGCCCATGAATCCGGCGAGGATCAGGTTCGGAGAGTCTTCCTTGTTCGCGACGGGCGCCATGGAGACATAGCAATCCCCCGCCCACCTCTCGGCAAGCGACAAGCGTCAAGGGAGGTTACTTGGCCGGAAGGGCGTCGAGCGCGGCCTTGGCCTTGGGTACGAGGCGTTCGGAAAGCCCCTGCGAGGCCTCCGTCAAAACGGCGCGGTCAGCTTCGGAGAACAAACGCGGCACGGCGGCCCAGGCGGCTTCCGTCAACTCGTTGGCCGGGCCCTTAAGCAAAGGGAGCATCGCCGCCTTGATGGCCGGGCGACTCTTGCTACCGACCCGGCTCACACGGCCAGCGACGATACGGGCCCAAGAGGCCTTTGCGGCCAGCGCGGTGCCGGCGAACTCGACCGGGAGGTACTTGGCGGCCAGCGTCGAGGGCAGGCGGAGGATCTCGTCTTCGACTTCCTGGACCTGCGAACGCTGCGTTAATTTCGCCAGACGCTCCCAGAGGAGGGGGGCGGCAGCGGATGGGCTGATACGACGAAGCAGGCGATTAGCGCGCTGGGCGGTGGCAAAGTCCTCGTTCTTCGTGAGCGCGATCAGTTCGTCGTTGGTCAAAGGGTATTCCTTCGAGGAGCGCCGAAGGTCGAGCAAGCGCTCGAGGTGGGCGAGTTTGGTTTCCGGCGTGGTGCCTTCCGGGGCGTCATAGGTGTTCGGTAGCTTCGGATTAAGCGGCAAGAGGGGCTTGCGATTGGGATCCAGCAGCAAGATCTGCTGCAGGGCCGCCTGGACTTCCGGATCCGCGGCGGCCTTCGCCGCATCGCGGACGCGCGCAAACCAACTCTTGGCCTCCGGCGAGGCTTTCACGAAGGTCCGCGCATGGTCGAGGATCACCTGCTGGGCGGCGAGGCGCTTCTCCGCGACCGCGAGATCGGCGAAGGTGGCGTCGGAAGGAACCTCGGCAGCCGTACCGACCAGGCAGGCGGCGCAGGCAAGGAAAAGGGATAGGTGCTTCATGGTCGTGTTGATCGGCGTGCGCTCAGAGAGCCCAGTTACCGCGCAGGGCCGGGGATGCGAGCTGGTTGGCTTGGTCGTCGCCGACGAAAGAGTCGGACTTAAACGTGAGTTGGCGTCCGAGGCGGACACTCAGGGCGGCGAGGTTCACGAGCGTCGAGCTGCGGAAAGCCTCGCTCACGCCGTAGCCGAACGGCCGCTTCTCCCGAGCACAGAGATCGAAATCGTCTTCCTGATATTCCGGGAGCGGGTATTCGGCGGCTTTGGCCAACAGTTCGGGACGGTTGCAGCGCATACCCGCGAACAGCTTGCCGTTCGGGCCTTGGAGGAAAGGACTCTCGGGGTTACGCTCGGCGAGTTCGGATTCCAGGATGATGCGCGTGCCGTCCTTGTAGGTCATCGTGACGGTCTTCCAGACGCCGCAAGCCATGGCGTCCTGCGGGGGCGCATCGCATTCGACGGTAACGGGAGATTCATTGTCCTTACCAAGGAAATATTGCACCGGGTCCAGGAAGTGCTGGCCCATGTCGCCGAGGCCGCCTTGGTCGAAGTTCCAGTAGCCACGGAAGGAACCGTGGCAACGGTGCGGGTGATAAGGGATCAACGGCGACGGGCCGCAATACATATCCCAGTTGAGGTGAGCGGGGACGGGCTCAGGCTTGAGGTCCGGCTTACCGGTCCAAAGATTGACCTTCCACTGGATGCCCCCGACGGGCGCGAGACGGACGGTCAGCGGGCCACCGAGGACACCACTGGCGACGACGCGCTTGATCTCACGGGCCGGGCCGACGCCGTAATAGTTCGTGCGATTGAGGCGGAACCAGGTGTTCACGCGGAAGGGGACGCCCGTCTGCTGCACCACGCGGCTCAGGGCGATGCCTTCGCCGATCGTGCGCGTGAGCGGCTTCTCGCACCAGACGGCCTTGCCGCGACGGGCGGCCATGGCGGCGATGACTCCATGCCAGTGGGGTGGCGTGCAGACGTGGACGACGTCGGCATCAGGGAGCGCGATGACCTCGCGGAAATCTCCGGCCAGCATCGGCGTACCGCCGCCGGCCGTCTTGATCCGTTCCAACTTGGCCTGCATGCGCTGGGCATCGACATCGCAGATCCCGATGATGCGGTTCTTGCCGGTCATGCGCGGCTCGGAGTGCATCGCGGAGATACCGCCGCAACCGACGATGACGTGATTCAGCGTCTCGCTCGGCGGAACGAAGCCGCGGCCAAGCACGTGACGCGGGATGATGGTGAAGCCAAGGGCGGCGACAGCAGCCTTACGCAGGAAAGAACGACGGGGTAATCGCATGAGGGGTGTTATGAAGAGAAAAGACCTCGTTCAATCATGATAGTTCCCCCACAGGACGAATACCGTTATATGGCACTAATCCGCCGTATAAAGACGGCTTCGTTTTGCTTTCAACGGATATGCCTTCTCCTTGCACGCATGCCGCACTCATCCATGCCCGCCGCCGTTTCTCCGGACGGCACGGCATGTCCGCAGAAGGCCATCGAGCAAACGGTGGCGGTTCCTTTCTACGCTTCGACCGAATGGCAGGCCGCGTTCGCCCTCCCCTCGCCGCGCCTCACCGACCTGCCGCACCTTACCAAGAGCCAGCTGCGCGAACACTCACCTGAAGGCTTCCTGCCTAATGGCCTCGACCTCAAGACTCTCCTCGCCCGCGACCTGATCGAAGAAGAGAGCACCTCCGGAACCTCCGGTGCCAGCGTCCGCGTGGTCTTCGGCAAGACCTGGTGGGCCGAGCAAGAACGCCGCGCCTTGGTGCGCAACCCCTTCCTCGCCGAGCTCTTCGGAACCAGCCCCAGCCTACGACGGGCCGTCCTCACCACGCCTGGCTGCAGCGGCGTCAGCTGCTATAATCGCTGGCTGAACCTCGAACAGCGGACGCTGGGGGGCAGCCTCTTCGTGAACCAGTCGCGCATTCCCTTCACGCTCGGCGAAGAGAAACTCGCTGGCATGGCCAAGGAAGTCGCCGACTGGGCGCCGACCTTCCTCGATGTCGATCCCGTGCACGGAGCTTGGTTCGCGCTTCACTGCGAACGCCACGGTCTTCAGTTCCCTTCCCTACGCTTCATCCTGACGAGTTACGAATACACCAGCGTCGTCCACCGCGCGATCATGGAACGTGTCTTCGGTGTACCGGTCATCAACCTCTATGGTTCCAGCGAGACCGGCCACCTGCTCGTCGAGCATCACGACGTGATGCTGGTCAGCCCGGAGACCGCGATACTTGAAAACACGGCAGCCGAAGGCATCGGCGAGCTGCTGGTCACGACGCTCACGAACCCATACCTCCCTCTCCTGCGATATGAGATCGGCGATTTCGTCGAACGCACCCCGGACGGCTATCGCGTGCACGGACGCAAGCGTGACGCCCTACGCGGCGCCGAGGGGCGCATCCTGACCACGCGGATGATCGACCAAGCCTTCAATGGAATCGGCGGCATCGCCCATTATCAACTCCGCCAGAAAGCCGATGGGTCGGCGCACCTCTTCCTCCTGCCGGAAGCCAAGGGCGACAGCCTGACCTCGGCCCAAGCCAAGCTGACGACCGAACTTAGCCGCCTCCTCGGCATCACCGTCACCGCGGGATCCGTCAGCCTGATCGCCCCGGAGGATTCAGGGAAATTCCGCCTGACCGTCCGCGAAGCGGCCTAAACCGGGAGATTACCGCTCTAATAGGGGCTTTCGGGCTGGAAAAACCCGCC
>DBCR01000081.1:5287-22564 GCA_002293125.1 Opitutia bacterium UBA953
TTTTCACCACCATGGAAGTCTACATCGACGGAAAGTTCTACCCCAAGGCCGAGGCCAAGATCTCGGTCTTCGACCACGGTTTCCTCTATGGTGACGGCATCTTCGAAGGCATCCGCCTCTACCAGGGCTGCGTCTTCCGTTTGGACGAGCACCTCGAGCGTCTCGAGATGTCCGCTAAGGCCCTCTGCCTCGATATGCCTTGGTCCCGCAAAGAGATCGCTGAAATCATCTGCGAGTCCTGCCGTCGTAATAAGCTGACCGATGGCTACATCCGCCTCGTCGTCTCGCGCGGCTTCGGCGACCTCGGCCTTTCGCCGAAGAACTGCCCTAAGCCTTCGATCGTCTGCATCGCTGACACGATCAAGCTCTACCCTGAGGAGCTGTACGCCACGGGCATGCGCATCATCACCGCGCCGACACGCCGCATCAGCCCGGCCGCCCTGCCGCCGATGATCAAGTCTCTCAATTACCTGAACAACATCATGGCCAAGATGGAAGCCCAGCAGCACGGCTTCCACGAGTGCCTCATGCTCAACGAACAGGGCTACGTCGCTGAGTGCAGCGGAGACAACGTCTTCCTCATCCATAAAGGACGCCTGATCACCCCGGCCTCCCATGCGGGCGCCCTCGTGGGCATCACCCGCCAGGTCGCCCTCGAGATCGCCGCCGCCCTCAAGATCCCTACCGTCGAGACGAACATCACGCGCTATGACGTCTGGAACGCCGACGAATGCTTCCTCACCGGCACCGCTGCCGAGGTCATCCCCGTCATCGAGGTCGACGCCCGCAAGATCGGCACCGGCAAGCCCGGCCCCATCACCGCCAGCATCCTCGCGGAATTCCGCAAGAAGGCTTCGCGGGAAGGCCAGATGATCCGCTAAGTTGGCCTGCGCCCTGACGCGCATGCCCGCCGCTTCCGTCCCTCCGACCGCCGACAGCCGCGAAGCCACGCTGTGGCGTTTGCTGCGTATCGCTTGGTCGTATCGCTCGGACTGCCTCCAGCTCCTCGGCCTACAGCTGGTCGTGGTCTTCCTGACCGTCGCGGTCATCGCCCTCGCGGGCGTCGGCATCGACTTCGTCCGCCACTGCACCGACCGGGCGATTCCCGCGCCGCCATTGCCTTTCTTCGTCCCGACCGACGCGACCGACAAGGCCGTCTTCGTCTGGCTCGGCGCCGGTATCCTCATCGCGGCCCTGCTCCGCGCGATCGTATCCTATGTCTTCGGATTGGTGTCGGTCCGCTTCCTGCACGGCCGCATCGTCGTCAACCTGCGCTCGCAGGTCTTCGCTAAACTCCAGCAACTGAGTTTCCGCTTCTTCGACTCCAACGCCAGCGGCTCGATCATCAACCGCGTCACCTCCGACGCGCACGCCATCCGGCTCTTCATCGAAGGCGTGGTCCTCCAGCTCGCGATCATCACCATCACCCTGGTCGCCTGCTCGGTCTACATGCTACGCACCGACTGGCGCTTGACGCTCGCCTGCCTCGCAGTGCTGCCGTTCCAGATCTGGCTCGCGATCCGCTTCTCCCGGAAGGTGCGGCCGGCCTACGAGGAGAACCGCGACCTGATGGATCGCATGGTGCTGGGCTTCTCGGAGAACGTGCAAGGCATCCAGGTCGTCAAAGGCTTCGCCCTCGAGCCGCGCGTGATGGGTCGCTTCGCCGGCTGGAGCGAGGACATCCGCCTCCAGAAGCGTAAGGTCTTCGGCGAGGTTGCTCTCTTCTGGCCCCTCATTGACGGCCTCAATCGCCTCTCCATGGCCATCTTGATCGGCTACGGAGGCTGGATGGTCGCACGGGGTGAAATCGCCTTAGGCACCGGCCTAGTAGCCTTCGCGGGCCTATTGCAGCAGTTCTCAGCCCAGGTGACGACCCTTGCGTCGGTGGTGGACAACGCCCAGGTCTCCTTGGCCGGCGCCAAGCGCATCTTCGAGATCCTCGACACCGACCCAGGCGTCGCGACCGAACCCGGGGCCGCTTCCCCCGGACGCTTCCTCGGCCGCGTGGCCTTCGACAACGTTAGCTTTGAATACCAAGAGAACGCCACGGTGCTGCACGAACTCTCGTTCGTCGCCGAGCCCGGCCAACGCATCGCCATCGCCGGCGCCACTGGCGCGGGTAAGTCCGCCCTGCTCTCGCTGATCCCCCGCTTCTACGACCCGCGCTCCGGCCGCGTGACGCTTGACGGTCACGACATCCGCGCCCTTCCGCTCCCGGAACTCCGCCGCCAGGTGGGCATGGTCTTCCAAGAGAACTTCCTCTTCTCGAACACCATCGCGGCCAATATCGCTTTCGGCCACCCGGACGCCACGCAGGAACGCATCGAACGGGCCGCTCGCATCGCCGGTGCCCACACGTTCATCATGGCGCTGCCCGAAGGCTACGAGACCTTCCTCGGCGAAGGCGGCGTCAATCTCTCCGGCGGACAGCGTCAGCGTGTCGCCATCGCCCGGGCACTCCTGCTTGAGCCGACCGTCCTCCTGCTCGACGACCCGACCTCGGCCATCGACCCAGAAACCGAGAAGGAAATCATGGAGGCGATGGAAGCGGCGATGGTCGGGCGCACCACTTTCATCGTGGCTCACCGGCTGAGCACGCTCCGCCGGGCGGACCAAATCTTAGTCCTCGAGCACGGCAAACTGGTGCAGGTCGGCACGCACGCGCAACTGATGGCGCAGGACGGGCATTACCGTCGTGCCATCCTCGTCCAATCGGAGGGAGTCGTCGCATGAGTAAGAGCAGCCTCGAAATCGCGGTCCGCCGCATCCGACCCGACGAAGAAGAACCGGATCGTCTCCCACTGCGCTGGTCGACCGTCGCCCGCCTTCTCGCCTTCACCAGCCCACACGGACTGCAGCGCAACACCCTGCTCGGCCTCTGCGTCTTCCGCGCGATGGCCCTCCCTGCCCTCGCCTGGCTCGTGGGCGATATCATCAAAGGTCCCGTGACGACGGGCGACGGCCCAGCGACCCTCCGGGCGCTCGCCTTGTTCACAGCCTTCTTCATCGTCGCCGACGTCGCGCTGTACTGGCGCATCCGCCTCGCCCACCAGATCGGCGAGAATATCCTGCGCGACCTCCGCGACAAGCTGATGGCCCACCTGCTCACGCAGCCGCTCTCATTCTTCCACGCTCGGCGCCACGGCAGCCTGATCAGTCGCATGATCTCGGACATCGAGGCGATGCGTAACGGGATTCAGAACAACTTCTTCATCTCGTTCGTCTCCCTCGGGCAGATGGCCTGCGCGGCGGCGCTCATGCTGCTGGCCAATCCGCAGCTGTTCCTCGTCCTGCTGGCCATCGTGCCCTGCCTTCTTTTGGTGCACGGCTTTTTCCGCGGTAAGATCTTGCACGCCTCGCGCGTCCAGCAGGAGACCTTCTCCCGCGTGACGTCTGCGCTCGCCGAGACGGTGCAAGGCATCCGCGTGACGCAGGGCTTCGCCCGCGAGGATACCAACGCCGGCATCTTCACGCGTCTCGTCCGCAGCCTCGCCGGCAACGTGGTCAAGACTGCCAGCCTCACCTCGCTCTACCTGCCGTTGCTCGAACTCAACGCTCAAGGCTTCATGGCTGCGCTCATCGGCGTCGGCGGCTGGGCGGCCCTTTCCGGCACCGGCACGAGCCTCGGCGACTTGGTGACCTTCTTCTTCCTGGCCGACCTGTTCTTCTCGCCGATCACCATCATCGGCACGCAGCTATCGGAAGCCACCCTGGCGATGGCTGGCGCGGAACGCTACTTCCGCCTCCTCGACACGCCGCCGGCCTGGACGGACAAACCGACAGCGAGCGCATGCCCGGCGCTCAAAGGCCACGTGGAGTTCCGGGATATTCACTTCGCCTACATCCCGGACCGCCCGGTCCTGCACGGGATCTCTTTTGTCGCCCAGCCGGGGCAGGTCGTAGCACTCGTCGGCCATACGGGCTCAGGTAAATCCACTATCATCGGGCTGCTGGCGAAATTCCAGCTGCCGCTCGTAGGTCAGGTGCTGGTCGACGGCCATGACCTCGCCGATATCCGCCAGGAGACCCTACGCCGTCAGATGGGCTTCGTCTTCCAGCAGAACTTCCTCTTTGCGGGCACGATCGCGGAGAACGTGAAGTCGGCTCGCCCGGACGCAACCGACGAGGAGATCCGGCAAGCCTTCCGCGACCTCGACTGCCTCGACCTGATCGAAGACCTTCCCGCCGGCATCCACACGCCCTGCTCCGAGAAAGGACGCGGCCTTTCGATGGGCCAGCAACAGCTCGTCGCCTTCGCTCGTGCGTTGCTAGCCAACCCGCGCATCCTGGTGCTCGACGAAGCCACCAGCGCCGTCGACACGCTCACGGAAGCCAGGCTTCAGGTCGCCCTCGCCCGCCTGATGAAGGGCCGAACCTGCTTCGTGGTCGCCCATCGCCTCAGCACGATTCGGCGTGCCGACTGCGTCATCGTCTTGCATGAAGGACGTATCGTCGAACGAGGCACCCACGACGAACTCCTCGCCCTGCAAGGAGCCTACGCGGGCTTGCACCGCGACTTCCTGAGCTCGACGACCTGACCGCGCCTACTTGGCCGCAGGGTCAGCGCCGAAGCTCGGCAGACGAGGCTTGGCCGTCTCTTCCGACTTAACCGGCGTCTTCGGATCAATCAGACTCGTGGGGAACGCGGCGCCGATACCTTGGGTCCGAACGTTCGCGTAAAGATCGCCGAGGGGAGATTTCCGGAAGGCCTCGACCTGCAAGTCCTGGTAGGTGACCGCATCTTCGCCGGATTTCACCGCCAAGGATACGTCGAGACGCACCGCTTGGCTGACCGGCCCGCCGGAGAATTTGACCTCATTCCGAGCGGCGACGGCGACGAGCGCGAGGCCCTTCGGGTCTTGGTGAACCGGCACGCTCCAGGTCTCGGGAACGACCAAGCCGGGGGGCAAGAGGAACAGGACCGTCCGGACCGGACCTCCGGGATTACCAGGGTAGACGAGTCGACGCCGGACCAACGGCCAATAACGACGGCCCAGCTCATCGACCACCTCGATGCCGCCCGGACCCTCGACGACGAGCATGCGTTCTTTCAGAAAAAGGATTTCGTCCGGCGTCAGTTTAGCCTGCACCGCACCGGGTCGCCGGATTGGGCCTTCGCCAACAGGCACCTCCGCCGAGACGAGGACCACGAGGTCGACCGGGCCGGCCACGCGGTGGTCGATCCAAGCAATGAAGCCATAAGGAACGACCGTCATGGCCGCGGCGAGCAGCAGGCCGCCACCGAAAGCCTTGGGAAATTCAAAGCGGACCCGCAAGGCCGTCATCAAGGCCGCCCCGGCGAAACCTGCCGCATGCACCGAGATGTCCGTACCCAGCGTCCACTGGGCCATCTCGAAATCCTCAGCGGACCCGAACCAGCGGATCCGAAAGTACATCGCGATCACCCAGAGGGGGCCGGCCGTGGCGCCGATGAGCGGCGCGTAACGAGGGCCGGCACGCTCATAGACCTTGGAAAGCAACGCCGACAGCAGTGCCGCGAAAAGCCCGCCGAAGAAGGCGGACTTCAACGAAGCCACGCCCGTCAAGGCGGCCGCGATGACGAGGAACGCCCAGGTGAACCAGTAGGTCCGGGCGTAGGTATTCATTCCCCGACAATCGTCCCTGGCGGAACGATGGCGCCTTTCTTGACGACGATCACGCCATCCCGGACGAACAGGGCGTCGGTCTCCCATTTCTCGGGCAGTCCGGTCGGTGCGAGGCGACAGCCGGCGCCAATCCGCGCGTTCTTGTCGATGATCGCGTTGCGGATGAGGCAGTTGGGGCCGACGCCGATATCAGGACGACCGAGGGAGTTGTTCTTAGCGAGGTCATGCGGACGCTCGAAGGTGTCGGCTCCCATCATGACCACGTTCTCGAGGCGGGAGCCGCCGCGGATCACGGAGCGGACACCGATGACGCAGCGATTCAGTTCGGAATCGTCAACGATGGCCCCATCGGCCATCAGGACGCGCTGCGAACGGGCGCCGTTAAGCTTGGCCGGAGGAAGATAACGGGAATGGGTGTAGACCGGATTCTGACCGTCGAAGAAATCGAACGGAGGCACCGGGTCGGTGAGGGTAAGATTACACTCCCAGAAGGAGCCCACGGTGCCAATGTCCTCCCAGTAACCGTCAAAAACGTAGGCCATCATCCGCTTCGAGGCAAGCAGGCCAGGGATGACTTCCTTGCCGAAGTCGGTCTGGGCTGGGTCAGCCAGAGCCTCGCGCATGACCTTGCCGGAGAAGAGGTAGATGCCCATCGAGGCCAGGCAGTAAGGCGTATCAGACTTGTCGGACAGGCGGGCACGGGCGTTACCGCCGAGCACGAGGGAGGCAATGACGGCCGGATTCTTCGGCTTCTCGACGAACTCGACGATGCGAAGGTCGGCGTTGACGCGCATCACGCCGAGGGCGCTGACCTGGTCGGATGGCATGGCCTTGGCGGCGATGGTCACGTCGGCGGCATTCTCGATGTGCTGGCGAGCGAGCTCGTCGAAATCGAGCCGGTAGAGCTGGTCGCCGGAAAGGATGAGCACCAGGTCCTCGTCCTTCAGGTTGTAGTGATGCAGGTTCTGGCGGACGGCATCGGCCGTGCCCTGATACCAGGTCTCCTTGTCGCCCGTCTGCTCGGCGGCGAGGATGTCGACGAAGCCGCGGCCGAAACCGTCGAACTTATAGGTCTGCTGGATGTGCTTGTGGAGGGACGCCGTGTTGAACTGCGTCAGGACGAAGATCTGGTTAAAGCCGGAGTTCAGGCAATTGCTGATCGGGATGTCGACCAGGCGATAATTACTGGCGAGCGGCACGGCCGGCTTGCAGCGGTCCTTGGTCAGGGGATAGAGGCGGGAGCCACGACCGCCCCCCATGATGATACTGATGACGCGAGGAAGGGAAGGCATGGCGGGATGACCTACCTTCCCTCCGGTCGCCCTCGCCCTCAAGCGGAAAAGGGTGAATGGCGGCTTGAAGGCGGCACCGTGACAGGGTTGCATCGGCCTCCGCATGGCCTTCGCCTTCCACATCCTCGGCACGAGCAGCTCCGGCAACTGCTCCCTGCTGGAAGCGGGCGGTACGCGCATGATGCTCGACGCAGGCTTCCAGGGCCCCCGCCTCGAAGCTTCGCTGCAGAAGCTCGGCATCGAGGCGCGCGCCCTCGACGCGGTCTTCATCACGCACGAACACGCGGACCACTGCGTCGGCCTCCCCGCCCTGCTCCGCCAGAATCCGATGTTGAAGGTCTTCGCTAACCGCGAGACGGCACGACGCATCAAGGATTCGTTCAAGTCGCAGCCGGACTGGCAGCTCTTCGAGACAGGCACGACCTTCGAATTCCGCGGCATCCAGGTCACCTCGATTCCCATCCCGCACGACGCGGCTGATCCGGTCGGCTTCGCTTTCGATCTGCCTGCCGAAGACGCCCGCCCGGCCAAGCGCCTGACCTGGCTGACCGACCTCGGTCACGCCACGCCGGTCGTGAAACATCACGTCGCGCTCGCCGATATCCTGGTGCTCGAGGCGAACTACGACGACGAGATGCTGGACCTCTCCAAGCGTCCGACCTCGCTCAAGCAGCGCATCCGCGGCAACTTCGGGCACCTCTCGAACGTCCAGACGAAGGACCTTCTCCTCAGCCTACGCGAATGGCAGACGACGGAGCTCTACCTCGGCCACCTCAGCAAAGAATGCAACCGCACCATCATCGTCGACGCCCTGATGAACGAGGTGCGCGACCGTAAGACCGACCTCCGCATCACGGTGGTCGATCCTCTGGAAGATAATCCGGTCAGCCTCTGGTAAGGCTTACTTCTTGGCCGGCACGGGCACTTCGTCTTCGGCGGCAGGCGCGGACGGCGGGGCGGGCACGGAGCCCGTCGAACGAATCACGGCGCTCTCGGCCACGGATTTCGCCAGACGCTTGACCGCGGCGCCACAGGCGGGCGAAGCAGGGTTCAGGTCCTGCGCGGAAAGCCAGGCGGTGAGCGCAGCCGCTTCGGCGCCATCCTTCTCGAGCTTCTCGGCATGGCCGATGAGCTGGGCGTAATTGGCGACCAGCGGAGCGATGTCGGAACGCGTCTTGGCGAGCACGATATCGTCGGACTCCGTCTTATACACCTCGACGATGACGTCCCACGCGAGGTAGGGATTGTTCTGCGTGGCCAGCACGGAGGCCTTCTGGATGTTGGCGTCGAGCTCACCGACCCGGTTGACCACCTTGCGAAGCTTCTCGGAGCGTTCCTTGTCCTGGGCCAGCGCCAAGGCGTATTCCAACTTCTTATTGTAGATGTCGCGCCACTTCGACTCCGTCATGAGGCGGTCGAATTCGGGAATCTTCTGGGCCAACGTGTCCTGGCGACTCACCACCTGCGTGGCGAAGTCTTTCACGCCGGGATTCTGGGGCCAGATCTTGGCGGCGCGCTCGAGAGCAGCCTCGGCCTTGACATTATCGCCCGCCAAGGCCGCGCCCTTGGCGGAGAGCAAGGACATGTTCGACGCATTCATCGCGTTGGTGACCTTAGAGAGGATCGGGGCGCCGGGGAAGTCACGGGCGCGGCCACGGACCTTATTGACGTAGCCTTCGACGCTGCCGAGGTCGCGCTCGTCGCCAAGGCGCTGCAGTTCGCGGAGATCCTTCCAGAGGGCGAGCATCTCGCGCTTCTTCTCCTGTGGGTAGGACATCACGACGGGCTCAAACTCACCGAGGAAGAAAGTCTCCTGCAGTCGCTCGAAGGCGCCATAGAGCTCCCCCTGCTTCACCAGATCATCGACGGTCTGCATACCCTTGGACGTATCCTTGATCGCCTCGCGGGAAAGCATGTCGAAGGACTCCAGCGTCGGCACGAAGTCGGAGATCGGGAAGAACTCCTTCACTTCCTTGGCACCGACGACGATGTTCTGGCTACCACCCTTGAAGAGCACGCGGTAGAAAGAACTCGTGATCAGCGAGTGGCGATAGCGGCGGGCCATCAGGAAGGAGACCATCTGGGACTGGAACTCGACCTTCGCCTTGAGCCCGAGCGCCAGCAGTTCGGCATCCTTAGCCAGGATCTGCGCCTGCGTACGGGCTTCATCCTTCACCTTATAGCCGAGTTCGGTGGTGCCGCCGGAAGACTTAGCCAGCGGTCTGGACTTGGACCCGCCCTCTGAACGGGCGTCATTGGTTGCCTCGATGTTATCGGCACGGTTGATGATGATTCCTTCCTGCACCTTGCGCAAGGTCTCCATCTGATTCTTGGTGATTTCGATCTGACGGAACTCCTGTTTCATCACCCAGATCTTCTGGACCTGAGAGGCGATGGTGAGGGAGTTGTTGGCGTCGATGTCGTATTCCGCCGCCTTGAACAAAAGATTAAAGGCCTCTTGCTGGTTGCGGTAGTAATTGTCCTGGTTGACGGACTGGGCCGAAAGCAGGAACTGGATCTGGTCGAGAAGCGCCACATAGCGCTTCATATCGCCGTTATCGGTCGGCGCCGCGAGGTAGCGCTCGAAACGGGCGCGGACGGCGCGGGAGTTGCCGAGGTTCATCGTCGTGCCCTTCCACTGCATCGTGCCGTTCTCCATGTCCACGGAGTCGCTGTTGACATTGAAGACGCGGTCGGCGCCACCTTCGGCGGTGGAGCTCTTGTAGTCGCCGGCCGTGCCGCCGCCGTTCACCGTCGCACCGGGTGGCGGCGCCTGGGCGATGCCCAGCACGGTCAACGCACACCAACCAAAGAGACTGAAGAGAGAGTGTCGCATGGGGAAAAAGTTCAGAAACGTTCAAGGGCTTCGACGACCAGGAGGTCGCGGGTGACGCGAAGCTTGCACTTGAAGCGCTGGCCGACCTCGAAGGAGTCGGTGGAGCCGGCGGGCACGAAGATGGGAATACGGCCGGCGGGACGGGTCGGATCCTTCTCGATGGGCTTCACGGCGAGCACGCGCCCGCGGCCTTCGACGAAGGCGAGCTGCTGCTCGACCTGACAGTCGAGGCGGTAGGAGTTGCCCTGGAGCGTGGCCCAATCCTTGCGGTAAGCCTCGACGGAGAAAGGTGTGAGGTCGGCAAACTTACCGCCGCCGCCCATACGCGGGGCGACAATCGCGACGAGGATCACGATCACGACGACCGGGATACCGAGGGCGAAGAAGAGGGGGTTGATTTTTGACATGGAAATGGGCGGGGGCTGACCTCCCCCGATCCTAGGGAGGTTTGGGATTTGTTCCAGCGATTTCCCTGATAAGGAAAATAACTAAGCCGAATGGGCCTAGGGGGTTCAGCCTAGGCCTCAGTTCCAACGCTTCTGCTGGCAGCCGTACACGACCAGACAGAACCCGACCAAGCCCTGAATCAGCAGGACCGCCAAGCCTTCGGTGGTGCTGGCCACATAAGCGGTCTGATTGGGCATGCTGGCCGTATAAGCATCGTAAAGCGGCTGCCCCATCATCGACTTCATGTAGCCCGACCAACCCCAATAGGAGTTGATGAAAGGCCGGCAGACCCAGGTCAGCGCCGCAGGTAAAGCCAGGACTACCCCGGAGAGCGGGAGCTGGAAGCCGACGAGGTAGATCGAGAGCAGTGAAGATTTCTCCGGAGAAGTCAGCATGGCCGAGAAGCCGAGGCAGACGACGGACATGGAGACACAACTGGCCGCGAGGATGGCAAGCTGCTCCGCCCAAGGTCCCGGGAAATTGCAGATGAGCTTCACGAACAGGCACATCCAGACCCCTTGGAAGATCGCCACGAGGGAGACGAAGACGATCTTGGAGAACGCATAGGCCCACGGGCGTAGGCCCGTCATGCGCTCTTTCTCGTAAAGCATGCGCTCAGCGGAGATCTCGCGGCCGCCATTGTTGGCGCCCATGAGCGTGAGCAGGATGACCTGGAACATCACCAAGCCCGCGGCGAGGCCGGCGAGCTGGGCGTTCGACATCTGCACTTTGAGCGCCTGCTGCACCTCCGCCATCGACGCGGTATTCCGGTCCATCGGAATCTTCAAGACATCCCAGACGCCATCGAGGTTGAAGATGATCACGAGGAGCGGGAAGCCGAACGTGATCGCGAGCGTCAGGCCAAGGTAGCCAGTGTCGCGGAAGAAGAGCTTAAGCCGACGCGAAAGCAAAGTCGTGAACTGCGAGACGCCATCGGGGACCGAGGGTTCCGGCAGCGGTTCGAGCACGGCAGGTGCGCCGACCTTGGCGACGGCGACCTCATAAGAATCCGGATGTTCGGCCTGATGGATGGCCCAGCGATCACGCCAGGTGGCGAGGTCCGAGGCGTTGAGCACCTCATAAAGACGCAGGCCATCGGGGATGCCGAAATAGCCGAGCAGCGCGTCCGGCGAACCCTGGAAGACCACGTCGCCCTGGTAGACGACCGTGACCCAGTCGAACTGGTTGAGCTTCCCGAGATTATGAATGATGCAGACGAAACTCTTATGGTTCGTCTCGGCAAGGTCGCGCAGCAGCGCCAGGATCTGGTCCTCGGATTGAGGATCGAGGCCCGACGTAACCTCGTCGCAGACCATGCAGGGGGGATCGAGGGTGAGTTCGAGGCCGAGCGAAAGACGGCGCAACTGCCCCCCGGAAAGGGCTGAGACCCGCTTATCGCGGTGCGGGGCCAGGCCCGTGACGCCCAAGACGGACTCCAGGCGATGGGCACGCTCGGCGGCATCCGGCACGGCGAGCTCGAGGGCATAAGCCAAGGACTCGGCGACGGTCAGTTGGGGCTGCGCCGCGGTGAACTGCGGGGCGAAACCGACCTTGCCGACGAGGTCTTCGGTACAGGTGATACGCTGGCCGGCGAGACGGGCTTCGCCGGTCGACGGCAGGATGCCCAAGATGGCCTTCATCAAGGTCGTCTTACCGCAACCCGAAGGCCCGATGACGGCATTGAGGCCGCGGGGAAGGAAGCGGGCGTTGGCACCGTCGAGGATGACGGGGCCGTCGTTACCCGCTTGCACGGTGAGATTCTGGCAGCTCAGCATCGGTTGTAATCTTGCTTCGGCACACCCGTGGGTAAAGGATTAACGCCATGAGCCCCCAAGCCCTCGCCGCCACCCTGCTTGCGATCGCCGTCCTCGCCCCTCAGGCCGAAGCGTTCCAAATGACCAAGAAGGCCATCCGCAACCAAGGCATCTTCGGCATCAAGGTGAACAAGACCGACATGGCCTTCTACGGCCGCGCGGACGCCATCCTGTCGATCTCCTTCCAGGAATACACCACCGGTTCCTTCATCGTCGCCGAAGTCGTCATCGACATGAAGGACTCCAACCAACAGCTACGCATCTACAATACCCGCCCGCCGGGCACGGCCGACGTCGCCAACCGCGCCAACCGCGCCAGCGCCGCCAACTCCGAAAACCGCGGCCTCGACCCGAAAGACGCCAGCAAGCTCCCGATCCCTGGACCGCTCGCCATCATCGAGTCGAAGGTCAATAACGTGGTCAGCAACAGCACCGGCGACCTGGTCGTGAAGACCTACCCGAACACCACCCACGCGAAGACCGTCGAGATGGTCGTGACCACCAAGGCCGAACTGCAGCAACTCTACTCGAAGATGATCGCACTTTACACCGGCATCGAGGTCGAGGCCGTCGACGGCGCCTCGGTCGAAGGCTCGAACGGCGCCACCGCCGCAGCGACCGCCGCAGGCAGCACCGCCGCCAAGATCAAGATCACCCAGATCGGCGGGGTCCTGTTCACGCTCGAGTAAGTCGGCGTCAGTCCCCACAGGTCTATTTTACAGGGCGAAACACCCCCGACCCTCCTTTCGGCCAAGTCCGGCTTGACCGTCCCGAAGGCGTCCGCTTGTGTCCGCCCTTACTCCCATGGCCTCCCTACCCGTCAACCGCATCAAGAAGAAGAACATCATGAGCTACAATGGTGAGCTCTGCATCGTTCTCGAGTGCCTCGTTCGCACCCCCCCGAACAACGCTTCCTACGTCCAGATGGAACTCCGCTCCATCAAGACCGGCGCCAAGATCCCGGTCCGCTGCGGCATCGGAGTCAGCTTCGACGTCTTCGACAACAGCACCAAATCCCTTGAGATGTCCTATGAGGCCGACGGTAGCTACGTCTTCGTCGACACCAACACCAACGAAGAATACTACATCTCGGCCGCCTCCCTCGCGGACTCCAAGGAGTTCCTGATTTCGGGCACCTCCTACATGGTCCTCTTCGTCGAAGACAAGCCGATCACCGTCGACCTCCCCCCTTCCGTCATCGTCGAAGTCCTCGAAGCCCCGCCCGCCGTCAAGGGCGACACCGCCGGCAACGTCCAGAAGACGGTCACCTGCGAAAACGGCCTCCAGGTCAACGTCCCGCTCTTCATCAAGCAGGGCGAGAAGATCAAGGTCAGCACCGAGAACAAGGAATACCTCGGTCGCGCCTGAGCCGCCCCACCAGGCGACGTATCGAACCCCGGCTCGCCGGGGTTCTTTTTGGGGCAGACGGACCGCCCGGAAGGAGCGTAGACCCGCAGGGATTCGAACCCCGACAAGGAGAACCAAAAACTCCTGTGCTACCATTACACCACGGGTCTGCGCACCCCGACTGAACAGCGACTCATGGGTCGGAGTCAAGCGAGACCAAGGCGGGGTTGACGCTGGGGATTCTTCGGCTCATTTCCCCTGTATGCCCGCCAACTCCTCCAAGAAGCCGAAGTATCGTCGTATCGTGCTTAAGATCAGCGGCGAAGCCCTGCGGAACGATACCACCGGCGCCTCCATCGATAGCGCGGTCCTCGACCGCCTCGCCGAAGAGCTCCGCTCGATCCAGAAGGTCGGCACCCAGGTCGCGGTCGTCGTCGGCGGCGGCAACATCTTCCGCGGCCTCGCCGGCGCGCGTGCCAACGGCACCGACCGCACCACGGGCGACAACATGGGCATGCTCGCCACGGTCATCAACGGCCTCGCGCTCATGGACCGCCTCGAGAAGGCCGGCCTTGAATGCCGCGTGATGACGGCCATCCCGATGGACCGCATCGCCGAACCTTTCATCCAGCGCCGCGCCACCCGCCACCTCGAACGCGGTCGCATCGTCATCTTCGTCGCCGGCACGGGCAACCCGTACTGCACGACCGACTACGCCGCCGCCCTCCGCGCCAACGAGATCGGCGCCGACGCCATCCTCAAGGCCACCAAGGTCGATGGGGTCTACGACAAGGACCCGATGAAGCATAAGGACGCGAAGCGCTACGACCGCGTCTCGCACGCCGAAGCCCTCCAGAAGCGCCTCGGCGTGATGGATGCCGAAGCGTTCTCCCTCTGCGAAGCCAACAAGCTCCCGATCATCGTGCTCTCGATGTCCGAGAAGGGCGCCGTGAAGAAGGCCGTCCTCGGCCAGCGCATCGGCACGCTCGTCGCCTGATTTTCCAACAACAAACCATACCCCACCCTATCCCATGGACCTCAAGAAACTCATCGCCGACGGCGGTAACGCCATGAAGAAGGCGGTCGACCACACCTCGCACGAATTCGCCACGCTGCACACCGGCAAGGCTTCGCCGGGCATGATCGAGAACATCCAGGTCCACGTCGAAGCCTACGGCATGACGCAGCGCCTGAAGGACATGGCCGCCATCACCACGCCCGACGCGCAGACGATCGTGGTCCAGCCCTTCGATAAGGGCGTGATGGATGATATCCGCAAGGCCATCATGGCCGCCAACATCGGCATCAACCCCGTCCCGCAGGGCAACTTCATGCGCTGCCCAGTCCCCTCCCTCTCCGGCGAACGCCGCCTCGAGCTCGCCAAGCGCGCCACGCAGATGGCCGAAGAAGGCAAGGTCCGCGTGCGCAACGCCCGCCGCGACGCCCTGGAAGTCCTCAAGAAGGGCAATAAGGAGAAGCTCGTCACCGACGACGAGCTCAAGCGCTCTGAAAAGGAAATCCAGACCCACACCGATCATTTCACGGCCGAGATCGAAAAGAACCTCAAGGCCAAGGAAGCTGACCTGAAGGGTTAATCGGCAGCCTCCGTCCCGTTTCATGAACATTCACGAATACCAAGCCAAAGAACTGTTCGCACAGTTCGGCGTCGCCGTGCCCAAGGGCGTGGCGGTCACCTCTGCCGCCGAATTCGACGACGCTCTCGCCAAGATCGACACCTCCGGTGGCATCATGGTGAAGTCCCAGATCCACGCCGGCGGCCGCGGCAAAGGTACCTTCACCGACGGCTTCAAGGGCGGCGTGAAGTTCTCTCCGACGAAGGAGAAGGCCCTCGAGAACGCGAAGGCGATGCTCGGCAACACCCTCGTGACCGCCCAGACGGGCGATGCGGGCCGCAAGGTCCAGACGATCTACTTCACCGAAGCCGCCAACCTGGGCAAGCGCCCTGACGGCCGCGACGACGAGTACTACCTCGCCATCCTCCTCGACCGCGCGACGTCCTTCCCAGTCATCGTCGCCTCGACCGAAGGCGGCATGGAAATCGAACACGTCGCCCACCACACCCCGGAGAAGATCTTCAAGGTGCAGGTCGACCCAGCCGTCGGCCTCCAGGCCTTCCAGGCTCGCCAGATCGCCTTCTCGCTCGGTTTCTCGGGCGACCTCTTCAAGCAGTGCGTCACGCTGGTGACGAAGCTCTACCAGTTCTACTGGGAGAAGGATTGCGCGATGGTCGAAGTGAACCCGCTCCTGGTCACGAAGGAAGGCAAGCTCCTCGCCCTCGACGCCAAGGTGTCGTTCGACGACAACGCCCTCTTCCGTCACCCGGATGTGGTCGCCCTCCGCGACCTCAACGAGGAAGACGCCAAGGAGATCGAAGCCTCGAAGTTCGGCCTCTCCTACATCGCCCTCGACGGCAACATCGCCTGCCTCGTCAACGGCGCCGGCCTCGCGATGTCCACGATGGACATCATCCAGCACTTCGGCGGCAGCCCGGCCAACTTCCTCGATGTCGGCGGCGGCGCGACGAAGGACCAAGTCACGGCAGCCTTCAAGATCATCCTGGGAGACGCCAACGTGAAGGGCATCCTGGTGAACATCTTCGGCGGCATCATGGACTGCAACGTGATCGCCACAGGCATCATCGAAGCGGTCAAGGAGACCGGCCTCAAGCTGCCCCTCGTAGTCCGCCTCGAAGGCAACAACGTCGAAGCCGGCAAGGCCACCCTCGCCGCTTCGGGCCTGACCATCGTGTCGGGCGATTCGATGGCCGATGCGGCCCAGAAGATCGTGAAACTGGTCAACGCCAAGTAACCCCGCACCGCACACTCTCATGTCTATTCTCGTCAAAGAAGATACTCGTATCCTCGTCCAAGGTATCACGGGTGATTTCGGCGCACGCCACGCCCGCCTCTCGCTCGACTACGGCTCACAGGTCGTCGCCGGCGTCACCCCGGGCAAGGGCGGCCAGGTCTTCGAACACGCCGGTAAGAAGGTCCCGATCTTCAACACCGTCGCCGAAGCCGCCAAGCAGACCGGCGCCACGGTCTCCGCGATCTTCGTCCCCCCGCCCTTCGCGGCCGACGCCATCCTGGAGTGCTTCGACGCCGACCTCGACCTCGCCGTGGCCATCACGGAAGGCATCCCGGTCCGTGACATGGTCCGCGCCAAGCGCGCCATGGCTGGCCGTCGCACGCGCCTCATCGGTCCGAACTGCCCTGGCATCGTGACCCCTGGTCGTGGCGACAAGTCTTCCGGTGGCTGCCGCATCGGCATCGCCCCAGGCTATATCCACTTGCGCGGAAACGTCGGCGTGGTCTCCCGCTCCGGCACCCTCACCTATGAAGCTGTCTGGCAGCTCACCTGCCGCGGCAAGGGCCAGTCGACCTGCGTCGGCATCGGTGGCGACCCCGTCAACGGCACCTCGCACCTCGACGTCATCAAGCTCCTCAACGACGACCCGGAAACCGACGCCATCATCATGATCGGCGAAATCGGTGGTAACGCCGAAGTCGAAGCCGCCCGCTGGATCAAGGCGCACTGCAAGAAACCCGTCGCGGGCTTCATCGCCGGGGCCACCGCTCCGGCCGGACGTCGCATGGGCCATGCCGGCGCCGTCATCGGCGGAGCCGAAGACACCGCCGCCGCGAAGATCAAGATCTTCGAAGAGTGCGGTATCTCCGTCGCGGCCACGCCCTCCGACATGGCCGACGCCCTCCTGCGCATCTGGAAGGGCTGAAAACCAGCCACCAGATTATAACGAAAAGGCCCGGCGACGGGCCTCTTTTGTTTTTACAGGGGATCCTCCACCCCCCAGAACCATCGCATGTGGTACTACGAACAGAACGGCAATCGCATCGGTCCAGTCGACGAAGCCACCATGCGCCAACTCATCTCTGACCGGACGATCTCCATCGACA
>DBCR01000014.1:0-10739 GCA_002293125.1 Opitutia bacterium UBA953
CTGCAGGGGCTTCCCTGTGCGTCTGCTCCTCTCCATCCTAATGCTTTGCTTGGTCGGCTGCGCGACGTATGTCGATCGCGGTCCACGCGTCCGGGTGGCCGTGGAGGAAGGGGACTACGAGACCGCTACGGCCGTCGCCCAGAACTTCGCGGCGGACGAACCTAAGGATGCGTTGGTCTGGAATCTCGACGCCGCTACGGCGCTCCGGGCGCAGGGTAAGCTCAAGGAAAGCGCGAAGGTTCTGGAGCAGGTCGAAGCCTCCTTCCGTGCCGAAGAAGAAAGACCCGGCTTCTCGGTCGGGGACGCGACGCTCGCGGCTTTCTCCAACGGTTACGCCGAGGCATATCGTCCTCGTCCCGAGGATCGTATCTACGCTTCGACTTATCAGGCCCTGAACCGCATCGAACTGGGCGACATTAACGGCGCCCGCGTCGCCATGGCTCGATTGCGCTTCGTCCAGCAGGCCTTCGGTTCGGGTCAGCTCTACGTGAAGCCCAAAGGCAAGGAAGAGAAGTACGACGTCGCCAAGGCTTCGCAGGACGAGCGCACGAAGGAAGGTCTCGGGATGATCGAAGAGAACCTCGCCAGCCTGACCGCCGAAGGCGCCTACGACGACGCGTTCAGCCACTGGCTTCAGGGGATGTTCTTCCTGCGCCTCGGTCAGGATCCGTCCGACCGCGAGAAGGCCCGTAAGGAACTGCTTGCCGCGACGCAGCTTAACGGGTCGAACGACGCGTTCAGACGAGATCTCAAGGACGCCGAGGCGCCGGCGAGCGAAGGGCAGGGCACGATCGTCTATGTCATCGCCGAGACGGGTATGTGTCCGGAGTGGTATCAGCAACGCATCGACATCCCGCTCTTTATTGTCTCCTCACGCGTGCCTTACGTGAGTGTCGCCTTGCCGGCGATCCGTCCCTCCGGCCTGAATTACAATCTGAAGCTCAAATTGGATTCCCAGGACGTTCCGTTGCCCTTGGCCAGCCGCCCGGACGCCCTCATCGCGAAGCACTTCGAGGCGGCCTTGCCGGGCATCAAAGCCCAAGCTTTCACGTCCGCCGCGGTCAAGGCGACCGCCAGCTATCTCATCAATAAATCCTCCGAAGAGGCGGCTAACCGCCAGAATGCGGGGTCCGGCGCCGTCCTTTGGTCGATCGCGACCAAGGTGGGCACGGCAATCTATACGGTCGGCACCACCAAGGCCGACCTGCGTAACTGGTCGAGCCTCCCGGCCCGTTTCTCGGTGGCGCGGCTGGAGGCCAAGCCTGGCCAGAAACTGACTGTGGTCGGGCATCCGGAGGCTTCCCTGACGCTGCCCGCAGGCAAGGTTCTGCTTGTAAGCCTCAAGTCCACGCAGGAAAATCAACCCATCGTCCTTCGCTGCACCCCTCTCGTCCCATGAAAAAATTCCTGCCTCTCCTTGCGCTTGGTCTCCTGGCCGGTTGCACCACGATCCTTGAGACCGGCGACAAGCTTGAGCGCGGCATGACGCCTCCTGACGCCGTCAACTACGCGACGACCAAGCCCGAGGGTGGTTTCTCGACGCAGCTGAGCGACAATCGCATCGGCAACAAGATCGAGCTCCTCGCGGCCCGCAAATCCAAGACCGACGGCGGTTACACTCGCGTCCAGTTCGACCTCCGTAACGGCGCCTACCTCCGCCAGACGATCAACGTCAGTTTCGAATGGCTCGCCGCCGACGGCACTGTGACCGAAAGCCAGCCCAACTGGATCGTCACTCCGCTTGAACCTGGCGCCCTCACCACCGTCACCGCGACCGCCCTCAAGGCGCAGTCCGCTGAGTGCCGCCTCCGCCTGATCTCCCGCTAACCCCTCCCATGAACAAACTCTCACTTCTCGCCTGCGCCGTCTTCATCGTCGGTTGCGGCACGCCCGCCACCTACAAGGACCCGCAGGGCCGCGAGCTCGTGGTCAGCCTCGATAAGGTGAACATCCAGGACTTCGCCACCGCGGGATCCCAGATGCTCCAGTCCATGATCTCGTCCCCGTCCTTCTCCAAGGGCGCTCCGGTCTTGCAGCTCGGCTCCATCACCAACGATACCGCCGATAACTTCGACACCGCCTTGCTGCTCTCGAAGCTCACCGTGCCCCTGGTCAACGCCAACCGCGTCACGTTGCTCGATAATGACGCCACCGCTAATGCCGCCCGCGCAACTTCCGGCTCCAACGCCAATGTCCCGCGCGCCGAATATGTGCTCAAGGGTAAGATTCTGGAAGACCGCTCCAATGCCGGCAGCACCCGCCAGAGCTCATTCGTCTTCCAGCTCACCCTCGTCGAGGTCAAGCGCGGCGTCGCCGTCTGGACTGAAGAGAAGATCGTGACCAAGCAGGGCACCAAGAACGCGGTCGGTTTCTGATAAACCGCCGTCATCATTTGACCTTCTTACGACCTGCATCTCCCTCCGGTGATGCAGGTTGATTTTTTGATCGTCGGCCAAGGCCTGGCGGGCTCGTTGCTCGCCAAGGAACTCCTGCGTCGTGGCCGCACCGTCCACGTCGTGGATGACCGCTGGAAGTCTTCCTCTTCGCAGGTCGCCGCCGGGCTGATGACTCCGCTGACCGGCCGACGCTTCACCCTGACCAAGGATTACCCTGAGCTCTTCGCCTCCGCTAAAGCCAAGCTGACCGAACTCGGCGTCTTTCGCCCGATCGAGGTCTACCGGATGTTCGTCGACGAGGAGCAGCGGGCCAAAGGGCTGAAGCGGACCGAGTGCCGGAGCTGCCAGCCTTTCATCGAAAGCGTGACTTCCGCTCAAGGTGAACTTGACGTGAGTCTTACCGATACCTTCGGCGGCGCGCTCATGAACGGCGCGTGGGTCGATCTGCCAAAACTGCTCGCCGACGCCCGTGCCGAATTGCTCGCTGCCGGCAACCTGACCGAGGCTGCGTTTGATTCGGTCGACGCCGTAGCCGACGCCGAGGGCGTGACCTGGCGCACTATCCGCGCCGGTGCCATCATCTATTGCGACGGCTATAAGTCCGCCCTCCGCGGTCCATTCAAGTATCTCCCGTGGCAGCCGTCGAAAGGTGAAGCGCTTACGCTGCGCACCTCCATCGACACAAAGTCGTTCATCCTGAATCGCGAAGGTTGGGCCTTGCCGCTCGGGCAGGGCGTCTGGCGCACCGGTGCCAACTGGCAGTGGGATCAGTTAGACGAGACTCCGACCGAGCCACAGAAGGAGAAGTTCATCCACCGCTTCCGGAGCTATTTCGGTCAGGAGGTCACGGTCGAGGTCACCGCGCACGTCGCCGGAGTCCGTCCCTGCACCTCGGACAACCATCCCTTCATGGGCACGCACCCGACGCAGCCGCGCACGCATCTCTTCAGCGGACTCGGTCCGCGTGGCACCGTCTGGGCGCCCCTCATGGCTCACGAGATGGCGGCCTACCTTTGCGAGGGTAGGGCACTCCGTCCTGAATGTAATCTCTCCCGCTTCGCCCTTGCTGGCTAAGATCGCCTCGGGGTGGGTCGGGATCGCTTCAGTGCCTGGTCCTTCAGGGCGTCTCTGTGGTCTGTAAGTGTTCCATTCAGGCCTCCATTCAGCCCTCGACGCCGTCCTCCACCCAGCCCTCAATTCAGAGCGCCGCTTACTTCTTCTTCGCCTTGGCGGCCTTGGCCGGCTTCGCCTTGGCCTTGGCGACCAGGAAGTCGACGGCGAGGAGGTAACCTTCGAAGCCCAGTCCGGTGATCACGCCTTCGCAGGCGGAGGCCGTGACGGACTTATGGCGGAATTCTTCCCGCTTGTAGATGTTCGAGATGTGCACCTCGACGGCCTGCATGCTGCTGCCGGCGATGGAATCGCGGAGGGCGACCGAGACGTGGGTGTGGCCTCCCGGATTAATCACCAGGAACTTCACGCCCTTGTCGGCCCACTTCGCGATCGTGTCGATGATCTCGCCCTCGTGATTGGACTGAAAGAAACGGGTCTTCGCACCGGCGGCCTTGGCGTGCTTCTCAATCAGCTTCTCGAGGTCGCCGAGCGTCTGGGTACCATAGACCTCCGGCTCGCGCTTGCCGAGTCGGTCGAGGTTGGGGCCGTTGATGACGCCGATTTCCATGGAGGACGAATAAGTGCCGAGGCGGGTCGGGGCAAGATATGAAAAAGGGCGGCACCTCGCGGAGCCGCCCTTGGTTTCGCCTGGCCGATCCCTTACTTCAGGATCTGACGGAGGACGTAGGGCAGGATGCCGCCGTGGCGGTAGTATTCGCCTTCGATTGCGGTATCGATGCGGGCGACGAGCGCGGCCTTGTCGACCGTGCCGTTGGCGCGGCGGATGACGAGCGTCACCGGGGTCTTCGGCTTGATCGGGCTGGAGAGGCCTTCGAGGTCGAAGGTCTCCGTGCCGTCGAGGTGGTACGAGGCGGCGTTCTTGCCGTCGGCGAACTCGAGGGGCAGCACGCCCATGCCGAGGAGGTTGGAGCGGTGGATGCGCTCGAAGGATTGCGCCACCACGGCGCGGATGCCGAGGAGGGCGGTGCCCTTCGCGGCCCAGTCGCGGGACGAGCCCATGCCGTAGTCGACGCCGCCGAAGACGATCATGCCTTCGCCGCGCTGCGCGTAGGTCTGGCAAGCATCGTAGATCGCCTCGACCTTGCCCTCGGGCTGGACCTTCGTGAAGCCGCCTTCCTTGCCGTCGGCCATCGCGTTCTTCACTTGGGTGTTGGCGAAGGTGCCGCGGGTCATGATGCGGTCGTTGCCACGGCGCGAGCCGTAGGAGTTGAAGTCCTTCTTCGACACGCCGGCCGCGAGGAGGAACTTGCCGGCCGGGGTCTCTTCCTTGAAAGCGCCGGCGGGAGAGATGTGGTCGGTCGTGACGGAGTCGCCGAGGATGGCCAGCGGGCGGAGCTTCGCGAGCGTCGGCACCGGAGGAGGCGTCATCGAGAAGCCCTTGAAGAACGGAGGCTCCTGGATGTACGTGGAGGACTCCTTCCAGCTAAAGCGCGCGCCCGTGCCACCCTGGACGCCCTTCCACTCGGCGGTGGCGTTGGCGAGGGAGTCGGCGGCGTACTTCGACTTGAACATCGCGGGCTTGAGGCCGCGGGAGACGTGGTCGGCGACTTCGGCTTGGGAAGGCCAGAGGTCCTTGAGGAAGACCGGCTTGCCGTCCTTACCCGTTCCGAGCGGTTCGTTGTCGAGGTCGATGTCGACGCGGCCGGCGAGGGCGAAGGCGACGACGAGGGGTGGGGACATCAGGTAGTTCGCTCGGACCGCGCCGTGGACGCGGGCTTCGAAGTTGCGGTTACCCGAGAGCACGGAGGCCGTGACGAGGTCGCCGTTCTTGATGGCGCCTTCGATGTCGGCGTCGAGCGGGCCGGAGTTGCCGATGCAGGTCGTGCAACCGTAGCCGACGAGGTTGAAGCCGAGCTGGTCGAGGTAGCCCGAGAGCTGGATCTCGTTGAGGTAGTCGGTGACCACGCGGGAGCCGGGGGCCAGCGAGCACTTCACGTTCGGGTTCACCGTCAGGCCCTTCTCGACGGCCTTCTTCGCGACGAGGCCGGCGGCGACCATCACCGAAGGATTCGACGTGTTGGTGCAGGAGGTGATCGCAGCGATCACGACTGAGGCGTGCTTGAGCGAGCGGCCCGTGGCACCGACGGCGGCGGAAGCGTCGCGGTCAGCGGCGGCCTTACCGAAGCCGTTCTTGTCCTTCGCGGCGGTGAAGAGCGTGTTGAAGGACTCCTTGATCTTCGGGAGATCGATCCGGTCCTGCGGACGCTTCGGGCCGGAGACACAGGGGACGACCGTGCTGATGTCGAGGTCGATGGTCTGTGTGTAGTCGATGCTGCCGGCCTTCGGGATGCCGTAGAGGCCCTGGGCCTTGTAATATTCCTTCACCAACTCGATGTGGGACTCGTCGCGGCCCGTCTGACGGAGGTAGTCGAGGGACTTATCGTCGACGGGGAAGAAGCCCATCGTGGCGCCGTATTCCGGGGCCATGTTGGCGATCGTGGCGCGGTCGGCGAGCGAGAGGGCCTCGGTGCCTTCGCCGTAGAACTCGACGAACTTGCCGACGACCTTGGCCTTGCGAAGGATTTCGGTGAGGCGGAGGGTAAGGTCGGTGGCGGTGACGCCTTCGCGGAGGCGGCCGGTGAGGTTGACGCCGATGACTTCGGGCGTCTGGAAGTAGACCGGCTGGCCGAGCATGCCCGCTTCGGCCTCGATGCCACCCACGCCCCAGCCCACGACGCCGATACCGTTGATCATCGTCGTGTGGGAGTCGGTGCCGACGAGGGTGTCAGGGTAGAACACACCGTCCTTCTGGAAGACCAACTTCGCGAGGAACTCGAGGTTGACCTGGTGGACGATGCCGATGGCCGGCGGGACGACGCCGAAAGTCTTGAAAGCCTGCATGCCCCACTTGAGGAATTCGTAGCGCTCCGTGTTGCGGCCGAATTCCTGACGCAGGTTTTCGAGGAACGAAGAAGCGGTGCCAGCACGGTCGACTTGCACCGAGTGGTCCACGACAAGGTCGACCGGGACGAGCGGCTCGATGATGGCGGAATCCTTGCCGAGCTTGGCGACGGCTTCGCGCATGGCGGCGAGGTCGACGAGGAGCGGCACGCCGGTGAAGTCCTGGAGTACGATGCGCGCGACGACGAACGGGATTTCGGTGTCGACCGGCTTGGCGGCATTCCACGCGGCGAGCGCCTTCACGTCGTTTTCGGTGACCGCGATGCCATCGCAATTACGCAGGACGGATTCTAGGACCAGGCGGATGGAGACCGGCAGGCGCGAGACCTTGCCGAGACCGGCCTGCTCGAGGGCGGGCACAGAGTAGATCTGCCCGGACTGGCCGCCGGCGGAGAAGGGGCGGAGGGCTTTGAAGGTGTCTTTGAGGGCCATGGTGTGGTGTGTGATGATAAAGGTGTCCCGCCGCAGATGGGCAGACAGGTAGCCAAAAGCAAAGAAGGCGGTCGGGGCAAGCCCGACCGCCTTCAAATAAGCCTAGCTGACGCTTAGGCTTCGACGGCCTTCTTGATCTTGGCGAAGTTCGGCATGGAGGCTGGGTCGCGCTTCACTTCGGAGTGGATCACGTTGCCGGCCTTGTCGGCCACGAAGACGGAGCGCTTGGCCACGTTGAGGAGGCCGGTCTTCTCGGGGATCACGCGGGTGTCCTTGACCTTGAAGGCCTTGAGGGCGACGCGGTTGAAGTCGGAGACGAGGGTGAGGTTGATGCCGGCCTGCTTGGCCCAGGCTTCCTGCGCGAAGGGGGAATCGACCGAGATGGCGATGACATCGGCGCCGAGCTTCTTGTACTCGTCGAGGAGGCCGGTCACCTTGCAGAGTTCGTCGGTGCAGACGCCGGTGAAGGCGAGGGGGACGAAGAGGATGACGGTCTTGCCCTTGCCGACATTACGGCGGAGGCTGACATCGACCAAACCGACTTTTCCATCGGCACCAAGTATGCCCTGCTTGAGGGTGATTTCAGGGAGAGGCTGGCCAAGTTTGAGGGGCATGGTTTGGGTGGGTAGGGGGTGTGACCCCGAAATTGGTCAAAAAATAGGGGCTTGCAAGGATGGAGACGGCAAAATGCCATAAATGACCCTTTTTTAACACAGGGTGAAGGTGTTTAGCCGAATAACGGGCCAAAAAGCGATTAATCAGCTTCTTTGGCTAACCCTAACCTGCGGAACCACTTACGCTGTTTCCTGACCAAGGCCCACGTGTCGAGGTTGATGCGTTCGGCCAAGCCGCTCACCGCCACACGTTTCCCGCCCTCCAGCCAGTCCATGACGGCCCGATAGCCCACGGCGCGGGAAGATGTCAGCTCGGGGTCCAGATTCAGCGCCAAGAGGCGCTCGGACTCCTCGATGATACCATCGTGCAGCATGGTGGCTGTGCGGGTGGCGATCCGTGCCTTCAGCTCTTCGTCGGGTCGTTCGAGGAGTTCGAAGGTGACGGGGTGATCGGCGAAAGGTCCGCGTCGGGTCAGGAATTCGTCGCGCAGGGAGTCCAGGGTCCGGCCGGAGGCCAGGCGGCGTTCGAGCGCCTTGGCGATGCGAATGGGGTTTTGGACGTCAAGCCAGTCGGGAAGTTTCGAGCCCTCGATCTCGCGGAGACGCAGCAGCAGCGAGGCTAGACCTTGGCGGTGGAGCGTGCGGACTTCATCCGTGATGGTTTGTGGAATCTCCAGTTCGTCCGTCACTGGTCCAAAGAACGCCGCCAGATAGAAGCCGCTGCCGCCGGTGACGAGGATGCGCTTGCCGCGGCCGTGTGCGGCGGCGATCGCCGTCCGCGCCAACTCGACGTATTGCGAAACGGAGTAGCGCTCGCTCGGGTCGACCAAGTCGAGGCCGTGATGGCGGACGCGGCGCTGTTCTTCCGGCGTCGGCTTGGCCGAACCGATATCCATCCCACGATAGACGCAGACGGAATCGCAGGAAATTATCTCTGCGTCATTCTTTTCGGCCCAGCGAAGCGCGGTCTCCGTCTTGCCGACGGCGGTCGGCCCCGTCAGCACGTGAATCGCTGGCGCGGGCGCGGTCATCAGCCGCGCTTGGCCCAATCGAGGAAGTAGGACAGCAAGATCAGGGCGACGGGCGAGGTGAGCACCATGCTGTCGATGAGATCGAGCGCGCCGCCGATGCCGGGGATCGTCGCGCCGGAATCCTTGGCACCGGCGAGCCGCTTGAAGACCGACTCGATCAAGTCGGACGGGATGCTGAGCACCGCGATCGGCAGTGCCAATATCGCGGCCTTCCAAGGGACCATGAAGCTGATGCTAAATCCGTCGCGGAGCAGCCAAGCGAAAAGCGCAGAAGCTCCCGCGGAAGCGGCGAGTCCGCCGATGCAGCCTTCCCAGCTCTTGGCGGGACTGATGGTCGGGGCGATCTTGTGCTTGCCGAAGGGCACGCCGAAGAGGAGTCCGCCGACATCGGTGAACTTCGTCGCGACGAAGACCCAGACGACGTAATAGAGTCCGACGGACTGGGCGGTGAGCAGATGGCCGTCCTTCATACGGGCGATGGCGATGAGCGAGGCCAGCATGAAGGGCAGGTAAGCGAAACCGTAGAGGGTCGGGAAGCGGCGGAGCAGCGTCGGGACTTCGCCCGGATGGCGTAGGAGCGAGAGAAGGTGCAGGCCGACGAGCAGCGCCCCGCCGGTCAGCAGGTAGTTCGAGCGGGCTTCTTCGGCCGCAAGGAAGAATAGGCCGAAATGCAGGGCGAAACCGGCGACGATGCCGGAAAGGTGGGGCCGACCGACGCCGGGGATGGCGCGGACAAGTTGGTAAAACTCATATTGCGCGGCGCAGATGATGAGCGCCAGCAGGCCGAAGGAGGCTTGTTCGGCGACGGAAAAGAATCCACCGACCCAGATGACGAGGCCGACGACGACCCAAAGGCCGATGGTGCTGAGGGCGCGGTCCTTCATGCTTGGGCGGAGGTCTGGATCTGCTCGCGGGTCTGGCCGAAGCGACGTTCGCGTTTGGCGTATTCGGCCAGCGCGAGCTGAAACTGCGCTTTGTCGAAGTCCGGCCAGAAGACCGAGGCGAACACAATCTCGGCGTAGGCCGACTGGAGGAGCAGGAAGTTGCTAAGCCGGAATTCGCCGGAGGTGCGGATGATGAGGTCCGGATCGGGCATGCCAGCGGTCTGCAGTCGGGTCTCGACCGCCGACCAATCCACTTCGGCGGGCGAGAGCTTGCCTGTGGCGACGTCGGCGGCGATCGCCTGAGCGGCGGCCACGATTTCTTGGCGGGCGCCGTAGTTGAGCGCGACCACCAAGGTGAAGGCCGTGTTGTCCTTGCTGGACTTGATCACGTCCTCGAGCGGGACGCGGACGAATTCGGGAAGGGCGCCGATGTTGCCGATCACGCGGAGGCGGACGTTCCGTTTCTCGAGACGGGCGAGGTGCGCGCGGAGGATCCACTCGCCGAGCTTGAAGAGGCCGCTGACTTCCTCGAGGGGGCGTTTCCAGTTCTCGGCCGAGAAGGCGAAGACGGTGAGCGTGCTGATGCCGCCGTCGATGCAGGCGTCGATGATCTCGATCAGCCGTTCGGCGCCGCGGCGGTGGCCTTCCAGCCGGGGCAGCCCTTTGGCGGCGGCCCAGCGTCCGTTCCCGTCCATGATGATGCCGATGTGACGCGGCGGCACGGGATTGACGGGGTGGATGGGCGCAGGGGAGGACACTTGGCCGGAGAATGTTCTACCCGACTCGGCCGTGGCAACCGCGAATCAGCGTTCGTCGGCCGCGACCAGGACGCCAGGGAAGCCGGCCTTGCGGGCGAGTTCGCAGACGTCGAGGAAACTCTGCATGGTCAGGGAAGCGTCGGCCTTGATCAGGATGGGGCGAGAGGAGCCACCTTTGGCGGCGACGCGACGGAGTTCCAGTTCGAGGCCGTCGCGGGTGACGACGCGACCGGCGACGACGAACACGCTGCTGCCGCGGGCGGAGACGAGAGTCACCGTCAGGGAGGTGCGGGCCATATCACCGGCCGCCAGCTTGGGCGTCTTCAGCGTAGGCGAGACCGCGCCCGCGCGGTCGTCGAAGCCCACATACATGCCGGGAGCGAAGACGAACTCAGCGGAAAGCACATAGGTCAGTGCTGCGCAGACGAGGGCGAGCGCCAGTGGTACGAAGTCTAGTCCCTGTTCGGCGGGGCGGACTTTTTCCAAGACTCCAAGGGGCGTCCGCATCTTAGCTCTGGCGAGGCTTCTCCTCGGGTAGCTCGTGCCGCACGAAGGTGATGATCGAGTGGGCCGCGATCTCCATCTCGGT
>DBCR01000014.1:10756-16716 GCA_002293125.1 Opitutia bacterium UBA953
ACGATCGAGCGGACGCGGCCGACGAGGAAGTGGTGGGCCATCGCGCAGGCGGCAGCGATGACGATTGCAAAGCCCGCGGTGGCGAGAGCCGCCTGGACCTCGGTCAGGAGGCCGTTCGCGGAGGCGTAGACGCTTCCGTCGCGTAGGGCGGAAGCGAGGTTGAAGCCCGAGAAGATCGCGCCGGCGAGACCCAGTAACGGGGCCACGCGCCCGACGGCGGAGATGGAGCCAAGGCGACGCTCGAGTACGGGCAACTCGAGCAAGGCGGCCTCCGTGGCGGCGGCGCGCATGGCTTCTTCGCCGCTACCCGAACGGAGCAAGGCGGCTTTTACCACGCGGGGCACCGGACCGGGGGATTCTTCGCAGGCGGCCAAAGCTTCGAGCGGCCGGCCGGCGCGCAGGTTGTTGCGGACGCCTTCGATGAAGTCGGAGGAAAGGACTAGGCCGCGGTGGAGGAACATCGCGCGTTCGACGACGAAGACGAGGGCCAGGAAGGCGAGCAAGAGGAGCAGCCAGACGAAGGGGCCGGCGTCAAAGGGGAAGGAGAAGCGGCTGCTCATTGGGGCTTAGGAGGATTGGACGACGAATTCCGGAGGGTCGCAAGTTTGCTTTCGGCGGTGGACTGGCCCGGCAGGCGTGACTGAGCGGAAGGCTGCCCCTGGTTGACGTTGACGATGATCTTGTAGGCGGCGATGGCCTCGGCGCGATCGCCGTCCAGTTCGCAGGTCTCGGCCATGAGCAATACGGAACGAGAGAGCCACAGGCGGCCTTCGGAGGAGAGCCTGCCCGCGGTGTCCGCGGCGGCGCGGGCGGTTGCATCGCGCAGGGCGCCCAAGGCGCGGAGGAGGATCTTACGGGCTTCGCCGCGTGTGGCGGCCGCTTCGAGACCGGTCTCAGTCCGGGAACGTTCGATGAGCGTGAGCGCCCATTTGTACCACGCTTCGATCTGCATGTCGTCCGAATCCTTGGCCCAGGCTTCCGCGATGCGCTCGTAGGCGGCGGCGGCACGGGAGACGCGCTGGCGGTCAAGCTGTCCGTTGCGGTCGCGCCACTGCTGGGCCATTCCGAAGAGGGAGTCCGCGCGGGCCATCTCGGCCTGCGGGCGGGAAGGGTCGGTCGGCTTGTCGCGGATGAGGCCCTCGAGAACGAGGAGAGATTTGTCGAACTGCCCGAGCGTGCGGAGGATTTCGGCTCGACGAAGCGACACGCGGAAGATCAAGGCGTTCTGTGGGTAGGTCGCGGTGAAGCGTTCGAGGAGCAAGACCGCGTGCGTAAGCTTGTCCTCGCCGCCGGTCGGTGCCTGCAGCGCGGACTGTTCGGCGGCTTCGTAGAGGCCGAGCGCTGCGAATTCGGCAAGATTGGGCTCACCCTTGAATTCCTCGGCGAGGGATTCGAAGCGCGCCTGGGCTTCCGCGTTACGACCGACGGAGGCCAGGTGGCGGCCTTCGACGAGGTAGGAGGCCGCGGCGGCGGGGACCTTGCCGAACTGCCGACGCAGCCCGACAAGTTCGTCGAGGCCTTTGGCGGCGCCGGCGTTGAGCGAGGTGCGGGCCTTGAGAAGCGCCGCATGTCCCCGGAGTTCCGGTACGGCCTTGCTCAGTTCATCTGGCGTCGCACCGGCGGGCAGATTAGAGAGCTTGCGATCGATCTCCGCGGCAAGCCGGCTCGCTTCAGTGGGATTATTGTTGGCGATGGCTAGGAGTGCCCGCTGCCAGGTGAACCGCAGGTCATAATCGATGCGGGCGCCGCGAGTGAGCGGGGCCAGACGGGCCAGCAGGCGTTCGGCGTCGGCCGGCCGCTGAGCCTTGCGCATGTCCTCGACGAGGCTCCAGATTGCCGACCAGATGGGCTCCTTGGTGCGGGTACGATTAGAGCGAGCCGCCTCTTCGATCACTTCCGTCGTGCGATTCCAGTCGCTGATCTCATCGCTTGTCTCGAGTAGGCTGAGGATGCGCTGGTGAAAGGCGTCTTCGGAGATTTTCGTATCGGCCGCGTCCTTCTGCAGGGCGGCGTAGGCTTTTTCGGCAAGAACGAAATCTTTGGCGAGGAACAGGCAATCGGCGGCGGCGATGCGGAGTTGTGCGCGTTCCGGTTCGACGCTGCTTTCGCCCAGGGTCGTGAGATGCGTCGCGGCGAGACGATAGGAGCCGTCGCCCCAGGCTGCGATGGCGAGCGTGCGGGTGGCTTCGCGGACGAGCGGGCTGGCGGGAACATCCTTGAGCAGGTCTTCCGCGGCCTGGCGGGCTTTTTCGCGGCTGCCGGCGAAGAGCATCAACTGGGCGCGGGCGAGGTGGATGGAATCCAGGACCTTGAGGTCGCGCGGGCAGTAATAGGAGAGCTGGCCTGGGTTACGACGGAGCAGGAAGTCGTTTACTTCGTTGGCGATCGCTTTCGTATCGATCGGCTTGGCGGGATCTGTTTCAGAACGAGGGTCAGCCGCGGCGACCAACGCGCGTAGCGCCGTCAGCCGAATCGCAATATTAGCGGGATTACGGGCGGCGTCTTTAAGGCGTTCGCGTCCTTCGGGCTTATCTGTGCCGAGGATGAGTCCAGCGAGAAGGTCGGCCTCCGCTTGGCGCGCAGGGGGCAAGGTGCCGGCCTGGGCGAGGGCTTGGGCGGCGCCTTTGGTATCCTTGAGGTGCGCGAGTGCCAGCGCGAGATTCCGGGCGTAGTCGAAAGCGAGTGGCGTGCCCTTGGCGTCGGCGGCAAGTTCGCGCAACGCCGAGACGGTGCGCTGCTCCACCTTACCGGCGACGATCATCGCGCGGTAACCGAGGACTTCGATGCGCTGCCGCTGTTCTTCGGAGACGGCCGTGCGCGTGATGGCTTCCTGCGCGAGGTTGATGTTGAGGTTGTCGCTCTCGGCGCCTGCGACCATCCACCGAAGTGCATGCCCCCAAGCAATTTCGTGAGGGGGGAGGGCGGCGATGTTCAGGTCGACCGAAAAAGCGCGGGCCCCGTCGGGGTCATTCTCCAGCAGAGCGATGAGCCCTTCGCGGAGTGACTTGCGAGGCGACTTCGGCAGGAACTTCACCGTCGCCTTGGCTTCGGCCGTCCGGGTTCGTTCGATGTAGGCGGCGGACAGGCCGAGTCCGGCCTGTTCGCGATCCTTGTCGCTGAGCTTCGGGTCGGCGAGTAGCTGCGCGTAGAAACCGGAGGCCGTGGAGGAGAGTCCCGCGGCCAAAGCTTGGTCGGCCAGTCCTAGCAGCGTCCGCCGGTCGGGCAGATCGCCCGGGCTGACGGCGGCGTTCGTCGTGATTACGTTAGGCGGCAGGTCCTGCGACCCGACCTGACCCGGCAGCAGGACGCCGAGGGCGAGGAAGGTGGCCAGGGTGAACCGCAGCATCGCCCCGACTATGGTCGGAGCGGGCCGGCGGGCAAGAGGCGAGTGCCGGTTCAGGCCTTATCGAGACCGAAGGCCGTGTGCACGGCGCGGACGGCGGCGTCGGCCTTGGCGGGGTCCAAAGCGACGGAGATCTTGATCTCGGAGGTCGTGATGAGCTCGCTATTGATGCCGACGGAGGCGAGGGCCTTGAAGAGGGTGCCGGCGACGCCGGGGTGGGAAATCATGCCGACGCCTACGATGGAGAGTTTGGAGATTTCGCCGGCGGAACGGACGGAGCCCGAGCCGAGCTTCTTGAGGGTCTGACCGACGACGGCTTCGACGCGGGAGAACTCGGCGGTGGTCACCGAGAAGGTCAGGTTGGCTTTACCGTCCTTGCCCAGGTTCTTGATGATCATGTCGACGCTCAGGCCGGCCTCGCCGAGGTCGTCGAAGAGGGCGGAGAGGGCCTGCGGGCTGTCGGGCAGGTCGTTCACCGTGACGCGGGTCTGCAGGCGGTCGAGGGCGACGCCGGCGATAGCCGCGTCTTCGAGGGTTTTGTCGATGGCTTTCACGATGGTACCAGGTTGGTCGTTAAAGGAGGAACGGACCTCGAAGGGCACGTTATATTTCTGGGCGAATTCTACGGAGCGCGACTGCATGACCTTGGAGCCGCTGGAGGCGAGCTCGAGCATCTCTTCGTAGGAGATTTCCGTCAGCTTGCTCGCGTTGAGCACGATGCGGGGGTCGGCGGTGTAGACGCCGTCGACGTCGGTGTAGATCTGGCAGAGGTCGGCCTTGATGGAGGCGGCGACCGCGATGGCGGTGAGATCCGAACCGCCGCGGCCGAGGGTGGTGACTTCGCCCTGGTCCGTGCAGCCCTGGAAGCCTGCGACTACGACGACCTTGCCTTCGTCGAGTCGGGCGAGCAGGTCGCCGCCGGTGATGCGGGTAATGCGGGCGCGGGTGTGGATGTCGTCCGTGAAGATGCCGGCCTGGGCGCCCGTGCGGGAGACGGCGGGCACGCCGATGGCGTGGAGGGCCATGACCGTCAGGGCGATGGTTTCCTGTTCCCCCACGGCCATGAGGACGTCCATCTCGCGTTCGTCCGGCAGTTTGGAGAGGGCCTTGGCGCGGGCGATGAGGTCGTTGGTCACGCCGCTACGAGCGGAGACGACCACGACGATGCGATTCCCCTTCGACCACTGTTCCTTGATCTTAGCCGCGACGTTCTGGATGCGGTCGACACTACCGACGGAAGTGCCGCCGTATTTCTGGACGATGAGGGCCACCGGAAGATCAGGATTCGGGAGAGAAGATGCGGAGCACGACGGGCTCCTCGAGCACCGTCTTGAGTCGGCGTAATTCTGTCAAGACTGCGGACATCTTACGTTCGCTGACCGGGTAGGTCGAAAGGGTGACGGTGCCGCGGCCCTGGTTCGGGTGTTCGTACTGGATGACTCGGGCGATGGAAACCTTGTGCTTCGAGAAGATGCGATAGACACCTTCGGAGACGCCGGCCTTGTCGAGCAGCGAAAGGCGTAGGTAGAAGGGCGAGACGATCTCGTCGATCGAGGCCATGCGCAGGGCTCGGCCGGCTTTCTCGCGGGTGGCGAGGGCTTCGGGCGAGAGGGCCTGCGGGATCGGACCGGTGAGAGCGGCGATGGCGTCGACGATGTCGCCGATGACGGCGGAAGCGGTGGCATCGCCGCCGGCACCGCGTCCGGTGAGCGTGGTGGCGCCGACGACGTCGCCGCGAAGGGTGATGCCGTTGTTGACGCCAGAGACGCGGGCGAGGATGTCGCGGTTCGGGACAAGGGAAGGGTAGACGCCGACGGTCATCCAGTTGGCCTTGAAGTCGCGGCGGATGACGGCGAGGTGCTTGAGCGCGAAGCCGAAGCGGCGGGCGAAGTCGATGTCGGCCGGTCCGATCTTGCGGATGCCTTCGACGAGCGTGCGCGAGGAGGGCGCCCACTTGCCGTGCGCGAGCCAGGCGAGGATCGAGGCCTTGTGGAAGGCGTCGATACCGTCGACGTCGAGCGTCGGGTCGGCTTCGGCGTAGCCGAGTTCCTGGGCTTCCTTGAGGGCGTCGGCAAACGAAAGTCCGTCTTCGCCCATCCGGGTGAGGATGTGGTTGCAGGTACCGTTGAGGATGCCGACGATCAGCTCGAAGCGATTAGCGACGAGGCCTTCGCGGATGGCCTTGATGATCGGGATGCCTCCGGCGACGCTGGCTTCGAAGAGGAACTGGCCGCCATGCTTACGTACGGCTTGGAAAATTTCCGGCCCGTGCTCGCAGAGCAGGGCTTTGTTGGCGGAGACGACCACCTTGCCGAGGCGCAGGGCGCGCAGCGTGAGTTCGCGGGCCTTGGTGGTGCCGCCGATGAGTTCGCAGACCACGTGGACCTTCGGGTCGTCGATGATCTCGTTGACGTTGGTGGTCAGCTTCGAGGCGGAAATCTTGACCGCGCGCTTCTTCTTCAGGTCGCGGACGGAGGCCTTGCGAAGGTCGAGCTTCACGCCGAGGCGCGATTCGAGGTCGGCCTGCTTCTCGTGCAGGTGCTTCCAGACGCCTTGGCCGACGGTGCCGAAGCCGAGGATGCCGATGCCGATGGTGCGAGGGGCGGTCATTGCGAAA
>DBCR01000006.1:0-7648 GCA_002293125.1 Opitutia bacterium UBA953
GCCCGTGGTGCCCGCATCTATTGCGAACTGGCCGGCTACGGCGCCACCTGCGACGCCTACCACATCACCGGCCAGGATCAGGAAGGGAAGGGCCTCGCGCTCTGCCTCAGCCGTTCTCTCGCCGAAGCCGGCATCGAGAAATCCGAAGTCGGTTATATCAATGCCCACGGCACCTCGACCCCGATCAACGACCGCTGCGAGACCCTCGCCATCAAGCGTTGCTTTGGCGACCTCGCCCCCAAGATCTCCATCTCCTCGACCAAGTCCATGACAGGCCACCTCCTGGGTGCCGCCGGCGGCATCGAGGCGGCCGCCTGCGTGATGGCCATCCACACGGGCATGATTCCGCCGACCATCAATTGCGAGAATCCGGACCCTGATTGCGACCTCGACTACACGCCGAACGTCGCCAAGGCCCGTAAGGTGGACGTGGCGATCTCGAACAACCTCGGCTTCGGCGGGCATAACGCCTCGCTGATCTTCAAGCGTCTCTGAGGTTTCGGCGGTCCGTGATGCAACCTTTTGCCTCGCGATGGGGTATAAGGGAAATAGAACTATGCCGTCCCCCATGGCTCCCCGTCAACTCCTGCTCGCCTTAGGCTCCTTCCTGGCCGTCTCCCTCGGCGCCCAGGTCCCCGCCCCGGCCCCGCCGCCTCCGCCCACGGTCACCGTACGCACCTCCGTCTCCCATCTCGACCCGAAGACCGGTAAGTCCGATAGCATGACGGCTCCCTCCGTCTCGGTCATCTCAGGTTCCGAGGCCCGCGTCTCGGTCGCCGGCAAGCCCGACCCCAAGGATCCGAAGGGCAAGGCAGAGAGCTCAATGGAATTGGTCATCGCGCCCACGGCTCAGCCGGACGGCACGGTGAGCATTTCCCTGCGCGTCGTCATTGCCCATAAGCCCGAGCCGGTCGACCCGAAGCAGGCTGGTCGCGAGCGTAAGCGCGAGTCCAAGTCGCCTGACGGCACGCTCACTTTCTACTCGGTGCTCGCCCAGGAGGGCCTGTTCTCAATCCAGGACAGTAAGGGCGGGCGTCGCTGGTACAAGATTGGTTCCGCTGTCGACGGCTGGACCCTGGAGTCCTACGACAAGGAGAAGGAGATGCTGGTTGTCGCTCAGGGCCCCACGCAACAGGAACTCCGTCTCTACAAGTCTTCGATCGAAGCCTCCGCCAGCGAATTGAGCACGGTCGTGACGGTCCGTCCCGGTGAGGTCGTCAAGGTCCCCGGCGTCGGCGGCCTCGAGGTCTCGGTCAGCGCTTCAGTCTCCGCGACTCCGGTCGCACGTTAAGCCATGAGCCGCCTGTTGCCTCTCGTCCTGTTGGCTGCCACGGCCTTTGCGGCTGACGACGCCGTGCCGACCCACTTGAAGGTGAAGGCGACGTTCACGCGCCCCGACAAGGACGGCAAGCCGGAGGTCTATGCCGAACCGACGGTGATCACGGTCGACGGTAAGCAGACGACCATCCGCGTGGGGTCAGCCGAAGAAGGCGTGGTCTTCACGGTGACGCCGAAGGTGAATAATGACGGCACGTTGACGCTCGAAGCGGTCGCGGAGTCCCGCGAGGCCGCGCCGGCGCCCGCCACGTCTCCGGCGGTGACGCCCGTCAGCCCTGCCGCTCCGGCCCGCGCCAAGAGCAACCTGCCTTTCTTCCATGGGGTGCTGACCAAGGATAAACTGTTCTCGATCGAAGACGCCACGGGCAAGCGCCAGTGGGTCCCGGTGGGTCGCCGCATCGATGGCTGGACGCTCAAGTCCTATGACGAGAAGCGCGAGGCGCTCACGCTCTCGCGGCTCGGGCAGTCGGTGGAGCTGGTCCTGCACAAAGGCGTGATCCTTGAAACTCCGGCTCCGCAGGTCGCGGTCTCTCGCACGAACACGACGATCACGGTGAAACCAGGCCAGAAGACGCTCCTCGTCGGCGCCGGTGGACGGACGATCGCGCTCGAGGCGGAGATCCTCGATGTGACGAAGTGACGGCTTAGGCCACGTCGAGGTGGCCGACTTTGACGAGGATGGTCGCGCCCTCCGGACCGGTGAAGGGCCGGTGGTTGCTCATATGCGGGCTGCGGATCCACGTGCCGGCAGGATAGCTACCATGCTCGTCGCGGAAGACGCCTTCGAGGACGAGGATCTCTTCGCCGCCGACGTGGGTATGCGGGTTGAAACGCGTCTCCGGCGCCCAGCGCACCAGGGCGGTATGCTTGGTCAGGCCTTGATGCAATGAGGTAACCTTGAGTCCCGGGACCATGCCTTGGCGCCAGTCTAAGTCCTCGCCGCGCAGCGCGTAGGAATCCTTTTCGGGCTCCGTCGGGGTGCGTTCATTCAGGTAGACCATGCTAGCCTCTGCGGCGGTGAACGTGGTGGATACGCCCGGGGCGAGGCGGGCGTAGGACGCGGGTCCGAGGTCCTCACCGTTCAGTTTCAAGAGGCCGCGTACGACGAGCACTTCGAGCAACTTGCTTCCGTCGTGCGACCAAGTCTCGCCGGCTTCGAACGCGCGAAGGGTGATGCGGCTTGGCGCCGGGACGTCGCGCTGCTCCAGCGGGCATTCTCCCGCTCGGCCAGACTTTAGGTCGGTCGCGTCGACGACGATGCGGAGGGAATGGTCGGAGTGGAGGTTCATGTCGAAAAAGCAGGAGGATTCAGTCGGCGAGCGCGCGGCGCCAATCGGCGATTTCACCGTCCACGCCATAGGTGCCGAGGCCGGCTTCGATCTCGGCGTGGGTGGGCTCGGTGACGATATGAAGAGGGTCGCCGGCGAGGTCTGGTCGCACGTGACGTGTGACGGCCCACGCGGCCCAGGCTCGCCACTTCTTGAGTTCGGCTCGCTCGCCGCGCACGCGGTCGGCGAGGTGCTGATAATGCACCCGCGCGTTGCCGGCGAAGTTCCCGCTGGGCTGCTTGACCATCCATCCGATGGCCCGGTAGGGCATGGGATATTCGGTCAGTGCTTCGGCGTCGCCAGGTACATCGCAATAGAGCGCGCGGTCGACGGCGAGCAACGCACGCGCTGGCAGGTCGTCTAGCCACAGCTGCTGGCCATATTCGAGGCAGAGTCGATAAAGCTCAGGCCCTTGGTCTTCGCGCAGGGCGTTGAGGTCGCGCCACGAGAGCAGGCGACCGCAGGACGGCAGGAAGGGGCAGGGGGTCGGCACGCGGCTCAGGGCTTGGCGTACGGATTGGTTTGCTTCTCGACGCCCACCGAGGTCTGGCCGCCGTGACCGGGGAGGAGGACGACGTCGTCCGGCAGGGTGTAGATGCGGGTACGGATCGAGGTCAGGAGCTGATTCCAGTCGCCGTTGGGGAGGTCGGTCCGCCCGACGGAGCCCTTGAAGATGGCGTCGCCGGTGAAGGCGATCTTCTGGTCGGCGGCGTAGAACAGGATGCTGCCCGGGCAGTGGCCTGGTACGTGGCGGATCTTGAACTTATAGCCACACGCTTCGACGATGTCGCCGTCGTCCACCCAGCGGTCGACCTTCACCGAACGGAAGTCGTCGTCGGAGAGCGACGGGATCATCGACTGGTAGCGGGTGCGGTAGGCTTCGATGTTCTCGATGAGTTGCTGGTCGTCCTTGTGCGCGATCACCTTGGCGCCGGCGTCGGCGAAATAGCGGCCGTCGCACATATGGTCCCAGTGTCCGTGCGTAATCAGCAGGTGCGTCAGGTTGAGGCCTTGCTGCTTGATCTCCGCGAGCAGCAACGGGCCGGCGTCCTTCGGCGCGTCGACGACGCAGCACTCCTTGCCGTTCTCGGCGATGATGAGGTAGGCGTTGGTCTCGAAAGGTCCGAGAGGAGCGGCGGCGATCTTCATGGAATCAGGCACCGAAGGCTTTGCGCATCGCGGCCTCGACGTTGTCCGGCGGGCGCACGGCCTTGAACTCGCGGTTCACGAAGGCGTGGACGGTGAAGCCTTCGACGAGCAGTTCGCCGTCCCGCTCGACCTGATAGGTGAGTCTGAGTCGCGCCATGGGCTTTTCGGCCAAGGTCACCGTTATACGGACGCGATCGTCGAAGCGGGAAGGGCGGTGGTAGGTCAGGCCGGTCTCCAGGACGGGCAGGAGGAAGCCTTCTTGCTCAAGCTGACGGTAGGGCGTGCCGAGCTGGTCGAGCAGGGCGACGCGGGCCATCTCGAACCACGGCAGGTAGTTGCCATGGTAGGTGACGCCCATCGCATCGGTCTCGGCGAAGCGGACGCGGGTCTCGACGGTGGCCTGAAGCATGAGGCTGTTTTGCCAACTGGCGGCGATTTTCCAACGCCAAACGGCGTATCGGAGGCTTCTCCTTGCTCCCGTGGGCTTCCTTCGCTGAAGTCGGGGGATGGGCCAGCGCGAACGCTTCGTCATCTTCCTCGTCGGTGCCTTGCTGGGCATCGTGCTTTTGCTCGGCGGCAAGTCCTGCGGCAGCGAGAAGAAGAACCAGCTCCGGGCGGTGCGCACTTCCTTGAGCATGGCTCCGATGATGTACGACTTCGCGGTCATGCAGAAGGGCTTCTACGGAAAATATGTCCTCTTCGAGCAGGTCGCCGAGAAAGAGGGCGGGGTGAAGGTCCGCACGCTCGTCACCGGCGGCACCCGGCGCTACTCGCCTGAAGGCAAGGAACTGCCCGAGGAACACATTCTGATCAAAGAGTCCTACGCTCCGGGCGTCGTCCTGACGGAAGCGGGTCCGGTGGCTTCCTATGAGTTCACCTATGCCGACCGTATCGTGATCAAGCTGAAGCCCGGCCATCAGGCTACCGAGGTCACGCTTCCGTCCGGTGACGTCGCCGCCGCCTGGCCCGGCCATGAGGAATCCCTCATTCGCCTCGATGCTTGGCGCAAGCTGCCTGGCGGTGCCCCTTGGGGTAAGCTCGAGGATCTGGTGCGCGAATTAAACGGCCATCCCGCCGTGGCCGAAGCCCGCTTGGCCCGAATCGACTGGCAGGCCGAAGCAGACCTCATTAGGGCTAATTCACCCAAATGAGCACGACGCTGCAGCGCGAGGGTGGTCTGACCGTGGCGCTCAGCTTGGCGGTCAACGTCGTCTTGGCTGCCGCCAAACTCAGCGTGGGTATCGTCGCCTCGTCGCAGGCGCTCGTCGCCGACGGCATCCACTCGCTCGTCGATATCGCCAGCGACATCGCGGCCATCATCGGCCTGAAGTTCGCGCACCTGCCGAAGGATGATGATCATCCCTACGGTCACCACCGTTTCTCGACCTTGGCGACGATGCTCATCTCGGCGTTGGTGCTATTCTTCTGTCTTGGACTGGCCTGGCAGTCGCTTACCGCGCTCGTCAGTGGTGCCGACGTCACCCAACCTGGTCTCGCCGCCGCCTGGGTCGCCGGCGGCGCCTTGCTGATCAAGGAAGGTTTCTACCAGTATGCGCGCCGACAGGCCGAGCGCCTCGGCTCGCGCCTGCTGATGGCCAACGCTACTGACCACCGCGCCGACGCCATCGCTTCCCTCCTCGCCTTGGTCGCGGTCGTCGTGGCCAACATTAATCCCGAATGGAAGGCCCTCGATAAGGTCGTGGGCCTCGTGCTCGCCGGCTGGCTGGGTTCCGAAGGCATCAAGCTGTTCAAGGGCGCCTGCGAAGACCTGCTCGATACCGCTCCGGCCGCGCACGTGCTGCACGACCTCAGCGAGCACATCCTCGCGGCTCCCGGGGCTAAGGGTTTCCATGCCTTCCGTGCCCGTCGTCTAGGTGACCGATTCGAGATCGATTTCCATCTGCAGGTCGCCGAAGGCGCCACGGTCGCCGAAGGCCATGCCATCGCGGGCCGGATCAAGGCCGACATCCTCCGTTCGCATCCAGAGGTGATTTCGGTGTTGGTGCATGTCGAGCCGGACGCCCCGGAGCACCGTAAGCAGGACGGGCATCACGGCTTTAACGCCTGAACGCGGATTGCCTTCTGCGGCGGGCAAGGTTGGATGAGGCCATGAGCTTGCCCCGTCTCTGCCTCGCGTTGCTGGTCACGGTCGTGTCCCTGACCGCCGCCCAGCCGCCGAACGTCGTCTTCATCTTCGCCGACGACCAGCGCGCCGATACCATCGCGGCGCTAGGTAATCCGGTCATCAAGACCCCGAACCTCGATCGCCTCGTGAAGCGCGGCGTGGCTTTCAACCGCGCTTACATGCAGGGCGGTAACCAGGGCGCGACCTGCGTGCCTTCGCGGGCGATGCTGCTCTCGGGCCGCTCGTTGGCGAAGATCGACGAGAAGCTGCTAAAGCACCAGACCTGGCCCAGCGCCTTCGGTGCGGCCGGCTACGCGACCTTCGCCACGGGCAAGTGGCATAACGGTCCGCCCTCGATCTCGAAGTCCTTCCAGCAGGCCAAGGCGCTCTTCGTCGGCGGGATGGTGAATCCGCTCAAGGCGCCCACCAGCGATATGCTCCCGACCGGCAAACTCACGCCGGGCAAGGTGGGTCCGAAGCACCTCTGCGAAGAGGCCACCGACGAGACCCTCGCGTTCGTGAAGTCGCAGGACGGCAAGCGGCCGTTCTTCTCATATCTCGCCTTCGACGGCCCGCATGACCCGCACATCGTCCCGGAAGGGTTCCCGATCGATTATGCGCCGGCCTCGATCCCGCTGCCGCCGAACTTCCTGCCGCAGCACCCCTTCGACAACGGCGAGATGGTCATCCGCGACGAGCAGCTGATGAAGTGGCCACGCCCCGAGGCCGACGTGAAGACGATGCTGGCCGAGTATTACCGTTATATCTCCTACCTCGACGTCCAGGTCGGCCGCGTCCTCGACGCCGTCGACGCCTCGCCCTTCGCCGCCCATACGATCATCGTCTACGCCGCTGATTCCGGCGTGGCCCGCGGTTCGCACGGCCTCATCGGCAAGCAGAACCTCTACGAGCACTCGATGCGTGTGCCGCTGATCGTCGCCGGCCCTGGCATCGCCGCGGATAAGCGCAGCGACGCGCTGTGCTACCTCTTCGACGTCCTGCCCACCCTCGGCAAGCTCTGCGGCGTCACGGCGCCGAAGGATTCCCAAGGACGCGAGTTCGCCGCCGTGCTCAAGGATCCGAGCCAGCCCGGTCGGCCGTTCCTGATGTTCGGTTATAAGAGCATCCAGAAGGCCCTCAGCGACGGACGCTGGAAGCTGATCCGCTACCCGCACGTCGACCGCACCCAGCTCTTCGATCTGCAGACCGACCCTTACGAGACCAAGGACCTTTCAGCCCTCTCAGAGCACGCTGAACGCATCAAGGCCATGCTCGCCAAGCTCGCCGCCGAGATGAAGGCCGACGGCGACAACGACCCATTGACCGCGGCTAAGATTCTACCCGCCGACTGGAAGGTCCCGAGCAAAGTGCCCAAGCCCGGGCAGAAGGGGTTCTAGACGAGGGCGGAGGGCTCGAGTGCGCGAGGACGCGATGGTGATCACGTCCCTACCTAGGGCAGCATGTCTCCATGGCTGCTCCCAACCGCCAACCGCTAACCGCCACCCGCTTATACCGCTTACGCGGGCAGAAGGTAAGGTTTGCGCCCGAACTTCTTGGCCAGCCATTCCTTGAGCTCCAGGAAGTCCTTGGGCGGCTCGACGGTGATCATGAGCGGCTTGCCGGTCTGCGGGTGTGTCAGGGTGAGCTTATGAGCGTGGAGCATCACGCGGGGCATCGGCCAGCCGGTGTAGCTCGGGACGTCGAACTT
>DBCR01000006.1:7734-11993 GCA_002293125.1 Opitutia bacterium UBA953
CGGCCGGTGTGCGGGAAGGCGCGGACGAGCGCGGCTTCGACGCCGTATTTTTCTTCGACGCGCCAGTCGGTGATGGCTTCGCGGCCGTCTTCCCGGACGGCCATGCGCACGCGGACGGTACGGTGGCGGTCGATGTTGGCGTTGATGACCCCGGAGAGGAGGCGCGGGGCCTTGTCGACGAGCGCGAGGTATTCCTTCTTGGCGGTGCGTTCGGCGAACTGCGCGACGAGCGCGTGGTAGGCCTTATCGGTCTTCGCGAGGACGATGACGCCGGAGGTCTCGCGGTCGAGGCGGTGGACGACGCCGGGGCGGGGCGCGCCGCCGGCCGGGGCGAGCTTGCCCTTGGTGTAATGCAGCAGGCCGTGGACGATCGAAACCTCGTCGGAACCCTGGACGGGGTGCGTGAGGAGGCCGGCTGGCTTGTTGACGGCGATGAGGTGCGCGTCCTCGAAGAGGACTTCGATGGACATCTTCACGGGGCGGGCGGTGGGCTCGCCGGGGGAGGGCAGGGCGACTTCGATGGCGTCGCCGGGGTTGAGGACCGTGCGGCAATCGGCCGTCTGGCCGTTGACCTTCACCATGCCGAGGTCGAGCGCCTTCTGCACGCGGGAGCGGCTGACGCCGTCAAGCAGCGTGGCGATGATCTTGTCGGCGCGGGCGGGTTCGAATTCGCTCGGGATGCGCGTCTTGACGATTTCATCCGGACGAAGCTCCTCGACGGGCGCCTTGGCCGGACGGGCCGCATAGGGGACGTGCGGGGCCGGCTTATTCTTACGCTTCAGCGCCTTGGCCGTGCGGGCCTGGGGACGGGAGCCGAGGCGCTTGGGCTGGGCCTTCTTCGGCTTTTTTTGGTTGGCCATGTTATCTGGCCTTACCGAGGAGGTATGCGGGATTCAATTTTTGGAGGGGCTTGGGAAGGAAGAGGCCGTCTTTACGGATTACTTGGCCGTCGAAACGGATCTCACCGCCGCCGTATTCGGGGCGCTGGATGCAGACCATGTCCCAGTGGATGGACGAATGGTTGCCGTTGTCGGTGGTCTCGTAGCACTTGCCGGGCGTGAAGTGGAAGGAGCCGGCGATCTTCTCGTCGAACAGGATATCCTGCATCGGGTTGAGGATGTGCGGATTGAAGGCGATCGCGAACTCGCCGATGAAACGGGCGCCGCCGTCGGTATCGAGGATCTCGTTCAGGCGCTTGGTGTTGTTCGAGGTGGCCTCGACGATCTTGCCCTTGCGGAAGACGAGGCGGATGTTCTCGAACGAGACGCCCTGGTAGATGGTCGCGCAGTTGTACTGCAGCACGCCGTTGACGGAGTCCTTGATGGGCGCGGTGAAGACCTCGCCGTCGGGGATGTTGTATTCGCCGCCGCAAGGGATGGCGTTCATGCCCTTGATGTTGAACTTCAGGTCGGTGCCCTGGCCGACGATGTGGACCTCGTCGGTCTTCATCATGGCCTGCTTGAGGGCTTCCATGCCCGGGATCATGCGGGAGTAGTCGAGCGTGCAGACGCGGAAGTAGAAGTCGGCGAAGGCCTCGGTGCTCATCTTGGCCTGTTGGGCCATGGACGACGTCGGCCAGCGGAGGACGACCCACTTGGTCTTGTTGACGCGATGGTCGAGGACGGGGCGCATCAGCTCGCCGTTGAGCTTGGCCTGGGCGGCCGGGATGTCGCTGCCTTCGAAGATGTTGTCGGAACCGCGCACGGCGATGTAGGCCTGCATCTTCTTCATGCGGGCGAGCTCGTGGTCGGCGGCCAGCTTGAACTGTTCCTTGGTGCCGCCCTTGACCATCTCGCGGCCGACGCGGGCCTTGTGGAGGTTCACCATCGGGGTGGCGCCGCGTTCGCGGGCGGCCCGGATGAGGGCGATGACGAAGTCTTCCGGCACGTCGTGGGCGTCAATGAGCACGTTCTCCCCCTTCTTGAGGCGGGTTGAGAAACCGCAGAGCACGTCGGCGAGCTTTCCGTAGCGAGGATCCATGATGCGGGTAAGTTGCGACCCCCTCGGTCCCTTTCCAAGCGTGAAAGGAGCGCTTGCGATGCCACGAGCGCCACGCACGGTGTCCGTATGTCCGATCCTACGCCCTCAGCGCGCGCCCTAGCCTTGGCGGATGAGGCTGCTTTCGACTTCGCCATGGGCGATGAGGCGGCGGCGTTGACTAAACTGCAGACGGCGGTGTCTGCCGATCCGGCCTGCTTCGAGGCTTGGCTGGCCAAAGCCGAAGTCCACTTCGCCGCCGGTCAATACGACGAAGCCCTCGCCGCCGGCGAGCAGGCCCTCGCGCTGCGCCCAAAGGACATCCATATCCACACTTCCATGTCCCGCATCTGGATGGAGCGCGGCGACAAGACCAAGGCTGAGCACCACGGTGCCCAGGCTCGTATTCTCGGTTGGGGCGATCAGTTGAAGGAACCTGAAGGCAAGCAGCCAGGGGAGCTTTGAACGAGAGGGGTAGGGGTTGGGGCAGGGGCAGGGGTAGTTCGGGAGGCAAGAAAACAAGGTGTCGCTCCTACTCCGGCCTCAGCCCCTGTCCCTAATGTTTCGGTTGTCCCACTGCTGAGACACCCTGTCTCGGGCAAAAGCGGGAACATTGGGTCATTTAGGGGGTCGATAAGGGCTCCAGCCCGATAAAAACCCCTAAATCGTTTGCTAAACCTCGGCGAAACGGCTTTGGCATCTGTTCTGCAACCCCACCCACGTCCTCACGGACCAACCTCTACCCAAACACCCACCATGGCTAAAAACACCAAACCCAGCGTCAAGCCCCTCGGCGATCGCGTCCTCCTCCAGCGCATCGAAGAGGCTGAAGAAATCAAGGGCGGCATCATCATCCCTGACTCCGCCAAGGAGAAGCCGCAGGAAGCTAAGGTCATCGCCCTCGGCACCGGCGCCCTCGACAAGGACGGCAAGAAGGTCGCCTTCAACGTCAAGGTCGGCGACAAGGTCCTCGTCGGCAAGTACGCCGGCACGGAAGTGAAGCTCGACGAAGTAATCTACCTCCTCCTTCGCGAAGAAGAAATCCTCGCCGTCATCGAATAATCTCACCCCCCTAACTCTCAAACCACACCACTATGTCCAAGAAGCAGATTCTGTTCGACGAAGCCGCCCGCCGCAAGGTGCTCAATGGCGTCTCCATCCTCGCCCGTGCCGTCAAAGTCACCCTCGGTCCTAAGGGCCGCAATGTGATGATCGACAAGAAGTTCGGCGCCCCGAAGGTCACCAAGGACGGCGTCACCGTCGCCAAGGAGATCGAACTCGACGATCCTTACGAAAACATGGGCGCCCAGATGGTGCGCGAAGTCGCCTCGAAGACCGCCGACAAGGCCGGTGACGGCACGACCACCGCGACCGTCCTGGCCGAAGCCATCTACAAAGAAGGCCTCCGCTTCGTCGCCGCCGGTGCCAACCCGATCTTCGTCAAGCGTGGCGTCGACAAGGCCACCGAAGCCATCGTCAAGGAACTCGCCGTAATCTCCAAGAAGGTCAAAGACCGCAAGGAAATCAAGCAGGTCGCCACCGTCTCCGCCAATTGGGACGAGTCCATCGGTGACATCATCGCTGAAGCCATGGACCGCGTGGGTAAGGACGGTACGATCACCGTCGAAGAAGCCAAGACCATCGAAACCACCCTCGACGTCGTCGAAGGCATGCAGTTCGACAAGGGTTACCTCTCCCCGTACTTCGCGACCAACGCCGAGACGCTCGAGGCCATCCTAGAAGACGCCTACATCCTCCTCTACGAGAAGAAGGTCAGCGCCATGAAGGACCTGCTGCCTCTCCTCCAGGAAGTCGCCAAGACCGGCAAGCCGCTCTTGATCATCGCCGAGGAAATCGAAGGCGAAGCCCTCGCGACCCTCGTCGTCAACCGCCTCCGCGGAACGATCAACGTCTGCGCCGTCAAGGCCCCTGGCTTCGGCGACCGCCGCAAGGCCATGATGGAAGACATCGCCGTCCTCACTGGTGGCCGCTTCGTCACCGATGACCTCGGTATCAAACTCGAATCCGTCAAGGTGGCCGACCTCGGCCGCGCCAAGCGCATCGTCGCCGACAAGGAGAACACCACGATCATCCAGGGTGCGGGCAAGTCCGCCGACATCCAGGGCCGCGTGAAGCTCATCCGTCGCCAGATCGACGAGACCACCTCCGACTACGATAAGGAAAAGCTCCAGGAACGCCTCGCCAAGCTGGCCGGCGGCGTCGCCGTCATCCACGTGGGTGCCGCGACCGAGACCGAGCTCAAGGAGAAGAAGGACCGCGTC
>DBCR01000064.1 GCA_002293125.1 Opitutia bacterium UBA953
CGGCAAGAACATCGTCGGCGTCGTACTCGCCTGCAATAACTACGCCGTCACCGACCTCGGCGTGATGACGCCCACCGAGCGGATTGTGTCCGAGGCCCAGCGCCTGAAGCCCGACTTCATCGGCCTGTCCGGCCTGATCACACCGTCCCTCGACGAGATGATCACCGTTGCCCAAGAATTGAAGCGCGCGGGTATCAGCACACCTCTGCTCATCGGCGGTGCCACCACTTCCAAGGAGCATACCGCCATCAAGCTCGCCCAGCATTACGACGGCCCGATGGTGCATGTCGGCGACGCTTCGCTCGTCACCGCGGTCTGCAGCGACCTCCTCAATCCCTCCAAGCGCGTCGGCTTTGTCGGCGACCTCAAGACCGAGCAGACGGAACTGCGTGAGGCCTACGAGAAGCAGCAGCCCGCCGTAGTTATTTCTCTCGCCGAAGCCCGCAAGCGCCCGCTTGTCACGACCGCCCCAGTCCAGCCCGCGCCGCGTAAGCCTGGCGTGACGCTGTTCGAGCGCATCGACCCCGCCGCGGTGGCCGAGATCATCGACTGGACGCCATTCTTCATCACCTGGTCCTTGAAGGGCGCGTTCCCGCAGATCTTCAAGTCGCCCAAGTATGGCAGCGAAGCGCGTAAGCTCTTCGACTCCGCCCGCGTCGAGCTAGACGAGCTGATCCGTAGCAACCGTGTCCACCTCCGTGGCGCTGCCGGCCTCTGGGCCGCCCGCCGCGTCGGCGACGACGTCGAGATTTACGGTGACGAAGCCCAGTCGAAGCAGATTGGCCGCTTCCACTTCCTGCGCGACCAGCGCCAGCGTCCGAAGGTGACCACCTGCCGCTCGCTGGCCGACCTCGTGTCCACGCAGAAGGGCGACCACCTAGGCGCCTTCGCCGTGACCGCCGGCCAGGAGATCGAAGACTACGCCGCCTCCTTCAAAGCCAAGGACCCCTTCCGCCAGATTCTCGTGCAGGCCCTCGCCGACCGCTTGGCGGAAGGCTGCGCCGAGTGGCTGCACCGCGAAGTCCGCAAGGAACTCTGGGGCTACGCGCCGAATGAAGCCTTGAACGTCGAAGAACTCGTCGACGAGAAATACGCCGGCCGTCGTCCCGCGGCTGGTTATCCCGCCTGCCCCGAGCACACCGAGAAGGCCGAGCTCTGGCGCCTGCTGGACGCGGATCGCCTCGGCTGCACGCTCACCGAATCTTACGCGATGAATCCGGCCGCCTCCGTATCGGGCCTCTACTTCGGCAATCCGCAGTCCATCTACTTCGACGTCGATAATGTCGGCCGTGATCAGGTTGAGGATTACGCCAAGCGCAAGGGCTGGACCATTGAGCAAGCCGAGAAGTGGCTGCGTCCGGTGCTCGGTTACAAGACCTGACCATGGAAGCGCGCGAACGCGAGAAGCTCGTCACGATCGTCGGGGCGGAAGATGCCGCCGCGGTCGAACGCTTCCTCGGTGATTGCGCTTTGTGTAAGCTCGTCGAGGCCGCCGATGGCGTCGAGAGCGACTGGCCCGAGTGGGCTCGCGCCGCGGCTGTGCTACAGCGCTGGCTCGAAGCCGCCGGCCGCGATGCCGACGCCGAACGCAAGCTCGGCTACCTCCACTGCACCGTCGACGCGCAGAAGGTCGTCCCGACCGCGATTCGCCCCGCCCTCCCGCAAGCCGTGGCGCGGATGTTGAAAGAGCACGGGTTCGCGGAGTGAGGTAGGGACGAGCATCCCTGCTCGGCCGCGGCCGGCCAAGGATGGCCAGCCCTACCCGATGCCTCCCCGCCACCCGAGATATAATCATCTCTTGGGGCAGGGGGGCGGGGTTGGGTGGGGGAAGGCCGCTGCCAACCATAATATGGAGCGGTACTTGCTGACGGCTGGAAACGACCTTATCTCCCAGATGAGCCGAAGGCTTCTCCTCCTTGCCCCAAGCCAATCTCCCGCCCATGCAGACGCACAGACTCAAGTCGGCTTGGTTGCCCCTGCTGTTCGTCGCGGCCGCCGCGGCCGCCGCGGTCGACTTCGAGACGGAGATCAAGCCCATCCTTTCTAAGCGCTGCTTGGAATGCCATGGGCCCGAAAAGCAGAAATCTAGCTTCCGGGTCGACGGGCGCCTCGCCTTGCTCGCGGGCGGCGACTCGGGGAAGCCCGCGGTGGTGGCCGGCGACCCGGCCAAGAGCCATCTGATGTTCGTCCTGCGCACCAACGATCCGGACATCAGCATGCCGCCGAAGGGCGACCGGCTCTCCGCCGCGCAACTCGCCCTCCTTGAGCAATGGATTACCGAAGGCGCCGTCTGGCCCGGCCAGATGGAAGCCGTCGCGACCAAGCCGGTCTCCGACCATTGGTCTCTCCGACCGGTGGTCCGCCTGGCGATCCCGCCAATCCCGGCGCGCGGCGCGGTCGACGCCTTCCTCCTCGCGGAGCTGACCAAGCAGGGACTGGGCTTCTCGAAGCCCGCCGAGCCGCGCGCCCTCCTCCGCCGCGCCTCGGTCACGCTCACGGGTCTGCTGCCCACGGCCGAACGCGCCGACCGTTTCGTGGCCGATCACGCGCGTGATGCCGACGCCGCTTACCGCGCGCTGGTCGAGGAACTCCTCGCCTCGCCGCATTTCGGCGAACGCTGGGCCCAGCATTGGCTCGACGTCATCCGCTGGGCCGAGACCAACGGCTCTGAGGCGAACCTCTATCGCAAGAACGCCTGGATCTACCGCGACTACGTGGTGCGCGCGTTCAACACCGACCTGCCTTACGACCGGTTCATCCGCGAACAGCTGGCGGGCGATCAGCTCGGCGCCGGAGACGCGACGGGTTTCCTCGTCGCCGGTCCGCACGTGCCCGCCGCCACGGTCGGCCAGGAACCCACGGCCATCCGCCAGGCGCGCGCCGATCGCCTGGACGAGGTGATGCAGACCTTGGGCGCTTCGGTCCTGGGCCTGACCGTCAGCTGCGCGCGCTGCCACAACCACAAGTTCGACCCGATCTCCATCAAGGACTACTATTCGCTCACGGCCGTCTTCCAAGGCGTCGAATTCGGCGGCCGTCGCCCCGAGCTCGCTCCGGAGCACCCGCGTCAGCAGCGGGCCGAGGAACTGCATCGTCAGGTGCAGGCGCGGCGCGCGCAGCTGCGCGACCGGCTCGGCGTCTGGTCGGAAGACTGGGGCGGTTATTCCGAATTCCATTTCCCCGCCCGGCAGACGCAGGCGCTGCGCGTCGAGTTCGCTTCCAATTACGTTTCGGTCGACGAGCTTGAGGTCTTCGGCCCGGCGGACCAAGGCCGCAACCTCGCCCTCGCCGCCGCCGGCACGAGCCTGGTCGGCGACCAGGCGATGGCCCAGCTGCGCGGTGAGATCGCCAAGGCGAACGACGGCAAGTTCGGTACCGAGGGCTGGAAGGCCCGCGCCGAGAAAGGCGCCAAGACGAGGCCATGGGTCGAGATCCGCTTCCCGCATCCGCAGGAGGTCGACCGCTTCCGGCTCAGCTCGAACCGGGAATATTATTTCGAGACGGATTACCTGGCCGGCGAGGGCGGCGGCCAGCTGCCCCCGTTCAGACTGCTCAGCCAGCGCCCCGACGGGACCTGGCAGGAAATCGGCGACACCGCCGCGCTTGGCCGAAAGGTGAAGGCCGATCCGCTCCTCCGGCAGGCGGACGAAGCGCTGCAGGGGCTGATCGCCGACCTGAACGAAGAAGGCCCGCGCCACAGTTTCGTCGGCCGGTTCATCCAGCCCGTGGACACGCGCGTCCTGCTGCGCGGCAGCCCGGAGACGCCGGGCGACGCGGTGCCGCCCGCTGGCTTCGCGGTCCTCGGCGGCGATCTGGATCTCGATTCATCCGCGCCCGAATCCGTGCGTCGTCTCCGTTTCGCGGCCTGGCTCACCCGTCCGGAGCATCCCCTCACCGCCCGCGTGATGGTCAATCGCCTCTGGCATCATGTCTTCGGCGCAGGCCTCGTGGTCACCGCCGCCGATTTCGGCAAGGCGGGCATGACGCCGTCGCACCCGGCCTTGCTGGATTTCCTGGCCTCGGAATTCACGGCTCCCTCTCGTCCCGGCGCCCAGCCCTGGGGTGTCAAGGACCTGCTCCGCACGCTCGTCCTGAGCGACGCCTTCCGGCAGGACTCGGCGCCTTCGGCCGAAGGGCTGCGCCGCGACGCCGGCTCGGCGTTGCTCTGGCGCTTCCCGCCTCGCCGCGTCGAAGCCGAAGTCATCCGCGATTCGGTCCTGCTCGCGTCGGGCAAGCTCGACCGCTCCGTCGGCGGGCGCGGCTTCCGCATCCACGACGTGAAGAAGACCTACGCCCAATGGCAGGTGACCGATAACCACGGGCCGCAGACCTGGCGCCGCATGCTTTACCAGGAGCGCATGCGTCGCGTGGACGACAAGATTTTCACCGCCTTCGACTTCCCGGATTGCGGACAGGTCAGCGCCAAGCGCGCGATCTCGACCACGCCCTTGCAGGCGCTCAACCTGATGAACAGCGACTTCATCGTCGAGCAGGCGAGGTTCGTCGCCGAAGAGGCGGTCAAAGGCGCCGCCCCGTCCGATCACGCCGCGCAGGTGCGCAACGGCTTCCGCCTGCTGTTGGGCCGCGACCCCTCGGCCGCCGAACTCGCCGCCTCCGTCGAGGTCGCCCGCGAGTCCGGCCTCCCCGTCGTCTGCCGTGCCTTGATCAACTCCAACGAATTCGGCTTCCTCCCATGAGCTTCGATCCCTTGCATCTTTCCCCGCAGGGACGCGCGTTGCTCAGCCGGCGTAACTTCCTCCATCAAGCCGGCCTCACCTTGGGCGGCGTGGGCCTGGCGAAGCTGCTGGCGATGGACGGCCTGCTGGCCGCCGACACCGGCCGCCCGGCCGCGGCTTCCGGTCCCATCCGCCCCGACATCGACCCGCGTCGCCCTTACGCGCCGCGCAAGGCCCACTTCCCCGCGGCGGCCGAACAGGTGCTCATCATCTATTGCCCCGGCGCGGTCAGCCACGTGGACACTTTCGACTACAAGCCCGCGCTCACGCGTTATCACGGGCAGAAGCCGCCGGGAGTGCCGGCGGTGACGTTCGAAGGGCCGACGGGCAGCATCGCCAAACCGTTCTGGGAATTCAAACCGCGCGGACAGAGCGGCAAGATGACCTCGGAACTGCTCCCGCATCTCGGTGCGCTGGCCGACGACTTCTGCTTCGTCCACTCGCTCCACACGCAGACGAGCGCACACCCGCAAGGGGAGAACTTCTTCAATACGGGCTTCACGGCCGAGGGCTATCCTTCCTTCGGGGCCTGGGTCACCTACGCGCTCGGCACCGCCAACTCGGAGCTCCCCGCTTTCGTCGCGATCAACGACCCGCGTGGCATGGCTCGCTCCGGCAAGAACAACTTCGGCAGCGGCTTCCTGCCGGCTTCTTTCCAAGGCACGGATTTCAATGCGAAGCACCCGCCGGCCAACCTCGCCCGCCCGTCCGCCTACACGCCGGCCGACGACCGGCGGACGTCGGACCTGCTCGCGCGCCTCAACGCCGGGCACCTCGAACGCTTCCCCGACGACAACGACCTGGCCGCGCGCATCGCCACCTACGAACTGGCCGGCCGCATGCAGATGTCGGTCCCCGACGTGATGGATCTCTCGTCCGAACCGGCTTCGATCCGCCAGGAATACGGCGTGGAGTCCGGTACCGAACTGAAGCGCGAATACGCCAAGAACTGCCTCCTCGCCCGCCGCCTCATCGAGAAGGGCGTGCGCGTGGTGCAGCTCTTCAACGGTAGCGACCCTTCCGGCGGCAACGGCATCACCAACTGGGACTCGCACTCCGACATCCTGAAGACCCACGCTATGCAGGCGGAGATCATGGATCAGCCGACCGCCGCCCTGATCGCGGACCTGAAGCGTCGCGGTCTGCTCGAGAAGACGCTCATCGTCTGGTGCACCGAGTTCGGCCGCATGCCGTTCCTCCAGGGCAACGGCACCGGGCGCGACCATAACCCCGACGCCTTCACATGTTTCCTCGCTGGCGCGGGGGTGAAGAAAGGCTTCAGCTACGGCGAGAGCGACGAGTTCGGAGCGAAGGCCGTCGTCAACAAGGCCTCGGTCTATGATTTCAACGCCACCATCCTCCGCCTCATGGGCCTGGATCACGAACGGCTGACTTATTACCATAACGGCCTCGAACGCCGCCTGACGAACGTCCACGGACATTATATCAAGGACCTGTTGGCCTGACCTGGCCCCGTTGCCTGGTCGAGTGAGGGGGTAGGGCGGGCTCTCCGAGCCCGCCGCAGCGGTTAGCGGTTGGGCCCGCCAAGTCGCAAAGGGAGACCGGAAACCGGAAAGTTAGCTTCGGCTCCTGATAAATACCCCATCCAATCATCTGGTTTCCGGTCTCCCCTTGAGTTTGGTCCTTTGCCTCAGGGTAGGGATGACCGGCCCGGTCATCCGTGGGCACGCGGTCCGCACGCCCCTACCTGGCCCCCGCCACCCGCCACCTGGGACTGCCACCCGCCACCTGAAACGACCCCCTATACTCAATACTCCATACTCGATACTCTCGCTCGGCCACCCGCCACCCGAGGGTGAATCTTGTCTCTAACTAGGCTTACGACCTTGAATTGGTCACCCACCCGCAACAAGGTTGGGCTGACTTCATGAAGCGCCTTTTCGTCGAGAAGAAACCCGATTTCCGGTCCGAAGCCGACCATCTCCTGCGTGACCTGCGGGACTCGCTTCGCCTCCCGGGGCTGAAAAGCCTGCGTATCCTGCAGCGTTACGACGTCGAGGGCGCCACGGAGGCCGCCATCCGCCAGGCGATCCCGACGGTCTTCGCCGAGCCGCCCGTCGACGACGTGACGGAGGAATGCTTCCCGCTGGCCGCCCATGAGACGGCCTTCGCGGTCGAGTTCCTGCCCGGCCAGTTCGACCAGCGCGCCGATTCGGCCGCGCAGTGCCTCCAGATCGTCTCCGGCGGCGAACGCCCGGTCGTCGCCGCGGCCCGCACCTTCGTGGTCAGCGGCGCCTCGCCCGAAGAGCTGAAGCGCATCAAGGCCTACCTGATCAATCCGGTCGACTCCCGCGAAGCCGACCTCGCCAAGCCGTCCTCGCTCCGTCGCGCCGCGCCCACGCCGGCCGCGGTCGCTTCACTCACGGGCTTCCTCACGAAGGATGTCTCCGCCCTCGCCGCCCTCCGCAAGGAGCTCGGCCTCGCGATGTCCGACGCCGACCTGCAGTTCTGCCAGGCCCACTTCCGCGACCAGGCCCGCCGCGAGCCGACGATCACGGAGATCAAGCTGCTCGACACTTACTGGTCCGACCACTGCCGCCACACGACCTTCCTCGCCGAACTGAAGTCGGTCGAGTTCGCGGATTCGCCTTTGCTGGCGCCCTTCAAGGCCTCGTGGGAACGCTACCAGGCGGTGCGCCTCGGCCTCAACCGCCAGGGCAAGCCGGTCTGCCTGATGGACATCGCGACCATCGCCGGCCGCGAGCTGAAGCGCACGGGCAAGCTTGACGACATGGAAGACTCCGAAGAGGTGAACGCCGCTTCGATCGTCGTGCCGGTCGAGATCGACGGCCGCGTCCAGGAGTGGCTGGTGATGTTCAAGAACGAGACGCACAATCACCCGACGGAGATCGAGCCCTTCGGCGGCGCGGCCACCTGCCTCGGCGGCGCGATCCGCGATCCGCTTTCCGGCCGCTCCTACGTGTATCAGGCGATGCGCGTGACGGGCGCCGGCGATCCGCTCACGCCTTACGAGCAGACGCTCCCGGGCAAGCTCCCGCAGCGNNGCAGCGCAAGATCACCACCGGCGCAGCCGCCGGCTACTCCTCTTACGGCAACCAGATCGGTCTCGCGACCGGCCTGGTCTCCGAACACTACCACCCGGGCTACTTGGCCAAGCGCATGGAAATCGGCGCGGTCGTCGCCGCGGGTCCCCGTGATTGCGTGCGCCGCGAAGTTCCGACCCCGGGCGACGTCATCGTGCTCGTCGGCGGCCGCACCGGCCGCGACGGCGTGGGTGGCGCGACGGGTTCCTCGAAGGAACACACCGAGACGGCCCTCCAGAATTCCGCCGAGGTCCAGAAGGGCGACGCCCCGACCGAGCGCAAGCTGCAGCGTCTCTTCCGTGATCCGGCCGTCAGCCGCCTGATTAAGCGTTGCAATGACTTCGGCGCCGGCGGCGT
>DBCR01000017.1 GCA_002293125.1 Opitutia bacterium UBA953
GGTCTCCGGTTTCCCTTTGAGTTGTGAATCTCTGCCTTGGGTAGGGCCGAGCATACCTGCTCGGCCGCGGCCGACCAAGGATGGTCAGCCCTACCTAACACGAGGATGCGATGTCATCGTATCCCTACCTCTTAATCCCCAGCTCCCGCTCCACCAGATCCGCCACGCGGTCGGCCCCGCCGGCATCGCCGAGTCCGTCGACGGAGGCTTTCCACTTCTTCCAAACGGTCCAGTCTCCGCTGAAGGCCTCGGCGATGATCGTGCGCGCAGAGTCCGGAGTGAGTCCGTAGGCGCCAGCGCCATGCTCGGCGATGAGGCGGCCGTTGCCGGCTTCCTGGCCGGGAATGACCTGGGTGATGATCATCGGCACGCCCGCCGCGACGCACTCATGCGTGGTCGCGCCGCCAGCCTTGCTGACGACGAGGTGGCACGAAAGCATCAGCGAGGGAATACGGTCGGTCCAGCCGAGCACTTCGGCGCGGCCTTCGACGGCGCGCTCAACGGCTTCCTTGAAGGAAGCGTCCTTGCCCACGGTGATCGTCAGCTCGAGCCCGAGGGTTGAGAGCGCGCTGGCGAGCTCGACGGCGTCACGCTTACCGGGATTGAGCATCACGAGGACGCGCGGACGTTCGCCGACCTTGGCCGAAGAACGCGGGGCGAGGCGCGAGGACACCGGGAAACCGTAAGGCAGGACCTTGGCGGCAGGCACGCCCTGTCGGATCATGACGTCGGCGGTGGCTTGGTTCGGGGTGACGAACCAATCGGAGTGCGCGCGATGCCAGGCGCGATTCACCGAAATGGAATCGGTGACGACGGTGATCAGGCGCGGGCGGGCGGGATCGTCGCGATGCCAACGACGGGCCATCATGTAGTTATAGAGCGGATAGGCCGAGACCACGACCGACGGGCGGGTCGCGTCGAGCATCTCATTGAGCGTCTTCTCGACCGGACGGACGAACGGCAGCGAGGCCCGGACGAGCGGCAGGCGGTCGAGCGCGGTGTACATGCAACCCCACAGGCGCGGATACTTGTTCGCGACGCCGATATAGCTGTCGCGCTGGCTTTTGGCTTTCTCGGCGCCGTAGGCCTCGAGGAAGAGATCGTGCAGTTCGCCGGTCAGGCCTGGCTTGCGGCCGAGGGCCTCGATGATGGAACGCGCGGCCGCGTTATGCCCTTCGCCGAAACCGGCCGTAAGGACGGGGATGACGCTCATCAGGCGACGAACGAGATGGTGGCGCCGGCTTCGCCGGCGGGCGCCGGCGCACCGCCCTTGGCGGCCTCGAAGGCGGCACGGCGTTCAGCGATGCGCTGCAAGAGCTCCTGACGCTCGACGACGCGCAGGCGACCGTCGTCCTCTTCCACAATCGCGGTCAGCGACTCGACCCAGTCGCCGGAATTGATGTAACGGACATTGCCGATCATGCGATCCTCGGCCTTGTGAATGTGGCCGCACATGACGCCGTCGCAGCCACGTCGGGCGGCCAGCGTCTGGAGGTGCTCTTCGAAGCTCGAGATATAGCTGACCGCAGTCTTAACCTTGGCCTTGATGGCCTGGGAGAGGGAGAAGTATTCCTTGCCGCGCCAGGCGCGCCACTTGTTGTAGACCCGGTTCAGGTCGAGCAGGATCTGGTAGCTGATGTCACCGATGACGGCGAGCCAGCGCATCTTGACGGTGACGGTGTCGAAGGCGTCGCCGTGGATGCAAAGATACTTGCGGCCGTCCTGCGCGACGTGGATATGCTCTTCAGCGAGCTCGATACGGTCGAGCACGAGGGGAATCAGGCGACGGATGAAGTCGTCGTGGTTGCCACGCAGGTATACGACCTTCGTGCCATCCTTCTCCGCCATCTTCATGATGCGTCGGATGACGGCCGTGTGCGCCGGCGACCAATGGTTTTTGCGCTGCAGCGACCAGAGGTCGATGATGTCACCATTAAGGATGAGCTTATCGCAGCGGATACCGCGGAGGACGTCGAGCAATTCGCGGGCTTGAGCGTCCTTGGTCCCCAGATGCAGGTCGGACAGGATCAGCGTCCGGAAATGGATCTTATGTTGCCCAGGGACCTTGGCGGTTTCTTCCATGGGACAAGAAATTAACATCCGATTATGACAATCCTGCGTCAAAACCGCCTTATTGCGGAAACGACAGGGGATTCTGCCGCTTAACCTAGCGGGAACCAAGGTCGACTCCGCAACGCTTGGCCCAGGCCATCCACGCGTCCGCGAGCTCCTTGAGCTTGGCGGGGTGCTGGGCGGCGAGGTCATGCTGCTCGGAGGGGTCTTTCGAAAGGTCGAACAGCTGCCAAGTCACGGGCGCGCTTTGGCGCTTACCCCAGACGATCTTCCAGCTTCCTAGTCGATAACCCCGCGCGCCTTCATGCGCGGTCGGGATGCCGCGCTCCGGTGTCGGTTCGCCCCGCAGGTCGGGCAGCAAGGATCGGCCGGAAGCCGGCCGGATGGCCTTCCCTGCCCTCTCTGCCGGATAAGTCGCGCCAGTGGCGGCCGCGATGGTGGGCAGCAGGTCCATGACATGCGCCGGGGAACGAATCCAGGCCGTGGACGGCTTCAGATGCGCGGGCCAGGCGACGATCATCGGCACGCTGATGCCGCCTTCGTGGCAGAAGTGCTTGTAGAGGTTGAGCGGCGTATTGCCGAGATTCGCCCACGCGGACCCGTACGAAGAATGCGTGCCGGCCTGGCCCATGCCCGCCAAGGCGTCGCCGACATGGAGGTCGGTGCGACCGGCGCGCGAAGCGCCGTCGAAACCAAACGGGCCCCATTCATAGCAGGCGCCGTTGTCGGAAGTGAACACGACGAGGGTGTTCGCGAGTTCGCCATTCCGCTCAAGGTCGGCGAGCAGCCGGCCGACGCCTTGGTCGACGTGCTCGACCATCGCGGCATAGGTGGCCATGCGGCGCGCGAGGTCTTCCCGACGATCCGCCGGCAGGCTGTCCCATGCGGGGTTCGGCTTACCGGAGTAACCGTTGGCGATGGCGTTGTTCGCTTCGACGGGTACCATCGAGAGCGGCGGCAGCACGGCGTCCGCGGCGACGAGCCCGAGGGCCTTCATGCGCGCGAAGCGTTCGGTGCGCAGGACATTCCAGCCCCGGCGATACGTGGCCATGTGCCGGTCGATCGATTCCTTCGGCGCCTGCACGGGGAAGTGCGGGGAAGAGTGCGCGAGGTAAAGGAACCACGGCTTGTCCTTGGTCACACGCGCGTGCCTTAGGAACTCGAGGGCGTAATCGGTGAAGACGTCGGTGACGTAGAACTTGCCGGGCGCATAGGACAGCTCGGCGGGCGTGCCGGCGGGCAAGCGCGTATAGGCGGCTGGATCCCATTGATCGTTCGAGTGCGCCTGCAGGCTCTTGTAGCCGAAATAGGCGTCGAAGCCGCGCTGGACGGGTCCGGGCGAACCCATGTGCCACTTGCCGACCATCCACGTGCTGTAGCCGTTCTGTTTCAGGAGCTCGGGGATGGTGATATTATCATCCAACAGGCGACCGGTATAGGCCGGGCCGCGCTTCGGCGAGGGCCTGGCGGTGACGAAGTCGCCGATGCCGGCCTCGTGCGGGTGGAGGCCGGTGATGAGCGACGCGCGCGTGGGACAGCAGCGCGCGGAAGTGTAAGTCTTCTCGAAGCGCGCGCCCGACTTCGCGAGGCGGTCGAGGTGCGGCGTGGGGATCTCACCACCGTAGCAGCCGAGATCCGAGTAGCCGAGGTCATCGGCCAGGATGACGAGCACGTTCGGACGACGCGTCTCCGCGGCGGCCAGCACGGCCGCTCCGAAGATGAAAAGCAGCCGGAGCATCATGGAGTGGTGACCGCGAGGCCGGAGACGGCGCCCTGCAGGGGCTTGAGCTCACCGTTGAGCCCGACGGGCCTGCCGTTGTCGTGACCCACACAGAAATCCTCGGCGGGCTGACGCGGCAGCGCACCCTTGGCCTTGCCCGAAACGGCGTCCTGACCGGCGACGACGAGCTTCATCGCGCCGTCGGCGGCGAGGCTGGCGGTCGCGGCGAAGGATCCTCGGACCTCGGCGGGCGAAAGGATTTCGACGACTTCATCCGCACCATGGCGGACGGCGAACGCGACGCGTCCCCCTTTGAGGTAGAGCGCATGACCGATGAGGCCGCCTTGCGCGACGATCACGGCGTCACGTTGCGCGGTCTCGACGGTGACGGAAACAGTGAAGCCACGCTGGCCGACCTGCGGCGCACTCGCCGAGACGATCGTATCGCCGGACTTCGCCTGCGCGAGTGCGACGGGCTTCGCGGCGGACTTCTTCGCCGCCGCTTTGGGAGCATCCTTCTTCACGTCGTTGGGCACGTAATCCGTCGTCGGATAAAGCGTCTTCGCGCCCTTCACCTCGCCGGCAGGGCGACGCGCGGTCGGCTCCTTGCCGCCGATTTCGGCCGACATCTTATCGGCGAGCGCCTTCAACTTCGCGACGACCGCGGGATGCTGCGCGGCGACATCGGTCTGCTCGCCGATCTCGGCATCGAGGTCATAAAGACGCAGGCCATCGGCCACTTTAGGACCGTTTTTGTTATTCATGCCCTCCGACTGCGGCGCGAGGGCGAGCTTCCAGCGGCCCTGACGGACCGCCTGTAGATTGTATCCGGCAAAGTAGTAATGGGCTTCGCGCGCCGACTCCTTGGACTGACCGAGGAGGATCGACGTGATATCGCGGCCATCGATCACCGGCGTCGCGGGCACGGTGCCACCGGCGAGCGAGACGAACGTCGGGAGAAGGTCGATCGTCGCGGCGACGGCGTCATTGACGGAACCCGCCGGCACGCGACCCGGCCACCAGGCGAGCGTCGGCACGCGCACGCCGCCTTCCCAAGTCGAACCCTTGCCGCCGCGGAGCGGACCCGCGCTGCCGCCGTCGGTGCCCTTGGTCAGCCACGGGCCGTTGTCGGAAGTGAAGATCACCAGCGTATCCTTATCGAGACCTTGCGAGCGCAGCGCGTCGAGCACCTGACCGACGCTCCAATCGACTTCCTCGACCCAATCGCCGAAGCGGCCGTTCTGGGATTTACCGGCGAACGCGGCGCCAGGGTAGATCGGCGTGTGGACGGCGTTGTGGGCGTAGTAGAGGTAGAAGGGCTTGTCCTTGTTACGTCCGATGAAGTCGACGGCCTCCTTGGTGTAGAGCTCGACCATGCGGCGCTGACCCTCTCCGTCCATCAGCTCGGCGATCTTCTCATCCCGCAGGAGAGGGACGACCGGGATCTTGGTGTCGGCGCTCTTCTTGAGCATGTCATTAGAGTAAGGGATGCCCAAGTAGTGGTCGAAACCCTGCCGGGTGGGCAGGAATTCAGGCTGGTCGCCCAGGTGCCACTTGCCGACCATCTGGGTGGCATAGCCTTTTTCCTTAAGTCTCTCGGCTACAGTTACTTCAGCAGGATTTAGCCCCACGGATTGACCCGGGAAATAGACCCCGGGGACCGAGACGCGGGCGCCGTAGCAGCCGGTCATCATCTGGGCGCGGGAAACCGAGCAGACCGGGGTGGCGTAGAAGCTGGTCAGCTTCATGCCTTCCTTAGCCATCCGGTCGAGGTGGGGGGTGCGCTGCTTGGTGGCCCCAAAGGGTCCGATATCCCCGTAGCCCATGTCATCGATGAAGATCACCACCACGTTGGGCGGGCGGGCGGAGGCTGCGGCCGAAAGCACAGCCGCCAGCAGAAGGAAAAGCGTCTTCATGGGGTACTTCAGTAGAACAAACCCATCTGGGTTTAGTTGCAAGGTTCCGTCCGGCCCCCCTGCTGTGGCACCCGACCCCGATTAGAAGCGATAAAAACGGCCTTTTTACCCCTTCCCGCTTGCTCCCATGGGGGGCTGTCCTAACTTGCGGCCAACGACCATGGTCAAATCCGATTTCGGTTATAACAGCAAGGTGGAGGGCGAGGTCATCGTGACCCGCGCCGATGCCGTCGTGAACTGGGTGCGCAGCAACTCGGTCTGGCCGATGCCGATGGGCCTCGCCTGTTGCGCCATCGAGCTCATGGCCGCCGGCGGCTCCCGCTTCGACATCTCCCGCTTCGGCATGGAGGTCATGCGCTTCTCTCCCCGCCAGGCCGACTGCATGATCGTCGCCGGCACGGTCACCTACAAGATGGCCGAAGTCGTCCGCCGCATCTACGACCAGATGGCCGAGCCGAAGTGGGTCGTCGCCATGGGCGCCTGCGCTTCCACCGGCGGCATGTA
>DBCR01000071.1 GCA_002293125.1 Opitutia bacterium UBA953
GGAATCAGGCTCTGAAGACCAACCCCGCCTCACCGGCGCCGAACGCAGCAAACTGCGCAGTCTCGCCCAGACGCTCGACCCGAAGGTGTTCGTCGGCAAGGCCGGCGTGAACACGGGCATCGCCAACCTCCTCGCCGAAGCCTTCCGTAACGCCGACCTGGTCAAGGTCCGCTTCACCGCCGAACGCGAAGAGATGGACAAGCAGGCCCAGGAACTGGCCAAGCTCACCGAAAGCGAAGTCATCGGTAGCGTAGGCCGCACGGCGACTTTCTTCAAACTGGGCGCCGAAATCGAATAACCGATGGACGCCTCGCTGTTTCAGTCACGGCACGAGGCATTCATCCAGCAGGCGGAAGCCTCGCTTCGTCTGCTGACGCCGGTCTCCACGACTCGCCCTGCACGGCTGCATGAAGCGATGCGCTACTCGCTCGAAGCCGGAGGTAAGCGCCTACGGCCAGTCCTCTGCCTCGCCTCCGCTGCGGCCTTCACGCCTCGGGCTGACGCCTCCCACGCCGCGACGGCACTGGAGTGCATCCACACCTATTCGCTGATCCATGACGACCTGCCGTGCATGGATGACTCCGACCTGCGCCGCGGTCGCCCCTCCTGCCACAAGTCCTTTGACGAGGCCACCGCCCTGCTGGCGGGCGACGCGTTGCAACCTCTGGCCTTCGAACTCCTCGCCACCGGCTACGCCGCCCAGCCCACGCTCGCTACCGCCCTCGTGCGCGAACTCGCCATGGCCGCAGGCTCCCAATTACTCGTCGGCGGACAGACCGAAGACATCGACGGGCAAGAGAATGACGCGGACCGGATTGAGTTCATCCTCCGCGGCAAGACGGCCGCGTTGCTCAGCGCCTCGTTCGCGATGGGCGCAATGGTGGGCGGGGCCTCCGCGGCCGACGTCGAATATTTCCGCCTCGCTGGCCGCGCCTCCGGTATCGCCTTCCAACTCGTCGACGACCTGCTGGACCTTACCGCTGACGCCGCCGAGCTCGGCAAGCCCGTCGGGGCCGATGCCGAGAGCGGTAAATCCACCTATGTAAGCATGCATGGTGTCAGCGCGACGAAACAGCGCATCGAGGCGCTGACGATCGAGACCGTCGGGCACCTCCGAGCGACCAAGGGCGACACGGCCTTCCTGGTCGAACTGGTGCGCCGGATATCCGCTCGCCGCACCTGATCAGTCGTCGAGACGACGGCCGCCGGAAGGCAGCTGATCAGGCAAGAAAGCGTAGTAGGTGCCGATCCACAGGCGCCAGGAGAACGCGTGGATGAGCGGCGGCACCAGGAAGATCGCCGCGACTGCGAGACGAATCGCCCACACGGAACCGATCCATTCCAAGCGTTGGGCCAGCAACACCAGCGGCAGCACGCCGAAGGCGGTGAGTCCGTAGTTCCAGACGATGGCACCAAGGAAGAAGCCCTCCTTGCGACGGAGCGTCATGCCGCAGCCGGAACAGTGAGCGGGCGTATCCCAGAAGCGTGCGAGCCAACTCGTGCGATCGGACGAGCCACGAACCTTGGCGCCGCAATCCGGACAGCGGCCGCTGGCCGACTTCCAGAGGATGTCCGAACGGAACTGCATAGAGTCAGGCTATTCCTGACGGCGGCGTAAGCAAGCCAAGCAAAAGGCCGGCCACCTTGCGGTAGCCGGCCTTGATAGCCGAACCCGGCGGGACTTACTCGGCGGCGGTCTCACCCACCTGGAAGCGGGTGAAGCGGACGATCGAGACTTCTTCGCCGACCTTGGTCTTCGCGGCGGCGATGAGGTCCTGGATCTTCTGGTCGGGATCGCGGAAGTAAGCCTGTTCGAGGAGGCAGGATTCGGCGAAGAACTTGTCCACGCGGCCGGAGATGATCTTCTCCATATTAGCGAGCTGACCCTTCTTGCGGCCTTCGGCGGCGACGATCTGCTTCTCGCCTACGGCGATACGCTTCTCGAGTTCCGCGATGGCTTCGGCGTCGTTCGCGGCCTTCTGCTCGACGAGCTGACCCTTGTAGTCCTCGACGATGCGCTTGGCTTCGTCGATGGCCTTGTCGGCTTCGGACTTCGTGAACTCGGCGGCGATTTCGCGCTCCTTGGCGACGACGTCGGCGGAGACCTCGTCGCGGCGGACGAAACGGGCGTTATTGGCGACGACCTGCATCGCGAGCTGGCGGGCCAGTTCGGCGACTTCCGGGTTTGCGGCGGCGGCCTGGGTCTTGAGGCCCAGTTCGAGGAGGACAGCGATCTTCGCTCCGGTGTGGACGTAAGCGGAGACGCGACCCACGCCGGTGGCTTCGAACTTCAGGACGCGGGAGACCTTGAGGTTCTCACCGATCTTGAGCACCTGATCGTTCAAGAAGTCGTTCACCTTGCGGGACTTGTCGGCGTGGTAAGCCTGATCGAGGAAACCATCGACACCATTGGCGGCGGCTTGGCCCACGAGTTCCTTGGCCAGAGCGATGAAGTTCTCGTTCTTGGCGACGAAGTCGGTTTCGCAGTTCAGTTCGAGGAGCGTCGAGGCGCGGCCGTCGGCGGAGACCTGAACAGCGAGGATGCCCTCGCTGGCCTTGCGGTCAGCCTTCTTGTTGCGCGTGGCGACTCCCTTGATGCGGAGGATTTCGACGGCCTTCTCGTTGTCGCCATTGGCTTCAACGAGGGCCTTCTTGCAATCCATCAGACCCGCACCGGTACGCTGGCGCAGATCGTTGACCGTCTGAGCGGTGATAGCGGACATGGTCGGATTACTTGGACTTGCGGGGGCTGGGGCGCTTGGCCGGAGCGGCGCCTTCGAGGGCGTCGGAACCTTCGTTGGCCTTGAGCAGCTCTTCGGAAATCTGGACTTCAGGCTGGACGGACTCGCCGGTGTTCTG